>CAXEMW010000041.1:0-17515 GCA_963997395.1 uncultured Planctomycetaceae bacterium
GCATTCACAACCATTCTTGCATTCGTTGCTCATCTTCAGGTTAACTGGTTCCCACTAGCCATTTCTATTTTTATTTCAACACTTATAGGAAGTGGCCTGATTCTCCTCCGAGGCACCCAGCCAGACGGTGGTGGATGGAAGACAGTGCCTGCTGCAAACTGGCCTCCACTCGCATTGTTTACGCTCTTTTTACTGACAAAGAGCGTCACAGCAGGAACCATTCTTTACCTTAATCAAACCGTTGCAACAAAAGCTCAGGCGCTCCAGACTGAAGCTGCTGTTTTGATGACCACTCATCTTCCTCCAAATCTTCCTGAACAAGAAAATGCAGAGGGGCTCTATCGAGGAGCATCCCTAATTTTTGAAGACGATGATGCGTTTCAGGGATTTCTGCAAGACAATGCGCAGCCCTTCGCAAATCCAATCACCGAAGAAAATATTACTTTTCTCACAAGACACGCGGAAACTCTTGATCTCCTTCGCCAAGCAGCAGCACGACCGGTCTGTCGATTTACACGCGACTACACTCGTCCGTCGTTTGACATGCTCCTTCCAGAGGTTCAGTTTTTTCGTGATGCTGCCAGAATTCTTGCCGCATCCGCACGCTATCAAGCATCAATCGGTGAGATACCGGCGGCTCTCGATGATGTAAGCTCGATTATGAAAATCAGCCTGCATGCATCGTCTGAGCCTATTCTTATTTCTGGGCTCGTAGGCCTTGCTATTGATGGCATTGCTGTGAATGTCCTCATTGACATTCTTCCATTCATCGATAGTGATAGTCTCGCTCTCTTGAAACGCAATGACATCCATAACTTTCTTTCCACCCCGCCATCTTTAGCAAAAAATATTTATGGCGAAGAGGCTTTTGGCTTAAACGTCTTTTCGATATTTGGAACAGGTGAATTTGATCAATTAGAACTTGCTTCATTTATCATGGATGACTTAAACGTTCCTGACTCGATCTATCAGCAAAATATTTTTCTCAATCCAGCGTTGGCTGCGTATCGCATTTTCCTCTTCCCCCAAGATCTGACTGCCTACCGACAAACGATGCACAGCTACAAAAGAGTAGCCGAGAGTTCTGATTCATACGCAGGAAAACAGACTATTTTAAAACGTATCGAAGATGGCTTATCATCTGGCAGACCAAAGGGATTTATAACGGCACTCCTAACACCAGCGATTGGTAAAGCAATTGAGAATGCTGAAAAGGTGAGAATGCGACATGCCGCCATATTGGTCGCTATTGCTGCCACAGAGTATCGAATAGTACACGACAGCCTTCCAGAGAAAGCAGACTCGCTCGTCCCTGATTTTCTTCCATGCCTTCCAAAAGATACTTTTATCGATACATCGCGTATACGTTATTCGAGCAAGGATGATGGTGTGGCCATCTACTCGGTTGGGCCGAATGGTAAAGACGATGGGGGACCAGGTCCTCAAATGGATAACGATCAACCAAAGACCGATGATGTCGGTATTTTTCTTCGGCAAGCACCTCCCTTATAAACAGCCCAGGAAGAAGGAGCCTCTGCGATGCGTATTTTCTCAGTCAATTATTACCGAGTTCTTTTGGCTTTGTGTGCACTCGCCATAGCTGGCAACGTCTCGACATCAGCAAAGACCATAACTGACATACCGACACACCTGCTTGGTGATTGGGACATCGTTGCGGCGAATCAGTGGGGCAAGGAGGAGCGTGGATTGATAGCGCTTCGAAAAGTCCCGGTTCACGCCTGGGTTGAAATAACTCGTGAGAAGATACGAGTACTTGGTCGCGAGCCAAACTCACAAACTGACTTCGTTGATTCGGAATATGCAATAACTTTTTCTGGAAGCAGCACGCCTCACAAAATCAATCTTCAGGACTTAGAAGGTTATTGGGAAGTGAAGGGCATCTTTCAATCTGATTATGAGTCTGCAACAGTGACATTCGCTTGGGGCGGGCAGCCACGTCCTCGGGAATTTATTGATCCAACACCTGAGAATAAGTATTACTCTTTCAAGCTTCGTCGCCGACAAAAGAGCGAATAAGGGACCCTCTCGTTGATTCAACGTGCGAATTACTCTGTGTCAACAACTGCAACAGGGAGGGCGTTGCCAAAAAGATCAAAGTCCCGGTAGGTCCAGACTACTTCTTTGTCGGGCGTCACCTCAATAATCTGAGGATTCTTCGGCCCCGCGTGACAGTTTACGAACAACGTATTTCCATTTCGTAGTCGCCGGACCTGCGTCACCCAGGCCAGTGTAATACCCGGGAGATCATGTTGATCAAGCTTCCAGATAATTTCCTTGTCGGGAGTCACCTCAAGCACACTGTGACCATTGCCCGTTCCGATAAGTGTATTTCCACTCTCAAGTCGTACAGCAGAATAAACTTGATCTCCAAAAGCCTCCGGGCCATGCCCTGACTTTGGTTGCTTCCCAAAAAGAGGGACGTCGAATTCCCAGATAACTTTTCCAACTGAATCGTATTCGCGGACCACACCATCTTTTTCATGGGCAACGAGATAGGTTCCAACTTCAGTTTTTCTCACGTTGCGAGTGTCTGAGTGATGCGAAGGCGTATCGACAGTAAGTGCTATCTCTTTTTGTATGACCCCATCGTTATTTACTTCAAGGATGCGGGCTGGCCCCGATTCAACAATCATTGTGTCGCCACTGGCAAGCCGCTGAAACGCATGGATTTCAACTTTCTTGTTTGAATTTCCATTACTTGTGGCATCGTACTCCCATACTTTCTGTCGACTCTGATCAAGCTCAATGATATGCGTCCACCCATCCTGGTAGAGAAGATGACCATTCGGTAAAATATGAAGATCGTGTATCGCCCCGCACGGGACTTTCCATGCGACGCTGCCATCGGAGTTGACTCCTGCCAACGTTTTCTTGGATCCATCGGCAGCTATCAGTGAATATCCTGTGACGTTTGCAGGGCCCACTCGTGCTTTCTGCATTTCTTGCACGCCAAGGGATTGACCATTATCTAATGGAAGGTCCTCGTTCCAGCTCACGAGTTGCTGACAAAGACGATCCCGAACCTTATCAAAATCTGCTGCAATATTGTTTTTTTCACCCGGATCTTTGTGTAGATCGAAGAGCTGTATATTTTGTCCATCATAATCACACAGAAGCTTCCAATTGCCATCTCGAACCGCTAGATCAGGAAGCACTGTATCACCGAGTGCCTTATACATCTTTCTATCGGGTGGCCGCCGCCAATATATTGGACCATGGATCACTGATTGCTTACCGCGAAGTGCGGGTGAGACATCCATCCCATCAAATGGAATTTCTTCACTATGCTGGATTCCCGCAATCTCAAGAAGTGACGGCACAAGATCAAAGGCTGCGAAACATGATTCTGTATCAGTACTTCCACTCGCTTCTTGAGCAACTATTCCTGGCCCCCAAACAATCAGTGGTGATCGAATACCACCTTCGTAGAGCGTTGTCTTTGCTCCACGTAGCGGTCCCGCAGAACCGGCACCTGGTTCTGGTCCGTTGTCAGAGCAGATTAGAATCAGAGTATTTCGCTTAAGCTCTTTATCATTTTGAATGTGTTCAAAGAGTACTGCAAGTTGTGCATCCATGGCCTCAAGAACAGCCCGGTATTTTTCTTGCTTTCCATCCTGCCACTGATCAACCGGCGGCCAGTATGGGCTGTGCACATCATCCGGCCATAGATTGAGATAGAACGGTTTCTTTGCTGCGTGAGCTTCTTTGAGGAACTCTAGGGCGGCAGCAGTAAACCCACCTGTGATTTCTGATCGCTGCATCCAGGTTACTGGACTTCCCAAGCGTTCTGCATCCTGCCAGATACGACCTCCCTTCCCATCCGGTGTCATGGTTAGTGGCAGCAATTTTGCACCCATACCCTCGAAATTCGTGAGAGAACGATCAAAGCCATAGTCAGTAATTGGTGGTGCATCATCAACATCACGCTGCCCGCCCATGTGCCACTTTCCAAAATGCCCCGTAGCATAGCCAGCATCGTGAAGCATCCGAGCAAGGGTTGGTGCAGCCGGATCAAGCCATTCTGCGATGCCACGATTCTGATTCGCAGATCGACTGGCGAGATACGAACCAATTCGCCATCGCTGAGGATACTGTCCCGTTGTCAGAGCAACCCGTGATGGTGAACAGATAGGTGAGTTCACATAGAACTGCGTAAATCGCACACCCTCTTCAGCCAGCTCATCAATGGCGGGCGTCGAGGCAGCAGTGTTACCAAAACATGAAAAGTCACCCCACCCCATATCATCAATGAAAACCATAATGATATTTGGAGGTCTTTCCGCCGCGTCCGTTCTGCTTCCTGGAAGAAACAGAACGCCGACGAGTGCCAAAAGGATGGGGCATATTTTTTTAATCACTCCAACGCGCATGTCAGCTCCTTCTCGTGTAGCTTACTTTGTGTAGTTACTTCTGTGAGGCAGGTTCTTCCAATCTACGCCTCCTCGCGAAGCCCACTCTTCCCATTCAGAGACCATGCTTTGTGCGCAGGTGGTTTGCTTTGTAGCAAGGTTGGTCATTTCACACCGATCGGTCGGGGGGGATGCAGGACAACAAAGTTTCATCATGATTTGAATTTTCATCATCCCAACAATTCTTTGATTGGCTGCACGTGTTCGACACCGACTAATTTCTGATCGAGGCCCCCAAAAAAGTAGCTTAATCGATTTGGATCGAGACCCAGCAAGTGAAGGACTGTGGCATGAAGGCTTTTCACGTGATATCCCGCTTTCTCTCCGTTGCCATGTCCCGGTCCAGGCGCAATAGCTGCCGAGCCGAGTTCATCGGTCTCACCAACGCTTACCCCACCTTTCACACCCCCACCTGCCATCCACATCGTAAAGCCGAAGGAATTATGATCTCGCCCCGTTCCTTTTGCATATTCAGCTGTTGGCTGTCGTCCAAATTCACCACCCCAAATCACAAGTGTTTCATCAAGTAGGCCTGACCGCTTCAGATCAGCCAGAAGACCAGCAATGGGTCGGTCCGTATTGCCTGCATGAAATTCATGGTTCTTTTCAAGATCACCGTGGGCATCCCAGTTGTCATCATTATGGGCACCACCAGAATACACCTGCACAAAGCGGACTCCACGCTCGACCATTCGCCGCGCCAACAGACACTGGCGACCAAAGTGAGCAGTTCGATCCTGATCAAGCCCGTAGAGTTTCTTTGTTTCCACAGTTTCTTGAGAGAGATCAACCGCTTCTGGCGCATGCTCTTGCATTCGCCACGCCAACTCATAGGAAGCAATACGAGCGGCAAGCTCTGAGTTGTCACCTCGTGAGAGAAAGTGTTCTGAATTTGATTGTCGTAATGAATCCAGCAAGGCCCGTTGAGCTGCCAAAGGCATGTCGTCTGGCGGTGCTAAGTTTAGAATCGGATCACCTTGACTTCGAAGCAGTGTTGCCTGATAGGTCGCTGGCATATAGCCACTTGCCCAATTTTTTGCTCCTGAAATAGGGCCACCTTTTTTGTCCAGCATGACAACAAATCCAGGGAGATTTTCATTGACACTTCCTAGGCCATAATTCACCCAGGAGCCAAGACATGGTGCACCTGACTGAATTTTTCCTGAATTCATCTGGAGCATTGCTGACCCATGAATTGGTGAATCGGCTGTCATTGAATGAATAAACGCAATGTCATCAACATGCTGACCAATATGGGGAAAAAGATCACTGACCCATTTCCCACATTGGCCGTATTGCTTGAACTTCCACTTTGGTCCAACCGCCCGGCTTTCGCTTCGCTCACCACCGCGACCCTTTGTTTTTACCTTGATAATTTTTCCATCAAGGGGATAGAGGGCAGGTTTATAGTCAAATGTGTCGACATGACTTGGCCCACCATACATGAATAGAAAGATGACACTCTTCGCTTTGGGTGCAAACATCGGCGGCTTTGCTGCCAGTGGGTTCTGATACCCCGTCACTCCATCAGCCGCATGCGTTTGACGGGCAAAAAAGTCGCCGTCCAACAGGCCAGAGAGCGCCAGGCCTGTAAAGGATCCTCCGGCCTCCCAGAAAAACTCGCGGCGGGTTTGGCCACAGAACGTACCACGGGGCTTGGGGTCTGGTGTACTCATTGTTGATTCCAAAGTGCTTTCTGGTTTTTTTCAATCAATTTCTATTTGAATCAATCGAGATAGGCAAATTCATTGAGGTTCAAAAGAAACAGACAGTAGAGTTCGAGTGATCGGCCCGGGCTGATGCCCTCAGTTGTTTCCAATTCATCTATAAGTGCGAGGCCATGTGCCACTTCATCATCTTGTGCCTTCCGAACAAGAGCAACTTCAATTGCTCGCCGTACACAGGCTTCCGTATCTGATCGATCTGGGCCACCAGCTTCTTCCGCGATGCGTTCAGCAAATACTTTTGATTGTCGTTGCATGAATTCACTATTCATCATGCCGAGAGCCTGTGTTGGCTGCGTAGTGACGAACCGAACGGGACATGTCGTGTCTGTATCGGCCAGATCAAAATCAGCAAGTATCGGAGTGAGTAACGATCGCTTGACATGGATATACACGCTACGACGAGCCTGTTCTTCTGGTGAGGAATTTCCCCACCCCTTACCTGGTTTCGACTGCGTTGCCAGCACTTCCTTGGGAATCGCAGGGTAAATACCGGGACCGTACATCTTTGGATTGAAAGCACCACTGACTACATGCACCGTATCTCGTATCTCTTCAGCCGAAAGGCGTCGCATATCAAATCGCCAAAATGATTCATTTCTTGAATCCTTTGCATATGCTTTTTCATTTGGTGTGGAGGCTGCCTGATACGCCGCTGACATCAGAATTGTTTTCTGCAGGCCTTTGAGTTGCCAGTCGTGCCGAAGCAATTCTGCCGCTAACCAGTCGAGTAACTCTGGGTGGGTGGGAGGATCGCCAGCAAACCCAAAGTTACTGGGGCTTCGGACAATCCCTCGACCAAAGTGATACTGCCAGATTCGGTTGGCAAGAACACGTGCAGTAAGCGGGTTGCCTGCTGACACAATCCACTTTGCAAGAGCAAGCCGCCTACCAGTTGAGCGACCATTTTCAGGTGGCTCGATCACAGGAGCAACTGCCTTTAAGACAGACGGAAATGCCGGCTCAACAAGGAGTTCAGGAGACGTCTCTGCGTGGGGGTTACCGCGATAGAGAACGAACGTATCCGGGGCTTTGGTTCCATATTCCGTAACAACAAGAGCTGCTGGCATTTTGGCTACTTCGGCTTTTTCTTGCTCGAGCTGCTTAACCTTTTCACGCCATACTTTCATGTCTTTCTTCGTCAGTTCGTCTCGTGCCTGCTCGCCATACTCTTTGATGCGTCGCTGAATAGCTTTCACTTCTCCACGGGCTTCCTGAAGCCGACGATTTGTATCAACTGCAATATCTTTGGCTTCTTCAGGCGTCATCCCTCCTTCGGGAAGTGGCTGCTCGATGAAGTCTGGGTTCATCTGCCGGTCACCCATAGGTGTGATGTTCTGAAAGAATGCGAGGAGCGAGTAGTAATCTTTCTGAAGAATTGGATCGATCTTGTGATCATGACATCGGGCACAATCGATGGTCATTGCAAGAAATGTTTTCGCTGTTGTCGCAACCACATCATCAAGTTGGTCGTAGCGATGCTGGAGTTTATCGGCTGGTTCATCATCCCAGATGCCCAAACGATAGTATCCTGTTGCAATAAGACTCTCTGCCGTGGGCTTTGAAATCTCATCACCAGCAAGCTGTTCAATCACGAAGTCATCGAATGGTTTGTCATTATTAAATGAACGAATGACATAATCACGATACCGCCATGAATGCGGCTTATTCCCGTCCCGCTCGTAACTGTTCGTATCTGCATATCGAACAAGATCAAGCCAATGCCGGGCCCACTGCTCACCATAATGAGGTGATGCCAGCAGCCGATCGACAACTCGCTCCCACGCATTTGGTGACCTGTCAGCGAGAAAGGCTTGAGTTTCTTCTTCTGATGGTGGCAGACCTGTTACGTTGTAGGTCGCTCGGCGTAATAACGTTCGACGATCTGCTTTGGAAGGGATGGGCAACGAATGCTTTGCCAGCCCTGCCTGAATAAATGCATCAATCGGGTTTGTTTCGTGAGTTTTACTTCCTGATTCAAGTGTTGGTACGTCAGGACTCGTAAGCGGTCGAAATGCCCAGTGCTCTTTCCACTGTGCTCCATCATGAATCCAGTCACGGAGTGCCGAAACTTCGTCATGAGTAAGCCTTGTACCTTCTGGTGGCATTTGGAGATCAGGGTCTGTCGAGGTCACACGCGACAGAATCTCACTCGCATCGACATCACCCGGCGCAATAGCCCGATACCCACTATCAAGTTCAGCAATTGCCGATTCTGCAGTATCAAATCGTAATCCCGCTTCCTGCGTATCAGGGCCATGGCACGCAAAACATCGCTTGGCCAGCAGTGGCTGGATATCGTGAGAAAAATCAGCAGCTGTCACCTGATGAAAGCCAGAGAAGCTGGAAAAGACAGCCAGTGCCACTCCGAATAGTGTGAGACGGGAAATACGTTGTGCCATAGCGAATACATTCCTCTGAAAGACTACCTCGTATTCTAAACCAGCCTTACCGAAAACAAAAAAAACGGAGAGGAATCACTCTGTTTTGTTGGCTTTGCGGCTCTAGAACGATCTGGGGCCATATTCTGGATGATGCACCTGTTTTCTAGCGCACCATGACAACTGTGTCGGATCATATAAAATTGCGCATTCTCGCTACGCTTTTTTACATATGCGTTTTGGCTAAGCTATTTCACATATGATCATTGGCTTTATATCAAAGAGATAGAAAACAAGCCTGGTTTAGAAACGTGTTCCTTCGGCACCAGCTCCCAGCCCACCACACGCTCTTTCCATTTACAAGACCCTCACACCTTTTCTTTAAAAATCATGCCACCATTTTCACTTCACAACAAAGTTGCACTCGTCACTGGATCTTCAACAGGGCTCGGCAAAGAAACTGCTGCATGCCTTGGTCGAGCCGGTGCAAAAATTGCTCTGAACTATGCCAATAATAAAAAGCGAGCAGAGTCCACTCTTGCCGAGTTCCATGAAATGGGGCTCACTGCTGAACTCTTTCAGGCAAACGTCACGAATGCTGAAGACATTGACTCAATGGCTACAGCGATCGAACAGTCCCTTGGCCCGATCGACATCGCAGTTCTCAATGCCACTCCTGCACAACCACTCAAGCCCATAGAAGAATATGACTGGGACTTCTACCAACAGATGCTCGATTTTTTCGTGAAGAGTCCGTACCTGCTGGCCAGTCGACTTCTACCAGGAATGAAAGAACGGAAATGTGGAAGATTCATCAACATTACCAGTGAAGTTTTCCTGCTCGGTGTCGCGCCATTTTCAGCTTACGTTGCAGCGAAAGGCGGCCAGACGGGGTGGTCGCGCAGTATGGCAAATGAACTTGCTCCCCACGGCATCACGGTCAATATGGTTGCTCCAGGATGGGTTCCAACAGAGCGGCACAAGGACGACCCCCAAGAAGATAAGGATGGATATATTCAGACTGTTCCCATGGGGCGATGGGGGAAACCTGACGATGTTGGCTGGGCTGTCACCTACTTTGCCAGCGATGAAGCATCGTTCGTGACCGGCCAAACCATTGCGGTCAATGGTGGGAAAACCGTCTGGTAATCAGTCACACAGATTTAGAAGCGACCGAGTGTTGATTGAATCTGATCATTTACCTGACTCAGCCCAATACGAATATCCTCAAATACTTTCTGCGGATTTGCATCAGCGAGGTTGAGGTATCCTCCTGCTGACTCTTTCGTATCAGTCGGATACATCGCAAAGCTCGGAAGATGAAGGCCACACTGTTTACAGGTACGTCGCTGTTGGCACGTACACCATCTGTTACATGAGCCCTCTTGTGAAGCCTGACTTCCAGACGGCGGTGGCGCTTGCGAGGCCATCATGACAACCTCATTGGCACCTACAGTATTGGAATTGCCTTGCACTGCTGGATCTTGTGGGCCGTAGCGTTCATCCATCCAATCAAATGGTTCGTCTTTTGTTCCATCGTCGGCAACCGCCTGATTGATCTCACCTGGAACCAACTGAAGCATCTCTTCATCCTTATTTGAAGTCACTTCTTTAGGTTCTGACCTCGACTTGGGCCGCCACCCATCAGACGATTCAACTGCCAACGCTCGGTTTACAGTTGCCACAACAAGCGTCACGGTTACGACATATAAAACTATTTGCCACTGCTTGAGCATTCGAACTCCCCCTGCCACCGTTCAGGTCATCGTCCTCTTTGAGTGCACATTCACTCTCGACGAATAGGAGAATCGGTACAGCCGGCACGATCAGAATGGTATTCTCCGAACGGAAGGCAGTTGTTTCCCTGATTGCCTAACTTGCCAACCTTTCGTTCCACCAACTGTATCCAGAGATGTCATGCGTCGAAATAAAGGCAGAATTCCCAAGGATGTGGGCGAGATCGTAGCGGTATGATCTCGTGATTTCTTTTATGTGAAATCCAGGTACGGATGACGTCTTCAGTGAACACGTCGCCGCGCAGAAGAAAATCATGATCCTGCTCGAGTGCATCAATTGATTCGCCAAGAGCTGCTGGCGTTTTTGAGACATTGGCCAATTCTTCTGGCGGCATATCGTAGATATCACGGTCAAGTGGTTCACCAGGATCAATATGATTTTGAATCCCATCGATAGCTGCCATAAGAACTGCAGAAAACGCAAGATATGGATTACACGTCGGATCTGGACAACGAAATTCAATCCGTTTCGTCTTCGGATTTGTTGAATACATTGGAATTCGACACGCCGCCGAACGGTTTCGCTGAGAATACGCCAAATTAATGGGTGCCTCATAACCCGGGACGAGTCGTTTGTAGCTATTTGTTGTTGGATTCGTCAGTGCAAGAAGCGCTCGTGCATGTTTCAGAATTCCACCGAGTGCATGCAGTGCCATGTCAGACAGTCCTGCATACCCAGAGCCACCAAAGAGGGGCTTGCCTTCTTTCCATAAGGAAAGATTCACATGCATTCCTGATCCACTATCTCCATAGATTGGTTTTGGCATGAATGTCGCTGTTCGTCCATGTCTTCGCGCGACGTTCCGAACAATATATTTATAGAGACAGAGGTGATCAGCCATCCGTACAAGGCTCTGATATCGCATATCAATTTCACATTGACCGGCTGAGGCAACCTCATGATGTTGTGCTTCGACATCAATACCACACTGAATCATGGTGAGCATCATTTCTGTGCGAATATCCATCATCTGATCAGTTGGTGGAACTGGGCTGTACCCCTGACGGTGTCGCACCTGATACCCATGACTGCCGCTGCCTCGATTCCATTCAGCTTCAGCTGAGTCGATTGAATAAAAGCCCTCATGCGCAGTTTGATCAAAGTGGGCTGCATCAAAGACAAAAAACTCTGCTTCCGGACCAATAAAGCACGTATCAGCAATACCAGTTCCCTCTAAATAAATCGCCGCTTTACGAGCAATGAATCGTGGGTCACGAGAATAGTCTTCACGGGTAATCGGATCTTGCACCATGCAGATGACGGCAAGCGTTGGCACGGTTGTAAATGGATCGACAAATGCTGTGTCCGGAACAGGAACAAGCAACATGTCGCTTTCATTAATTGCCTGCCAGCCACGAATGCTTGAGCCATCAAACCCGATTCCATCTTCAAAAACTTCTTCTTCCAACTTGGCAACTGGAATTGTGAAATGCTGCCAGGTACCAAGAAAATCAACAAATCGGAGATCGACTGCTTTGACTTCTTTCTCGCGACACATCGCGATGACTTCACGGGGCTTCATAATGCTCTCGGTAGACTATGCCTATGAAATAGAGACCCTACGAATTTACACCGAATGGGCCTGAATTGGCAGCAGGACGGCTCGCACCCGGAGCCTGCCTGATAAACCGAGACGAAAAGCACTGTCTTTGCACCACGTAAGGAAGTCCATTAGCTCCGAAAAACCAAAGGAATACTGGCTTTGGCTACATGATGTGAGCACTCCATGTGGACAAAAAGTCATGGGGTCGAAGACATGCCTATGACTCCATCCCCATCAAGATCGATCTGGAACAGGACCTCTTTTGAGGACAGCGTGGAGTCTGTTGGTCCTTCTTCTGCTTGAAACATTCCGTTCTCATCAAGGATCCATGCGAATGCACCCCATTCGCTCACATCGAGTACACGAATTCTACCGAGATCATCACGAGCAGCCGCAACAAGTGTGGCCGTCCCGCGAACAAGCGGGACATCTCCATTAAAATAATCGTCGGCGCGACGAATCAGGAGTGGTTCATTGGCAGATTCCTGGACAAATGCCAAACCAGTTGTTGAATCAACCAGAAGTCGCACCGTATTTGTTGAAGACACGAGACTCAGCGATGGTGTCGAAGGCAAGCCAGGCTCTCTGGCTGGTTGATCCGATAATCGATCAACGTCTATTGGATCGACAAGTTGATCAGAATTTCCAAGTCTTTGCCGAGTCACTGTTTCTCCTGCTGGCACTTCAATGGCCGTATTATCATTAAAACGAACGGTTATATTTTCTTTCCCAGCGTTATAAGCGACGTAGGTTGTGACTCCTTCTTTTTGAAACACAGCAGAGAGCGGATGATCTCCTCGTATCACCGATGTTGGTGTACCAATATTTGATAACACCGTTGTCCAGAAATACGTTTGTGCCATTGTCTGGCCTTCTTCGGTTCCTATTCCTCCGAAAGCCAGTCGATTTGCTGCTGCCTCAGGGTTTACCAGTGCCTCGTACTGCAAGATAATTCCTGGCCAATCATCAATGACACCACCACCAAGTTGCTCAATTTCGGTGAGTAACGCTGTGGGGTCCCGGGCCATTTCTGCGAGATACAAAGAGCCGCCGTGAAACGGAAGAAAATTGATTCCCTTAATCATTTCTGGTTCGGCAGAAAACCAGGTGGCATGACTCCCGCCATCACCCCAGACCATTCCAAGAGATTCATGTGGAAAGCTTTCAGGAAAGACCGTGCCATACCGATTGAACCAGTACTCTGAAATGGCTTCGGCCTCAACGCTGTAGAGCATCTGACCAAGACCTGTCATTCCCGTATCACCAGTCATCTCCCCCCAGAGCATCACGGCTGTTGCAAAGTTCATGGATTCTGAACTTGATTCATGATTGTTCCCACTGGCAAAGGCTCCGTGTCCTGATGCCCATGAATGCCCAGCCATCGGGCTAAAGCTTCGTAAGCGTGGCAGCATGTTCCCAGCAATATCGGTACCGGCTACATCAGCTACGAGCAGGTCCACCATCTGCTTTTGATTCATCGCCCATTCGGCATCAAAACTCCCAACAAGTGCAGCGGCGTGAATGAAATAGCCATAATGGAAATGATGATCATTGAGATCACCAGCAGAACCAAAGCTATCTGGGTATCCTTGCAACGTGTCCCACTCTGCGTTGTAGGCAAAGTGTTTGTCGCCTGATTCACCTGTCGCCGTAAACCAATCACTCAGTTCATTTTTGAGTGCTACGAGAATTCGCTCACGCACCTCTGTCTGGCCAGTGATCTCAGCAAGTTGAGCGAGCTGTGACAGTTTGAGCATCGCTTTTCCAGCCCAGTAGGTATCGCCATAGCGATTCAATGTTCCAGCAGGATCTATCGCTGCAGGGTCATTACGAACCATATCTCGGAGAGTATTGAGCTGATCCCCGGTGAGCACTGCTGGAAGTGTAGGGAGCACACCACGAGCTGGAACATTAATATCAAAACCAGTTGTTGACACCAGTCCCAACTCACCTCGCGGACTGACATAGCCCGATGAGCCCACAGACTGTCCAAGTGAATCTGGTGTTGCTGCCAACCGGGTCAGATGCGGATAGGCAGCGAGCAGGACCTCTGACGATTCTTCTGCCCCAAACTCATATCGCACTCGAATATCAAATGGATTTGAATGTGTGTCCCATGAAAACTGTGTTGTATCTAGACGATTTCCTGCTGTTTCGAGAAATCGTACTCGCGTTTCTTCAACACTCTCTGGAAGCAGTCCAACAGCAAGTTCACCACGTGGAACCCCACGTACAACGATTCCCTCAGGCAGAACTTCAAGCCGTGACCCTTCTGGACCAAGAACGAGTGATGTTCGACCAGCAACCGTGACAAATGCATAGTTACTCCCTATTTCAATGTCAGCATTGCCATCAGTCGGCACAACAACCATCTGCTCAAAATTAACATCGTCAAGCCACACGACTGGTGATCCTTGCGCAAGGGTAGCAGTTGGCTGAGTATCACCACCAAGCCATCTGCCGGTGAACGACCAGTCTCCGTATTCTTCAACGGCAAACCGGCTAGCAGGATCTTGTTGAAGAAGCTCAAGTTGCAGATCAAACCGATGAGGAGTTTTATATTCTGCTGTTGTCGCACCTGTAACAGCAACAGTCGTCTCAGTCGGTGCACCGACAAGGAGCCCTGTTGAGGTAGCCTGCACGGTCAGTGGATGGGCGTGGAGTGGAGCAGAGAAATCATCACCAAATACTGGCATAACAACAGATGACCACCAGTCTGAAGATGGGACTGCCTGATTGAATCTTGAGGTTGTCAAAGGCTGCAGTGGAGTGCCATCAAAACGATGAGGAACTGCATCACCAACCGCAGGAGAAGCAAGGATACGACCATCTGCTATTGCCTCAGCAAGTGCGAGCGATACGTCAGTTGTTGGAAGAGGCTGATCACCGACGCTTGGTAGTGTTGGGTTAGGACTCGGGACTGGTTCAGGAGCCACCTCAGGTGGCACAACTGGTTGGAGTTGGTCCTCAAATGTGGTTTCTGAAATTCTGAAGTTGTCAAAATAAATCGTCTCATCAGCAGTTGTTGACCACGAATCACTCCCTCCACCGAAGAAGGTACTGAAGTACATTCCATCAATCGCAAAATCTGTTGTGTCACGAAAACGAAGACCCTGCACTTCGAGGGCAAGTTTTCCATCGAAGTACGTCCGTAAGACACCGTTCCTTTCCCCAGGTGTATTGAGTTTCAATTGATGCACGACGTTGTGCCATGTTCCTGGAGTGAACATGAGGTCCTCGCCAGTCGCTGGATCTGTCCAGGGCATGTCATGCCCAAAGTGCTCTGGCTGGTCTGGATAGTAGACATACTGAACAACACGACCGTTCCCACGCCACATCATGCGGGCTGAAAAACCGTCCATTCCGGTTGGTATTCCCCCTCCTGTATTTCCCTCTCCACCAAAGAGACCAGGAAGCTTGCCACCTTTGACAAAGTCAAACCCTTCCTCAAACTGAACGTCGTAACTCAGTTCAACACTGGTATATGATGCGTCAAAATTGAGTTTCCATTGAGCCCCCGTTTCCCTCGTGCCATATTCCCCAGCAGGGTATTCAACAGCAAGAACGGTGCTGCCTGATTCCTGCTCTACAAGTGACACTCGTCCTTCATCGACACCCTGTGACCAAGCCGGTGTATTCCAGTCTGCGCGAAGCTGATCGGGTGTATAGATGCCTGCTCCACTATTCTCAAAATCAGCCGTGAAGATCGGCTGGCTTTGTATAGGATCTTCTTGTGGTGGTGATACAGGATCTTGAACCGAAGGATCACTCGGTTCACCACGTACGTTAAATGTCGTTGTTTGCGACTGAGTGGTTCCATCAACGCTTGCGGCCGTCACGACCAAGCGATATGTGCCACCAGCCACTGGCGTATGCAGCAGCGACCAATGGCCGTTATTTCTGTTGATCTCAATATCGAATGATTCTGCAATGCCAAAACTTCCATCACGACGAAGATAAAGACCCGTGTCAACATTCTGAATAGTTGCAGACATACTGGAAATTGCTGCAATGTTCTCTGCGTATCCGAACAGAGCATTTGTGCGATCCACGACCATCCAGATATCTGGACCTGGCCAATCAAGTGAAAACGCGAGTTGTGGTATAGCATCAACTGGATTCGTAGGTGTAACGATAGGGCTTGGTGTTGAATCATCTGGAACAGGTGCTGGGGTGGGGCTTTCTGGCTGTGGTTCACGTGGTTGAACTACAGGCAACGGACGAGAGTGAAGAAGCGGTCGAGAAGGTCTGGTGCCTGGAAAATGTGGGCCCATGGCTGGCACATCACGCGGAACATCTGCTGGTGGCTGATCACTCACAGGCTGTGGATCAATACCAGGAAGCGTTGGGTTGAGAACAAGCGGCGCTGGCGTAAACGGTTGCTGTAAGCCCATCGGGTTTGGTCTGGCTGCATTCCCATCAGTTCCAGCCACTGTCGGCCAACGGAGATTGTCGTTGACGCGGCGGGCAAAGCCATCGTAGAGATTTCCTTCGACATCTCGTTCCGGCCAAGGCGTATGAATAAAATCGGCATGCATACTCCAGCCTGGTGCATAGTCGGGTCGATCTGCTGTCATGGAGTCCGACGTAAGAACTAATGAAGCATCCTCTGGTACATGACCGTAATGAATCTGGAGTTGCAGTTCTGGCAGAAGGTATGGGTGACTACTTGGACCACCGTCACCGCCTCGGTCATAAGCCATATGATCTTTGAAATTTGTTCCCGCAAGACTTTTTCCATCCCAGAACTGAGGAAACATGATGACAGCCTGCAGTGGTAAATCCTGCCACTCATCACCCTGCGGTATGTGGTCATACTGTGTTGATGTACCAATGTAGTTCCAGAACATGACCGCCGTAGACTGACGTTCACTTGGCATGGCTGATCCGGCAATGATGGAAAGCCCTGCAGGCATGTCAACGATTTTGCTTGGTTCCAGCGGCTTTTGAACTGCGTAGTACGCAATTGAACTATCCAGTGGTGTCACAAAATCACCAGTCGTTGTGTTCATCAGACTTGGCACCCAATAAACCGAAAGGTTATTTGTTGGCGCAGCAGCAGACTCACCTGCTTGCATCAGACTTGCAAGTGTTGAGTTTTCACTCACGGAAGGATTCACAAAAAAATCATGGGCATGCCAAAAGTTCGGATTACCAGGTGCGAGCAGTGGGTCGATGGTGTCCCGTTTGGAAAAATTCAGCAATGAATGGAATTCACCTAGTGGCATACCTGTCTGATCCCAGGCAGAGGGCTGTCCGGGATCAGACAATCCTTCTCCCCAGAGAATGGGTGCGACATTCGCCTGCGAGAGAGTCGGTGTACTGTAACCGGCCTCCTGCATTGGCAGCGTTACCGGCATAGCGGAACGAGGGACGGGCTCAACCACAAGCAACTCAACGCTTGATGTTGCTGAAAGCAAAGCACGCGGCTCCAATTGTTCAGTTCCAAGATGAGCACGCGCAGTGGTTCCACAATGCCTTTCACGACGCTTCGAAAACCCCAATAGGAGACGAAGCAGTATCCTATTATTCATGGCAGAGCACCTGCGGCATGCGCCGCTATACCTGCCTTGCCCTTCGTTTTAATTGATATGGGTTTGGGTAGAGAACAGATCAACTGCGTTTTTAAAAACTGAAAAT
>CAXEMW010000042.1:0-17442 GCA_963997395.1 uncultured Planctomycetaceae bacterium
TCCTTGTCGGAACAACTGCATCGGGTACAGGAATAACATCTGCGTGTGCGGTAGTACAAAGTGCAATCGCGAGAAGAATCCATTTACTCATACAGTACACCCTTCCCATGTCACGTTCTGGAGGACGAATACTTCTATAGTTCGCACGAAGCTTGATTCTGCCGCCTCTTTTCCCATTTTCTGCTGAGGGGATGCCTAAAGATGAATAAAAACACATGGATTCCCTCACCACAATCATTGTCTCATCACAAGAAGCTAAACTCACTCAGAAACAATCTGGTGAATATTCTACTTGCTGTAGCCCACGACTGGCTTTCCGGAATCCGTCAGTTTGTGAGTACTCCAAAGGAGGCCACGGCAAATGAGGTCAAGATATTTGTCATCACCAACCGTGTCATTATTATGACCGAGTGAGGTGCTGAAGATTCGTGTCTTCTTTGGGCCAAATTCATTGGTCCAGGCAACGACCGCCTCTACCTCAGTAGGTTTCACAGCTGGGTCCACTGGCTTGTTTTTCTTTTTTTTCGGCATCTGCATCTGTCTACCAGATGCGACTATATGAGCACTGTCGTAGACCCGAACATTATTATAGAGTTCTTCATTCACTGTTTTCCAAGACGACAATCCCTTTGCAATTACATGATCCGAGTAGGTCACATCAATTGGTGATTGTGGACCATGGCGGGATGACTGAAGCCCAATCATTTCGTACCAGCCGCTATTATCTGCTCCATCTGCCACCGGTTCCTGAAAGTTGCCCCACCGGTAGGAGTGCATCGCACAATGGAGATTCACAGCTGGTATTCCATTGCGGTGGGCATTCAAAATCCGGTCAACATACGGCCGCTCACTTACATTTGCACTGCACTCATCATGAATCACCACATCAAAATCCCGAGCCCAACCATCTGATTCATAGATTTCAAAACGTGCTTCAGTCGAAGTATCTGGGTTATAGATGACCTCGACAGAGGCATTGATTCTTTCTTCTATTCCGTTCTTCAACAGTTTGGTCTGTGTGGCGTAGTCGTGACAGCAGCCACCCGCAACGATCAAAACTTTCAAAGGCTCAACTGCTGCAGCTTTAACCGTTTGAACAAAACCACAATGGTGCGACATTCCGAAACAAAGAGAAACAAGAATTGTCAGTCGCATGAATGAAAAACGCATGGAAAAATCTCCGGAAAGGGAAAACTGAGGAAGCTTCATCATACCCATAATTCACCTTGTTTTTCCTATTTCCTCACTAATTTCTGGGAACTCATTATTTGGTAAGGAATAGTGATCGCCACAGACTTCTCTGAGTGAAGACGCCCTAACCGCCGATAGCAGATGCGGGAGGGTGGTGCTGTGGTGACCCAAAACCGTACTACGCGGCTTCTGGCTATATTTTTTGTTGTTTTTATAAACAGTCAAATTTTATGCGCGAGTGGTGCTGGTCTCGAGCAACGTTCAGCGGACCATGTTCGGATAGCAAGTTTCAATATTCAGGTATTTGGGACATCAAAAATGGCCAAGGCTCATGTTGTGGATACCCTGGCAAAGGTTATTCGAAATTTTGATGTCGTTGCTATTCAAGAAGTACGGGCAAAATCAAATGATATTATCCCGAGTTTCGTCAAGCATGTGAATGCTGATGGAAGCAGCTACCAATATGTAATTGGGCCACGACTTGGTCGAACAGTTAGTAAGGAACAGTACACATTCCTTTACGATACACGTCGTATCGAAGTCGATACGACATCCGTTGGCACAATGCATGATCCTGGAGATCGACTTCACAGGCCACCTCTTTTTGTGCGCTTCCGATCACGTATGGTTCCTCCGGAACAGAGTTTCACGTTCTGGATGATCAATATCCATACAGATCCTGACGAAGTGCCGGAGGAGGTCGATGCACTGGCCGATGCATTTCTCGCACTAAAGATGGCACGTCCCGATGAAGATGACGTCATTCTACTCGGAGACCTTAATGCCGCACCAAAGCAGTTCGATCGGCTTGGCACCTTGGACAACATCACGTGGGCCGTGTCTGGCACAACAACCAATACCCGCCGTACAAAAACCTACGACAATCTTATCTTTCAGCGAACAACGACAGGTGAATATACAGGTCGTTGGGGTGTTCTTGATTTACAAAATACATATGGCCTGAGCCAGAAACAGGCACTCGAGGTCTCTGACCACAATCCTGTATGGGCAGCATTCACGGCACGTGAAGTCCATGCAACAACGACTGCATCAATGCCAGCAGGAGTGAACCACCGTTAGTTAGACGGCAATGCAGATAATTTGGTGTGTTGTTGAAGCCGATAGATACCCTGCCCGGTATTTGAGGCCGTCAACACATAGACAGCACCATCCTGATCATGACCGAAACCAAATATCGGTAGACCGTTCCACGGAATCAACTGGTTTGAAATCGTTGAAGTGTCGCTTGAATCTTGCGCACCAAGAGCCCACATGCGGCCGGAAACAAAGTCTCCATACAGGTAGCAACCTTCAAGTTCTGGAATGGTACTTCCTCGGACAACAAGACCACCGGTAATTGATTTCCCAACCTGATGATCGTATTCCCAAAGCGGATCAATGACTGGGCCATCGGATGGAACATTTCCAAAAGGATAACTCCCTTCCCTCCGTCTCCAGCCATAGTTTCCTCCTTTTTCAACAAGATTGATTTCTTCTTGTAAATCCTGCCCCACATCTGCCATCCAGAGAGCACCTGTCTTGCTATCAAACGTAAGTTGCCATGGATTGCGAAAACCATAGGCCCAAATCTCCGGTCGCACCCCATTCATATTGAGAAACGGATTATCCGAGGGCACCGAGTAAGGTGTCTCAGCACCAGACTGATCGATATCAATGCGAAGGATTTTCCCGAGTAAGACACTGAGGTTTTGAGCATTGTCAAAAGGATCATTCCGGCTGCCACCATCGCCAAGACCAATGTAGAGAAAACCATCCGGACCAAACGCTATCGATCCACCGTTATGATTTGGGAATGGCTGGTCAAACTGAAGCACAATCTCCTCACTGTTCGCATCAGCCTTATTAGGGTCCTGAGCAGACACACGAAATCGTGAAATTCGTTCTGACTGTGGTTCGTCCACCGGACTGTAGCAGATAAAAAATTCACCGGTCTCTGAAAAACGTGGATGAAAGGCAAGCCCGAGGAGGCCTTCTTCATTCGCTTTTTTCCACGGACGAGTAATATCACGGATATCTAGAAAGATTTTTGCTTTCTGGATATCTTTTTCAATCATGTAAATTCGACCGGTCTGCTCCACAATAAAACGTCTACCCGATCCATCATTCGCATGAGTCACCATTAATGGACGGAGTGGTGGTACAGGTTTTCCATCATCAGATACTGGTGACCAACCATCCCACACAAGACCTGGAAATGCTGGTACCGCCTCAATACCGAGCACTCCATCTGCCGGTTCTTGCGGCAGTTTTCCATCTGGTAACCGACGAACTTTGATCGATCGAAAAGCAACCTCATCACCGTGATCCTGGAAGCATAGATGACCGTTCCCAGACTTACCAAACTGTTCAAATTTTGAAAATTTGCTCTTTGCTACTCGTTTGTTCCAGTCATCACTTCCAATCACAAACTTGTAATAGCTGACGCCATTGAGACAAACCTCCGATGATCCTGGTGTCACCCGAAGGTAAAGGTGGTTCCACTCTCCGGCAGGTCGTGTCGCATCAACCAATTCCTTCACTGGTAACCCAGCAGCTTTTTCAATACGCATAACCCATTTTTTTTCATGAGGCTCATACAGTTGGTACAGCCACCCTGCTTTCTGACCATCTTTCCCAGCATCATTATCGATGATCTGAACTTCCGGGCCGCTATACCACGGTCGTTTGCCATCTTCAGATACATGAAACATAAGCCCACTATTCCCAGCTTCACTTATTCGATATTCAAGTTGAATTTCGAAACTGTCGTACATTTCTTTTGTGAGAAGATCACCAGCGGCTTCTGCACGCACGATTGTCCCATCAATAACCCGCCAGCCAGCACCCGGAGTGTCTTGCTGATAGCCCTTGAATCCCTGAAGTGATGTGCCGTCAAAAAGCAGCTCCCAGCCACTCCGTTTCTCAGACTCCGTGAGGCGGTTTATAGATTCATCTGCAAACACACCACTGATGCCTACAAGAAGGAGTAACAAGGCTGTGAGAATGTGCTTTGTAGTCGGGAAAGTTGTGGCGTTCATCGAGTGGTTCCTTGCCGCATGGATTCAATGGTGTGTCTTGCCTTGCGAGGCGTGCTAGGACTGGCTTTTCAAAAAAATATATCGAAGACTTATTTGAGCTTATGTCACAAGAATACTATTTCTTACAGATCATCTAGTAGACTGGTTGTTTGCTAGCATGGTAGGCTTAAATTTGGATTCTGTTCTCGCCAGACGCTATTCCTTCAGACGTGGCACAGAGATTTTGCCTCAACGAAAGAAAAAGTACCGTGCGAATACTCTCTCATCCAAAATACAGTCGCTACCGGGTTGGATTCACACTCATTGAGCTTCTTGTTGTGATTGCGATTATTGGTGTTCTTGTTGGATTGCTCTTGCCAGCAGTGCAACAGGCTCGCGAGGCAGCAAGACGTTTAGCCTGCAGCAACAACATGAAACAATTAGTGTTGGCTGTTCATAACTACGCGTCGAGTAAGGGCGGGTTTCCGCCGAGCATGGTGCACACACCAGGTACTGCATTTCCCAGCAATAATGAGTCCTGGGGCATTCATGGACGGATTTTGCCCTACATTGAACAGGGCGTCGTCGCAGAGAAAATCAATCTTGAACAACCGTGGGATGATGGATATCCGGGTGGTGCAGCGGGAACGAATTGGGCGACAGTACGATCAACAAGGATTGAAGCATTTGTTTGTCCAAGCGAGGTACATAACTTTTTTCGAACAAAAGATGGTACTGACTATGTCTACCCAACAAACTATGGATTCAATTATGGAACCTGGTTTATTTACGATCCTGCGACGGGGGATGGTGGTAATGGGGCATTCCATCCAAATTCACATTATAAAGCTAAAAAATTTAGGGATGGATTATCAAAAACCTTAATGGTCAGTGAAGTGAAAGCTTTTACCTCTTATGTTCGCAATACATCGGATCCGGGAAGTACCTATCCTGCTAATTCCCCACCCTCTAATGATTCTCAACTAGCAGCTCTCGCCAGTGGCGGCGAGAACAAATTGGGGTCTGCTACAAACAAGAACACTGGTCATACGGAATGGCCAGATGGCCGAGTCCACCACAATGGTTTCACTGCAACATTTACTCCCAACGCAGTAGTCGAATTTGCTGTTGGTGGAGTCTCATATGACATCGATTACAACTCACAGCAGGAAGGCAAAAGTGCTACACAGAAAACATTTGCTGCCATAACATCTCGTAGCTACCACAACGGAGTTGTAAATGCTGGGATGGTCGATGGTTCAATTAGAAAAATCGCCAATGATATTTCGTTGCAAATTTGGCGGGGGCTCGCAACACGTGATGGTGGTGAAGTTGCAAATCCCCCATGAATTTAAGGTATGGGGCTGCAAACTACCCAGAAATAGATGGCATGGGCGCATCTGTTCAATTCCTTTGGTACTATGATTGGTTCAGGATTTATTGTGATAAAGGTGCTCATCACCTTGAACAAACTCCACCATGATTGGTGTCAATGTTTCAGACAAGCCACCACGCAGTGAAGGTATTGCGTTCATTACACATAGTTTGTCTCATGCTACTCTCTCCTTCTCCAGCCTACACAATGGGTGGAGCAGAGATTGGGTATGGAGTAGGAATCGGAAAGCATGCAGTCCGATTCCATCGTGAAGACCCTCGTCCTTCTGGTGATGTCCCGGCAGGCGTTCGCCCTGAATCAGGATCGTACTCAACACACTATCCACGACGGCGACTTTCCAAGCGTGCCCAAAGAAGACTCAACCGTCGTAGCACATGGACAGTTGTTCCAGAGGACATACTACCACATAGTGGATTACTCATTGAACATCGAAACCTTTCGTATGGGTCAGGAGAACAACATCAACAGTTCGATCTGTATCTTCCGGGCGGGTGCCGCGAAGGAAGACTTCCCCTTGTGATCTGGTTACCGGGTGACGACTGGTCAAGTAGTCCTCGCATCGATTGTCCTCTTACATGGCTCACGCAGCATGGATTTGCTGTCGCAAGTATCAGCTATCGTCCAAGTCAAACACATATTTTTCCCACGCAACGAGATGACTGCTTAGCAGCAATCAATCGTCTCTCTGAAGATGCCGCGATTTGGAGTATTGACCCAACTCGGATATGCCTTGTAGGGCAGGCAGCAGGTGCACATCTTTCGATGCTGATTGGTCTTGATCCTGATCAGACGCATAATGATTCCCTCGAAGAGCATGATCTTCCTATGCATCGAATTGCTGCGATCTGTGGTATTTCAACGATTGCACACCTTCCCACTCTTGGAAGTGATTCTGACCGTGCTTCCTCTGCTGCAAGTCGACTTATTGGTGGACCACTGCCTGAACTGCGTGAAGCGGCGTTACGAGCCAGCCCGATCAGTTACGCCTCACGGAATGACCCACCCACATTACTCATTCATTGCAAAAGCGATAAGACTATCCCTGTGAGTCAAAGTGAGCGATTACATGCTGCACTTCTTTCCGCAGATGTTGATAGCACGCTTATCCTTCCTGAAGGTCAACAAGAATCTTTGGCAGAAGACGGAACCGTTGGCGAGACAGTGCTCAATTTTTTAATCCGAACACTTGATACTGACATTGATTCGATCATTGTGACGGGGAAAACCACCCAGATCGATCTGGAAAATAAGCCAAATCGGTCTTGAGAGTTTTCTCAAAAATCACGACGCTCTTTTTTTTCAACAGCAGAGTGTTTGAGTATGATGTTCCCCGGTCTTCAATTGAGTCGCCGACAATGGATCCAAACGGCTGCCGCTACTACATGCGGTGTTACCGGTGGACTCCTAGCAGAATCTTTTGTGGTAACACCACAATCGCTTTCTCAGACGCATCTCCACATTGGAACGCCCTCATTATCGGGTCATCGAGCTCTGCGAATTGTTCAACTCAGTGATCTGCATCTCCATGATATTGGTCAGTTGGAAATACAACTTCTTGAGGCTGTCACAGCTTCCGAGCCTGATGTAATTCTGCTGACGGGCGATACGCTCAGTCATAAAAATGGCATGCAGCCACTATCCGAATTTTTAGAGAGGCTTCCACCAGCATCTCACCAACTTGCGATCATGGGGAACTGGGAATACAACGCCGGATTCACAGCATCGTCATTCAAGGATTTCCTGACTCCGTTCGGGTTTCAAGTCTTGACGAATGAGTCGTACCATTTAGAACACGATACCAGTATGTTGAAGATCACCGGGTTTGATGATCTCCTTGCAGGTCGACCAAAGCCTCTTCGTACCGAAAAGAATGACGATGTGGATCAGCATCTTGTGCTGGCACATTGTCCAGGGACTCGTGATCTTTCTCAGAAACTTCTTGCAACTCCTCCAAGTCTCATTCTCAGTGGCCATACGCATGGGGGTCAGATTGCTCCATGTGGCTTCCCTCTCATTACGCCTCAAGGAAGTGGGAGCTATGTCTCTGGATGGTACTGCAACAATGGACCGCCAATGTATGTTTCACGCGGTATCGGCACCTCGCTTCTTCCTCTTCGACTCGGTTCACTGCCCGAGCTTGTTGTTCTTGACTGGCATCTAAAACAACTCGATTCATAAGTGAGTCTAAAAACGAGTTCCCTGTTTGTGGGCCGTGTAGTCGATACAGTCAGCACAAGGAGCCTCTTTTTCCCCCTTTGTGCAGTCGTCCTCTCTGAACAGTCGATAGTTCTTCCCGCGGGGAACGCTTCCTGTTCACGTTCCCGTGAATGTATGTCCTGTGCCTGGCAGAAGACGCGATGAAATGGCTCAACCATATCGTGTCACTCCGGGTGCGGAACGAATGTCTAGAAGTTCCTTCTTTCGTACTCACAACCTAATCATCGTTCATCAGCAAAGAGATCAAGTAAAAACCTATGGAAACTTATCTACGCGACATCAATGAGACTGCTCTCCTCAGTGCAGCCCAGGAAAAACAACTGGCTGTTCGGGTTCAAAAAGGTGACCCTGCTGCACGTGATCATATGGTCAGGGCGAATCTCCGCCTTGTTGTCAATATTGCTCGTGGCTATTCAAACCGTGGGCTTCCGCTTTGCGATCTCATCGAAGAAGGAAATCTTGGTCTCATGCGAGCCGTCGAAGGATTTGACCCGACCGTTGGCACGCGGTTTAGCACATACGCCAGTTACTGGATCAAACAATCAATCAAGCGAGCACTCATTAATAATGGGAAGACCATTCGAATTCCTGCGTATATGGTTGAGATTCTGTCGAAGTGGCGACGAGCTTCAATCCGTCTCCTCGATTCACTGGGTCGAACACCCACACCTGAAGAAGTAGCTCGCATGCTCGGCTTGGCTCGCAAAAAGCTTCCAATCATCAAAAAAGCAATGCAGGTTCATCAAGCTGGTCCGCAAACTGATCAGACAGAAGGTGGGTGGTCGCTTGGTGATATCATCCAAGATCAAAATGCACGATGTCCTGCCGACGTCATGCTTGATGAAGACACGCTCCAGCATGTATTGAAACGTATTGATGAACTTGAGGACCGAGCTGCGTCTATTGTTCGAATGCGGTTTGGACTTGAGGGTAAAGAGCCAATGACATTGAAGGAGATTGGCAGCATCCTGGGGCTTACTCGAGAGCGAGTTCGACAGATTGAATCTGAGACCTTGGCATCACTCGCTGCTGAAATTGAGGGTGTTCCACGAGCAACCATTTCAATTCGTCCTACGAGACAGTTGCGGCGAGGTGCATAAACCAGATACCCTCTGTCTATGAATTTAAAAAAACATATCCGCGACGTGCCCGATTTCCCGAAGCCAGGCATACTCTTTCGTGACATTACACCGCTGCTTGCAAGTCACGAAGCATTTGATGAGTCGATACAGAAGTTAGCCGAACCATGGCAGAATACGGCTATTGATGCGGTTGCTGCTGTTGAAGCCAGAGGGTTTCTCTTTGCCGGACCTCTCGCGCTGAAACTTGGTGTTGGTTTGATTCCGGTTCGTAAACCTGGAAAATTACCAGCTGATACGATTAGTTACCAGTATGAATTAGAGTACGGTACAGACACTCTTGAAATGCATAGTGGGATTCTGACATCACACTCACGTGTGTTGATCATCGATGATGTGCTGGCTACAGGTGGCACAGCTGAAGCCTGTGTCAGTTTGATAGAATCTGTGCATGCAACGGTGGCAGGATGCTCCTTCCTCGTTGAACTTGAGGGTTTAGGAGGACGCGAGCGATTAGGTGACCACCGAATTGAAACTGTTCTGAAATACTAACCCCTTTCAATACATTCAAAGCTATTGGAAGAAACATTCCGGACTCTTTGCCAGACTGATTTTCATGTCCCGCATCGTCATTGCTATGTCTGGAGGCGTCGACTCAAGTGTGACCGCCTCATTACTCGTTGAAGCTGGACACGATTGTATCGGTGTCTTTATGCGACATGGACAACCGGCTTTGCCGACACCATCAGATACGCTTCCTATCGTTGAAGCATCGAATCCCAAGCCCGGTCACCAAGGCTGCTGCTCTGTTACAGATGCTCTCGATGCTCGTCGTGTTGCAGAACATCTCGGTATTCCGCTGTATCCACTCGACCTCACAGAAGATTTTGAAAAAATAATAGATACATTTGTCACCGAATATGGTGCTGGCAGAACACCAAATCCGTGTGTCCGGTGTAATCAATGGATTAAATTCGGGCGTCTCTTTGACTATGCCGATGCGGTTGGTGCAACACATGTTGCCACAGGACACTATGCACGACTTGTTCACAGGCAGGCCTCAGGCACTCAGCCATCCATTCCTGAAATTCACCGAGGCCATGATGTCTCACGTGATCAGTCATATGTCCTATTTGGCATCACCCCAGATCGTTTAGCCCGCATGATGCTACCAATTGGTGAACTCACAAAATCTGAAGTTCGATCACATGCTGATCGTTTAGGTCTGGTGACAGCAACCAAGCCTGATAGTCAAGAAATATGTTTTGTCCCACCAGGCGAGCACCCACGGTTGGTAGCCCACAGACTCGGTGGTTCCCGAGCAGGAAATATTGTTGACACAAGTGGAAGCATCCTCGGACACCATCATGGAATTGAGAATTTTACAATCGGTCAACGACAAGGTCTTGGTATTGCAATCGGCTCCCCACTGTACGTCATTCGTATTGAACCAGAAACGTACAGAGTTGTTGTAGGACCAAAATCAGAATTGCCTCTTCAAGGTTTGATTGCCGATGAAGTGAGCTGGGTTGCTGATGTACCAACAACTCCTTTTGAATGTCTTGTTCAGTGCCGAGCCCAACGACCACCTGCAAAAGCCATTGTCACAAGGAAAGGTGATCAACAGTTTGAAGCACGCTTTCTCGAGCCAACAGTGCATGCTCCTGGTCCGATTACCCCTGGCCAGCCAGCGGTCTGCTATGACAACACGCATCTTCTCGGCGGTGGCTGGATTGTTACGCATGAAACGACATGACAACATTTCCAGGAATACCTTCCAGCACCGCAAGAAGGCTCCAGCGCCCGAACTGTATACGGTTTTTGCATTCCTGAATCTTCCAAGTAGTATCGATACTAAAACTTTAGAATTACTCACCGTATTTTAATTAGGAGATCAGCTTTGCCTCCCGCCGCATTTGCAGTCTTTGGCGTTTTGCTCGGAATCATTGCATTCGCAATGTTGATTCTGATATTCAACTATGGCCAAATTTGGTTTCAGGCGTATTGGTCGAAAGCGGCTGTTACATTTCTCGAACTTTTTGGAATGAGCCTGCGGAAGGTCAATGCTCGTACGATTATTCAAGCTCGGATCATGGCAACGCAAGCCGGTCTTGGAAAGCAGCTTTCTCCGCGTGTTCTCGAGGCTCACTATCTCGCTGGTGGTGATGTCCCTCGTGTCATTCGTGCTCTTATCGCAGCCCATCGAGCAGGTATTGATCTTGATTACGATAAAGCATGCGGCATAGATCTTGCAGGCAGAGATGTACTCGATGCAGTTCAGACAAGTGTGAACCCCAAAGTGATTGATTGCCCAGATGTTGCGAGTGGAAAATCAACTCTTTCAGCTGTTGCACGAAACGGTGTTGAATTAAAAATTCGAGCTCGGGTTACCGTCAGAACAAATCTTCATCAACTTATCGGTGGAGCAACTGAAGAAACAATTATTGCTCGAGTGGGCGAAGGGATTATTACATCAATTGGATCAGCTGCTACACACTTCGAAGTCATGGAACACCCAGATACAATTTCAAAAGCTGTGCTCGAACGCGGACTCGATGCACAAACAGCGTTCCAGATTGTTTCTATCGATATCGCTGATATCGAGGTTGGTGAAAATATTGGAGCCCGGCTTCAAGCTGATCAGGCAGAGGCCGACACACGTGTGGCGCGTGCCAAAGCTGAGGAACGACGAGCAGTGGCCATCGCTCATGAACAAGAAATGAAAGCAGCAACTGCTGAAAATCGTGCAGGTGTTCTCAAAGCCGAGGCACTTGTCCCCAAGAGTATCGGCGAGGCACTGCGAGCAGGTCGTATGCAGAGTCAATCAGGAAACGGCCAGGTTTAGCCAAAGCCCGCAAAAACTTGAGTTTTTGGGCATCGACGACAAAAATCGGCATAAATGGAGAATTCGGTCAAACTTTGTGGCCTCCATGTGCCGATAGTAAATTCTTAGGCAGGATTCATGGTGCCCATGATCTGCTAGCCGCATGATGCAGCTAGCAATAAACCTGTCTGACAGGCAACGGTCCGACGGACTTCCGAAGGACCGCACGGCAAAAGGGAGTATGCCATGGGTCTGCGAAAACTACGTGTTTATAACGGTCCAGATAATGATGCAACTGGCGTTTCGTTGCTTGAACAGCAACTTGATCCGCATAGTATCAAAGTACCACTTGGTGAAATCCTACCGATCTTGGCCGATGCTGTCTCAAGTGACAGAACATGGCTTAGTGATTTCGCTGAAGATGAAGTGACAATTTCTTCTGATCTTCACGATGTCCTTCAAGCCTACCGTCACTTCCGTCGTCCGGGTGCGTAAGTATCCTCGCGGACAGGAAATCCTGTTTTTACGGAAGTCGTTGAGAAACAGCATCTAGGAAGAACAACCTTTCTTCCTAGATGTCTTGTGTATATAGAGGTTTCTCATTACTTCAATAGACGTTGCCAAAATTCAAGATTGAGCCATCTCTTGAATTTGTAGCCAGCTTCATGGATTGTTCCGGCATGAGAGAATCCTGCGCGGCGATGAAGTGCAATGCTGGCTTCATTCGCTGAGTCGATCCCAGCGACAAGAAGATGGATTTCACGTGCTGTGGCCTCCCGAATAATAGTCTCGAGTAAGAGCCGACCAAAACCTCGACGTTGATACTCCCTCGCAATATAAACAGAATGTTCAGCTGTCTTGGAATATGCTGGATATGGTCGAAAGGTGCCCCATGTCGCAAAACCGACCACTGTCCCCTGCTGCTCCACTCCAAAAACAGGAATTCCATCCTGTTTCTTTTTTGCAAACCATGCAGCAATCGTTGCCTCAGAACGGGGTGATTCTTCATACAGTGCTGTTGTCTGAAGAATTGCCTCGTTAAAAATATCGCGAATGTTCTTCAGGTGCTTTTCATCACAATGCAGCACATGGGGAACAATTGGCTTATCGATCATGCATCCACCACCTGCCGCGGTTCCTGTGGTGGTGTCAGCAGTGAGACAAAAACGAGAACCAGAAACCCAAGCGGAATCGTCACCAAGCCTGGCTGACTAAATGGAATCGGTGAGTCGCCGCGTGGAAGGCCGTAGACTTTTTCAAACGTATCAGCCGAGAGGAGAATCCAGCCCAGCGAGGAAACCATTCCGACAGTAACGGCTGCCGTTATTCCCTGTTTTGTCGTTCGCGGCCAAAAGAGCAACATAACAAGCGCTGGAAGATTTGCAGATGCAGCTATATGAAATGCCCATCCAACAAGGAAGCTCACATTGAAATTCTTGAAAAGAATTCCGAGTGCCATAGCAACAACTCCAAGACAAACGGCAGAGATTTTACCCGCTCGAACTTTTTCATGATCATTCATCGTGACACCAAAACAATTTTCAATTAGATCATGCGCCACTGCCCCACTGCCAGCCATAATGAGGCCACTTACCGTGCCTAGAACCGTGGTAAACGCAATTGCTGATATTGCTGCGAATAAGGTTTCGCTAAACGACTTCGCAAGAAGTGGAGCTGCCATGTTGGAACTTGTCGGATCAAGATATCCGCTCGTCATGGCACCGAGACCGAGATACAGCGTTAAAACATAGAAACCACCAATCGCTGCGATCCCGACTACGGTACTTTTTCGAGCTGCAGCTGCGTCCTTGACTGTGTAATACCGGATAAGAATGTGTGGGAGTGAGGCCGTCCCGCAAAAGAGTGCGAGCATGAGGCTGGCGAAGTTTAATCGATCAGTTAGCGTTCCCGAGGAAAGCCCTTTAAAATATCCGCCCGGCTTCAGCAGATCTTTCCCCTCACGAATAGTTGGTGTGAAGGTCGTATGAACGCCTTTCTCATCAGTATGTTTTTTCGCTGACCAGGTCACAACCTGTGAATCTTCAAGGGTAGAAAGATATTGAAGTGGTCGTAATGGCCCTGTCTCACGCGCATCACCATATCGTTCAGGAAGTTTGTGGATGGTCCCAACAGGCCGAAGGTCATTCTCAGTTGTTTGCAACTCACCATTTACAAGCACACGGCCGTCCGGAGTCTGCGTCTGTACTTGAGGACGGAGATCTTCCTCGCCCTGCCGACCGGCATTGAGGAGGAGTCCACGATTCAGAATCATGATAGTCAGGATGCCACAGAAAAATACAAGCAGCGAGCCTTTGATAAACTGGACCCATGTTGTAGACACCATGCCCGCTGTCACAACAATTAATGTTACGGCAACGCCAACCAGAATAACGCCAACAGCGTGCGGGAGTCCAAGGAGTGGAACAATGAGATGGCCTGCACCAACCATCTGTGGAATCAGATAAAAAATACTGACAATTAATGTTGAGATAGCGACTGCAAGCTTAATCCCGCGACTGTTGAATCGGGCGTCAAGTGCATCAGCAAATGTAAACTTCCCGAGGGCTTTGATCGGTTCAGCAATAACAAACAGTGCCACAATCCAGCCGGCAAGAAACCCTATTGAGTAGAGGAAGCCGTCATAGCCATAGAATGCAATCATTCCACAGATACCGAGAAATGATGCTGCCGAAAGATAGTCACCCGCAAATGCAATTCCATTCACAAACCAATGGATTTCACCATGTGCTGCATAGTATCCCTTTGCGGACTGTCCTTTGCGGCCAAGCCAGAATGACAGACCAATAACACCAAGGACGAAGCTGGCAAAAATAGCAATGGCTACTGGTGATGAGTCGTAGAGCATCGAAGAGCCTCTCTATAAAAATCAGACGTCTGAAGAACTGCCTCGGCAGGCAACCATATAGATCAAGGCCAGCACAAAAGCTGAAACAATTAATCCCATTCCATAGGCAATCGCAAGATTGACTCCTCCGAGCGGTCGCCATGAGAGTACATCTGGCCGAAACAAGACAATGCCCATGAATCCTATGTAGAGCAGGACATAAATCAGAAACAATCGCATGCCGATTGCGCGACTACGAACTGATCCCTGATCATTCAATTGATTGTTGTTCCCCATTGATATGATTCCTATGAAGTCCCCGGACAATATCTGTCACTTTTGTACCACGCAGAGTCTAGCGTAGTTTGCATCCGACCACAGCAAAGATTACTCGACCATAGGGATTTCATGATGTCCGGAAAGACCCGCTGGGAGGTTTTCACCAGCTTCAAGGAAAGACACAAGATCAAGAATCTCTTGCCGCGTCAGGACATTGACCAGTCCGGCCGGCATCGGTGAAACCTGAGAGGAAAACCGTTCTTCAACGTCTTTTTTCTGTATTCGTTTGACCTTCTCCGGCATCAGAAGATTGGGCCTGATGGTATAAGTTTCTGGCGTTTCACTCGCCACAACTCCAGACACGACACGACCATCCGTAAGTAGAAATTGCACCATGCGATAGTCATCATCAATTTTCAACGATGGATCAAGAATCTGAAGCAGGAGATCTTTCCCTCGAAGTTTCTTAACGCTTTTCACCAAATCCGGCCCCAAATTGACACCATGACCTGCTGCTACATGACACTGAGTACACTGCGCTTTTGCAAAGGCATGCATGCCCCGTGACAGTGTTTCCTCATCTTGACTCGTAGCAACTGTAGGAAAATCCTCAGCTTTCCACACGTTCACCATGGTCGGTCGGCATGCATCGAGCAAACGCTCAGCTTCTGCCTGATCACGTGCCACAACCATCTTGCCATTCATCACAATCCAGTGACCGGGGAACGTACACACATACGGGTACACTCCGGGTTCCTGTGGTGCTTCGAAACGCAAAACATGCACCAATGATTTGCGTGTAGGACCTATCATTGGAGTCGCCTCAAGAATCAAATTCTTTTTTTCTTCCGGTATGAAATCGCTTGTTGCATTTTTTGGGTCACGAGCCATTGCATTGGCTGCAACACCAACCTCCTCCATTGCACCTGGCTGAACAAGAACAAGATTGTGGTCGGTTGCATCTGGATTCAGAAAAACAAGTTTGACAGGTTGACCCGGACGAACGCTAAATTGCTTATTTGTAAAAAGCATTCGTTCTGGCTCACATGAAATTCGCACCTCAACTGTCTCTGGACGCCTATCAAACGCTTTGTCCTTCCCCGCTGCTTTGGGCTCCTGAATTTCAAGAGACCGCCGTGCCCGTTTCAGGAGGGCCGGGACAATACTCTTCTGATCGTTTTGCCAGTGTTGTTGGAGTGGTTGTGATTCAAGTGCACAGACAGCTGCATAGGCAAGATGTCCACCGATTGGTTGACGAAAGATACTCAGCACAGCATCCAGCGCTTCTCGTGTTCCAATCCAACTCGCTGCAATAGCCGCCTCCATTCGCACAAGACCAGAGGAATCTGTAGCAGCATTCAAAAGAATCTCATGCCGATCCGGTAGGGAGTTGTGCCAATATCGTAGCTGCCGAATTGCAGCAGCCCGTGCATGGTGATCGGTATCCGAAGCCAACCCAACAAGAAGTTCGGGCCTGACCACACCAAGTGTTGAAAGACATGCCATTCCCTCTGCAAGCGAGCGGGCTCTCTTAGGATCATTATCCTTAAGACTATCAATCCAGTCGTTGACTGCTGCTGTAGCGAGCGTTTTGTCACGGCTGGCGAGTTCTCGCGTGGCAAGATATCGCACACGAAACTCTCGGTGGCCCAAGAGTTCTGCCAGTTTTCTCTCTGGCATTTCCTGAAGTTGTGGTACGTCTGAAACCTTGCCTTTTTTTGCAGTCACTCGCCAGATACGGCCAGACTCTCGGTCGCGACGGGAATCCCTCAACGAGTATTGTGCGTGTCCCTTTACAGGGTTGTACCAATCAACAACAAAGAGATCTCCACGCGGACCAAAATGAAGATCCACTGGGATGAAACTGAGGTTTGTTGAGAAAATCAGATCACTTACGTATTGCTCGTTGAAGCCAAACTCATTTTCAATCCAACGATGAATTTCAATTCGGTTCGTTGGCTTGTACCGTGCTTTAATAAACCCGCCTTGGAGTTCCTCTGGAAATCCTGGGTTATCTACAAATGCCTGACCACACGTTCCCGAATAGGCTTGCAAACCCTGGGGTCGTGCATGTTGCTGTGGATATGGTGGATCCAACGAATGAAATGCCTCGGCAAAAATCGGGTGACTGGCAACATGATTTCCCCACGGATCAAACGTGACACCCCACGGATTGGTACTCGGATAGGTACCCATTGCCGTCAGTCTGTGGATTTTTGGCTCGTAGCGAAACCAGCCACTATTTTGCTGTCGGACTGGTCCGTATGGGGTCTCGATTTGGGAATGATGAAAGATTGATTCCCGAAACAGGAGTGCCCCGTCAGGTGTCCAAATAAAATCGTGTAGTGCATGATGCGAGTCTTCTGTACCAAATCCAGAAAGAACAACCTCGTGAACATCAGCACGGTCATCTCCGTCGACATCCTGAAGGAACGTCAGATTCGGTTGTTCCGAGACATACACTCCACCATCCCCGAATTCAAAAGACAAGGGAACATGAAGATCATCAGCGAAAATCTTTGAAGTATCCGCTTTTCCGTCACCATCAACATCTTCCAGAATCACAAGCCGATCATGTGGCTCAAAACCTGGAT
>CAXEMW010000043.1:0-17442 GCA_963997395.1 uncultured Planctomycetaceae bacterium
ATCCTGCCATTGGTGGCGTTGGGAAAGGGCAGTTGGTACGCGAAGTCGATGCACTGGGCGGTCTCATGGGGCGTGCCATTGATGCCAGTGGTATTCAGTACCGTGTATTGAATCGTTCGAAAGGCCCGGCAATGCATGGGCCCCGGGCGCAGGCTGATAAGCGTCAGTATCAGATGGAGGTGAAGCATCTTGTTGAGTCGACACCGAATCTCGTGCTCCGGCAAGAAATGATTGAAGGGCTTCTGTTTGATACGCAGACAAAAGCCGGTGGAAACTCAGCGCAGAGGCAGATCGCAGGCGTCGTTGCTCGAGGCGGAATCGAGTACCGTGCCGGGGCAGTTGTGCTCACAACAGGCACGTTTCTGCAGGCGATCATGCATACGGGGGAAGCCCAGACGCCTGGTGGTCGAGCAGGGGAGGGGACAACTGCTGGAGTAAGCCACGCTCTTCAAGAAGTTGGCTTTCGGCTCGATCGATTCAAAACAGGCACGCCGTGTCGGCTGCATGGTGGAACGATCGACACGAAGCAGTTGCAGGAACAGCCAGGAGATGTAACTCCACAGCAGTTTTCTTTTTTGACAGACTCAATTCAACGAGAGCAGCTTTCATGCTGGATTACGAGAACGACTCCTGAAATTCATGAAGTGATCCGCCAGAATCTACATCGTGCGCCAATGTATAGTGGCCAGATTAATTCACGTGGTCCACGTTACTGCCCAAGTATCGAAGACAAGGTTGTTCGTTTCTCGGATAAGGAGAGTCATCAACTTTTCCTCGAACCTGAGGGACAGCGGACGCACGAAGTGTACGTCAACGGTATTTCCACAAGCCTGCCAAGAGATGTTCAGGACGTCATTATTCGAATGATTCCTGGTCTCGAGCAGGCAGAGATAATGCGGTATGGCTATGCCGTCGAATACGATTACGCGCCTCCGGATCAGCTTACTCTAAGTCTTGAGAGTAAGCCTGTTTCGGGACTCTTTCTCGCTGGGCAGATTAATGGTACGACGGGATACGAAGAGGCGGCAGCACAAGGACTCGTCGCTGGCACGAACGCCGCGTTGGCTCTTGGAAAAACAGAGCCGATGATTCTTTCGAGGGAAGAGTCGTACATCGGTGTATTAATCGATGACCTTGTGACCTGCGGCGTTGATGAACCGTACCGTATGTTCACAAGTCGGGCAGAGCACCGGCTTGCTTTACGGCACGACAATGCAGATAGGCGATTGACGCCAGTCGCCGAGAGGTACGGTCTCGCTGAGCCTGATCGTGTCGATCGATTAAATCGTAAGCTCATTGAGATTGAAGCAGCAATGACTACGTTGGCTAGTCATCGTGTGGATGGAGTGACGCTTGCTGATCTTCTCAAACGTCCGGAAGTGACATGGAAAGACTGCCTCGAAATGCTTCCAACGCTGTCTTCTGTTTCTCATGAGGTGGCATTACAGATCGAGAATGATATCCGGTATGCGGGATACCTTCGTGTTGAGCAACAGCGAATCGAGCGAAGGAAACAACACGGAGAAAAGCCAATTCCTGAGGAATTTGACTATGACGGGGTGAGGCATCTTCGAGCTGAGGCTCGCGAGAAACTCGAACAAATAAGACCCCGCACGTTGAGTCAAGCCGGTCGTGTGAGTGGTATTACTCCGTCCGATCTTGCCCTCATTCTATTGCACCTCAATCGGCCGGGCCGCGCATGAAAGGAAGCAGCGACTTGTGAAGATTGTTCAGATTACAGCTGGTGCAGGAGGTCGAATCTGTGGGACATGCCTCCACGACAATGCACTTGTCCGGACTCTTCGTCAGCGAGGACGGGAGGCTATGTTGGTGCCTGCATACGTTCCAACAACGTCTGATGAGGAGAATGTGGCAGAACCAATGGTTGTGATGGGAGGCGTCAACGTTTTTCTGCAACAGAAGTCATCCCTTTTTCGCCGTACACCTCGTTGGATTGATTGGTTTTTTGATCGCCCGGTGCTCTTGCGAGCGTTATCACGTTGGACTGGTAATACTCGTCCTGCAGATCTCGGCCCGCTCACTGTTTCTACGTTGCAGGGCGAGGATGGATGTCAACGGAAAGAGGTCTATCGATTGGCAGAGTGGTTGGCTCGTGATGTAAAGCCAGATGTTGTTCACCTCTCAAATGTTCTTCTCCTTGGGCTGGCGAAAACGATACGGCAGACGACAGGTGCGTCTTTAGTGGTGACCCTCTCGGGTGAAGATCTTTTTATTTCTCAATTACCCGAACCGTATCAGCACGAGGTGCGGGAGTTGCTTGTCGAAAGAGCAGGTGATGTAGATCGGTTTATTGCACTCAATCAACCCTACGCTGACCGTATGCAGAAGATTCTCGGCTGTCGGGAAGAGAGTGTTACGGTCATCCCGCATGGGATTGACCCGGAGGGTTTTCCAAACGATCCGCCCGACCTGATTGCTCGGAGGACCCCACGAGCTGATCGTCGAGTTATTGGTTATCTCGCAAGGGCGTGTCAGGAAAAAGGACTGGATCAGGTGATTCAGGCGACAGCACGTCTTGTGGGAAAAGGGATGGATGTCGAATTAGTCGCGGCAGGGGCAACCATTCCGGCTGAGGAGGAATACTTGTTGAGTTGCCACACGCTGGCCCAAGAGTTAGGGATAGCTGAGCGGTTTTGCTGGCGAGGACAAGTTGATCGCAATGAGAAGATTGGTCTATTGAAAGAGATTGATGTCTTCGCAATGCCAACGCCAGTTCCTGAGGCGAAGGGAATTCCAGTTATCGAAGCTATGGCGGCAGGCGTGCCAGTTGTTGCATCGGCATCAGGTGCATTTCCCGAACTACTTGGTATTCATGAGGCATCGCCTGCTGGCGACGTGCACGTACCGGGAGACATTGCTGATCTTGCGCGTTGTCTAGAAGAGATGCTTCGCAATGAAAGGCGGGCTGTTGATTGTGGTATGGCCGGGCACGCTCGCGTGAGGAAGCAATACCAGTCACATCATATGGCTGCCGCGCATGAATCTCTGTACGAAGAGGTGCGACGGTAACCATTTATTTCCAGAGACCAGTAGATTGGTAAGAGTCGCAGATTAGACGCGATGCTTGTTGTCAGACTGGCATGCCGGTTAGAAAACCTACTCTTCTGGAGAGGAGGTATCTGCATGCTCCTTACTCTCAGTCTTTTTTGTTCCGGGAAATAAGAGAGATGCGGCGACACTGATGCCGATGAGGCCAATAATCACAAGAAGAGATGCCCATGGCGGCACAAGATGTCCTTGAGCGTGAGCATCCCAGCCCCCTATTTCTGCTACCCATTCAGTGTGATGGGCGGCTTCAGCAATCATCTTGCCGCCAACAAAAACAAGAACAGCTGAGAGTCCATAATTAAGAAAGCGGAAAAGATCCATGACTCCCGCCAAGAGAAAGTACAGTGCGCGGAGTCCAAGAATGGCGAAAACATTCGAGGTGAAAACAACGAACCGAAAATAATGGGCATGCTGATTAACAACTCCGAAGATCGCTGGCACACTGTCAACTGCAAAGAGGACGTCAGTACTCTCAACAACAATAAGTACAAGGAAAAGTGGTGTTGCGACCCATCGTCCAGCTTCTTCAACAAAGAACCGGTCACCTGCAGGCTTGGTTGTGACAGGAATAAACCGTCGGAAAAACTTTAGAAGGAGATTGTCTTCTGGATGCACATCTCCACTCGAAAAAGCAAGTTTCAGACCCGTGTAAACGAGGAATCCACCAAAGAGCCAGAGGATGCCTTGGAATCGTTCAACAAGTTCTGCACCCACAAGAACAAAAGTCAGTCGCATTAAAACAGCACCGAGTATTCCCCAAAACAGGACGCGGTATTGATATTTCAGAGGCACGCCGAAATAGCCGAAGACAACTGCAAATACAAAGACATTGTCCATTGAAAGCGACCACTCGACGAGATACCCCGTCAGGAATTCCACCGCTGCGGCGCTTCCCAACCACCACCAGATCAATCCATTGAATGAAAGGGCAAGGGTGGACCAGACACATGTCCAGAACGCACTCTCTGACAAAGATGGTTCACGGGAGTGTTTGTGGAAGACGGTGAGGTCCAGCACCAACAGAACTGAAACAAAAACGGCAAAGGCTGCCCAGTGCATCATTCGGATTGGGCTATCAGGGGCGGCACTCGCTGTTGATGACTCAGCAATCGCAAGGAGTGCGTGAAGTCCAGTCCAGGTGTGTTCTGCCAGAGCGACGGAAAGTGCGGCGACCACGTTGGTGTACGATCCTTTGTATATTGCTAGGGAAAGAAGAGTGCAAATTGGCATCCGAATCCTATCAGACCGCCCCTAATCTGATGAGGGGCCATTTCCGATGGTCCCTCGAACAAAGCTTGTGGTCATTGCCCTGAAAACGTGATGAAGGCGACTCCAGTCACGATCTTCTGCCTGGCAAAAAAATACGTAACAGGCTGTTGCGGTAGCAAGACAGCGGACTTCGGCCGTATTGGTCAAATCAAGATACGAGAAGTTGAAATCGGCCCCAGAAAAACTACTACCGAAGATCTCGTCTGATGCGGGGTAGGCTTCAAGATCAGGGTATTCTTCCCGCAATTGCTCTGTTGTGGCATCGGTAAGTTGCTCAAAGTCGACTTCTGTTGGCTGACGGCTTAGCGACCAAAAGGCACCATCCGGGGCTGACGCCGTGATGCTGAAGACGCCATCTGGAGAGCTGTCTTGCTCAATTGTCCAGTTCTCAGGGTATTCAAAGCGAATGCCGTTGCGGTTGAATTCCATGCGTATTTCCGGGAAAAGTCTGCAAAAACTCTATTTGGAGCGGTATGGACGTCCTTGGACATGCCACGCTATCGTCTCAATTCAAAATATTTTACCACACCCGGCGGCTGAGTCGCCGACTCGTTCTTATGGCTCGTTCTTCAGGTACCCCGACGGCATTCTCCCGCATTGCTGCTGGCCATGTGGCGGATCTTGCTATCCCTGTCGTCATGCTTCTGGCCGTTCTTGTTGTTCTGGCCCCTGTTCCATCATCGGTTGTTGATCTGCTGTTGTCTGCAAATCTGACGGTTGCGGTTCTCGCCCTCTTGGGTTCACTGGCTGCCCGCACGCCGCTCGAAATGGCAGTATTCCCCAGTTTTTTGCTTACGGCTACTCTTGTTCGGCTGGTACTCAATATTGCGACGACGCGTCTTATTCTCTCACAGGCCGGTACGGTTGGAGCCGGAGCTGCTGGTGATGTTGTTGAGGCGTTCAGTAGTTTTGTTGCAGCCGACAATCTTGTTGTTGGCATCGTGGTGTTTGCCATTATTGCAGTCATCCAGTTTGTAGTGCTTACCGCAGGTGCCACCCGAACGAGCGAGGTTGCTGCACGGTTCACGCTCGATGCGCTTCCGGGTCGACAGGCTGCGATCGATGCGGAGGTCTCCTCGGGTGGATTATCAAAAAATGACGCCCGACAGCTTCGGGGCGAATTGCAACAACAGGCTGAATTTTACGCAAGTATGGACGGTGCCAGCCGTTTTGTACGAGGCGAAGCTGTAGCGAGTGTTGTGATCGTCTTAGTAAATCTCGTTGGTGGCTTTGCCATCGGCGTTGGTCAGCTTGGTCTGCCTGCTACGGAAGCCGCTGGTTTATATGCCCGACTTACGATTGGTGATGGCCTTGCGAGTGCGGTTCCGTCGCTTCTTGTTTCTGTTGCGACTGGCTTGCTTCTGTCCCGATCGACTATGCGACAGAATCTGCCGCGTGAGCTTGGTAGACAGTTATTTGCACGACCGGCTCTGCTCGTGGTGACGGCTGTTTTTCTTGGTCTTCTATCGCTATCGGATTTACCTACTGTTCCGCTGGCAATCATGGCGATTGGGACGGCAATCGCTGCGTGGCTGTTTAGCTCGACTGCTTTAAAATCAATCTCTCATCAGTCGTCGAACAGGGGAGGGGAGCCGACTCAAAAAGTCGGATCGCCAATCGACACAATTCTTGGTCAGAGCCGTTTGGTGGTGCGGGTTGGAAAAGACCTTATTGGCCTCATTGCCGGTGAGAAATCAGGCCTACCTGCGGCCGTCGAAGGTGTCCGCAAGCGAATAGCCGAAGATCTTGGAGTCATTGTTCCGGCGGTACTTTTTCGGGACGACACAACACTCGCCAAGGGGCAATGGGTCATGGAATTGGACGGTGATCCAATTGACGATCCAGTCGTGCCAGCAGGTCAGTGGCTCTTGGTCCCCAGTGCAGGTGACGACGTGACTCGTCGGCGCTGGCGGGAAAAACGGGCTGCTGCAGATAAAATTCTGCCTACTCAGTGTGTGCGGTGGGGGAGTCCTGCAGAAGCCGAAGAGGTTACGAGCCGTGGAGGGCTTGCCTTTATCGGTGCAGATGCGATTGCTTATGTATTCGAGGAAAATCTGCGTCGATGTGTTGACCGACTCTTGTCCCGTGATCAGATGGCGAGAATGCTTGAATCATTACGGTCTACTGAGCCCGCGACTGTCGAGCAAACGGTTCCCGATGTAGTCAGCGTGGCAACAGTACAACGGACGTTACAATGTCTGTTGAGAGAGGGTCTGCCCATTAAGCCACTCGCAGTACTTCTCGAAGCCATTGCGGACCATGCTTCGGAAGGGTGTTCACCCGAACAACTTGCAGAAAAATTGCGGTCGCACATTGATCGCACGATTGTTCGTCGTCTTCGTGACCAGGAAGGGCGTCTTGCTATTATTGAAGTGACTCCACGAGCAGTCGAGTCACTCATCGCTTCAGAATCTGAGGTGGCACTGCGCTTGGAACAAAAGCGACTTCTTGCTGAATTGCAACGAGCGATGCGTCCTTTGCAGGAACGTGGACGGCGGTGTGCAATATCCGTTGCACCGAAGAATCGTGGGGCTTTCGCTGAACACATGCGAGCAGCAGGCGTGTTGATTGCAGTCGTTGCTGATACAGAGTTGCAGGGCCAGCCCGGTGTCGAAATCTTTGCAACCATCGGTACACCAGGAAGTTCAGTTCTGGGTGGCGGTAGGGCAGCCTGACGATTTCAGTGGCCTCATGCCCTGGGAAGTCTGGGGGTATAGGGGGGCACGGTCGACGAGAACGGAAGTTTTGCTGAATTTCCTGAAACGAAGCCGATGAAATGAAGTTGTGCTGGGGATGGGTTCAGGCATATCCTCCCACTTGGTCAGGAGACTGGCCAGCGGTTTGATCATGGAAGTTCGGACCGCTCGAAAGGTGATCAAGGAGGATTGTTGTGGCGAAGGATTTCAGCCAACCCCCACCGGAAGAGATGCTTGAGCTCTGGAAGACATTCAAGCGAGATCAGTCTGATCAGTCTCTGAGAAATCGTTTCATCGAAATCTTTCATCCATTGGTGAAATACAACGCTGAACGAATCTGGGCGAGACTGCCTGATGGTGTTGAGCTTGACGATCTTATATCGTCAGGAACATTCGGACTCATGGATGCTATTGACGCCTACGATCTTTCACGTGGTGTAAAATTTGAAACCTATTGTGTGCCACGAATTCGTGGCGCAATGCTGGATGAGTTGCGGACGATGGACTGGGTTCCTCGTCTCGTGCGAAGTAAGGCAAGTAAACTCAACGAAGCAATCAAGACGCTTCAGGCACGGTTTGGGCGGGCACCAGCTGACGCCGAGGTTGCCGCTCATATGGAATTGTCTGCCGAAGAGTTCGAAAAACTTCTCGTGGAAGCCAATGCCGTAAGCCTTGTGAGCCTGAACAAAAAGTGGTGCGAGACGGACAGTTCGAAAGACGTTCGTGAGATCGATATTCTGGAGGATAAGAAGGGTGAAGACCCCACTCGGCGAATTCAAAAGGGTGATCTCATGCGGCTTGTGACAAAGGGTCTCAATCGGAATGAGCGGCTTATTATCATTCTTTACTACTACGAAGAGCTAACAATGAAAGAAATAGGTCTCACTCTTGATCTTTCGGAAAGTCGTGTGAGCCAGATGCATTCTGCGATTGTTGAGCGACTACAGCATCAATTGGTACCGAGGCGTAAGGAGTTTGCGGCTTAAGGTGGGTTAGGTAGTCTGCGTCAACAGTTTCATTAAAAAATGAAAAAAAGTTTTAAGTTTAGGTCCATCTTTCGACGATATGACTAAACTGGTGTGTGGAGAGAGTACAAGCCTTCGAAGTCTGAATCGTCAGGGATGTCATTCAGTTTCGAATAATTAACAAGGTGAAAAGGGCAGACTCGACGGATTTCAGTGAACCATAAGAATGTTGAACGCGTAAAACATTTCTCTTTGGGAAGCGGAAATCGAATCACGAACTGCAAGGAGTGCAACAATGAATATTTCAGGTGTAAGTTCAACGCATGGTTCATCATCGGTGAACAGCGTTCAGGGTATTGAAGCGACGGAATCAACAGCAAAGACTCAGGCCGAGGGTCTTTCTGAAGTTCGAGACAACGTTTCACTTTCAGTAGATGCCATTCAGGCAGCCGAGACTGTGGGTGATGTGCGTCTCGATAGAGTGAATTCGATCCGTGCCGCCATCGCTGACGGAAGTTATGAGACTCCCGAAAAACTCGACGTCGCAATCGATCGTCTGCTTGATCGCTTGTCGTAAGCGGTCTGGCATCCTTTCGCAGAACATGTAATTAAGGCTTCTCAGGCCGAATGGTGGCCTGAGAAGCCTTTTTGTTTCTCGCTCCCAAGCTATTACCCCGATTCATGTCTGTGCTATCATTAAGGAGATCCTCCTTCGATAGATCACGGTCAGATCTTTGAGGTACGTTTTCCGACCAGAACAAAGCATTTGAACACATGTCAGTAGACGCTAATTTTTCTCTCGGTCGCGTGAATACCGCCCTTACACCGCAAGAGCGGTTTGAGGAATTTATGCAGACGCGTGGAAAACGAATCACGCGGCAGCGACAAGTCATTGTTGATCACGTGACGACTCGTCATGAACATTTTGATGCAGAGCAACTGCTGGTTGATCTAAAGAAAACGGCTGCCGGGGCACAAGCCAGTCGGCCGACAATTTATCGAACGCTTAACGAAATGGTGGAAGCCGGTATTCTCAAAAAGATGGAGTTGGACGGACGAGCCGTCTACGAGCATGACTACGGATACCCGCAGCATGACCATCTCTATTGCACGAGTTGTCAAAAGCTCATTGAGTTTTCAAGTGAAGAGCTGACCAAACTCCGAAATGCCGTAGCGGAGACACATCAGTTTCGAGCGCAGGGACATCGGTTTATTGTGTCCGGTATCTGTTTTGATTGCCGTAGCAAACGAGGTACATCGCGTCACCAAGATCGCGTGTAGGTCTTCTTAAGGCAAGGAGGCTTTTCTTTTGCGCACGTTGTATTTCGTGCTCCGTAATGATTAGCCTGCTGCTCGACGACGAGCATTCTTTCCACTGGCCTGATTTAATCCACAGTTGGCTGCTTGTAGCCGTAACGTTGGATGAATGGTTGCCACCGCTTCGCTATTTCTGAAACGATCCGTGGATCATGTTGGTATGTATTTGTGGAGTATCCTTTCATTGACTCTGCCTGTTTCTCGAAGGCAGGCCGAACTTTTTCAAAGCCTCCAAGTTTGAGTTTCTCGTACGCTTTCTCCATGCTCGAAACGGGATCTTTGACAAGCTCTTCGTAGCGTATTTCATGGAGCCGTTCATCGTCGAGTTCAGCCCGGTCGCGTTCGAATGCGGAATACATTGTGTCGAAGCAATCGAAGACATATTCCTCAGCATTCTTTTCAGAGTCTATTTGCATTGCCTGAACATGATGCAATGAATGCCAGAGCCGTTTTGTTGAAGGGAATACAATAAATGGGTCTCGGACAATGTGAATGAACCGGGATCCCGGGAACATCTTCGCGAGCGTTGCCATCCGTGCGGTGTGCGTGGGGCTTTTCAAAACAGGTCGGCGAGCATCTCGGATTGCGAGTGTGCCGATAAATCGGCGTAGTACGGATTTCCATTGATCGATCTGATCGGCTGATAGCGTTTCGAGGTCGAGGGCGGTCGGCTCGCAAGGCATGGTGTTCGGGAAAGCCATCCTACGATACGGAGATGCTGCTCCCATGTTCACCAGCGCGAATTCATCTTCCTGTGGGCGGTGCCATCCGGCGGCAACATTATCCATGGGGCGCTTCGAAGGCATGATCCACGCGAGCATGGTTGTCAGAACGGTCTCTGTCAGCAAGAAGTGTCCAGGAGCAAAACACTGGTACGTTGATGGGCAGCAAAAACGATCATCAAGCATGAGGATCTCATGGAGGAGTGTTGTTCCGCTTCGCCAGTGTCCAATGATAAAAATCGGTGGATCGGTCTCGGGAGGCGATTTCAGCTGTTTTCGAAAGCGTGCCTTGCAGAGTGACTCAGCTATTGAATTGAAGCACGACGCGAGTGAGATTGTGCCTAGAAGCCCGAGACGACTGGGTGCAATGTTCCAATGATTCTGGCGGACAAGTTCAAACCAGACCCGCATCGGCATGCCGTGCCAGAATCGTGGACTCCACCACGGGTAACTGTGAAAGTCTTTGTTCGATAGTTTCTTCTTTGTGGGTGTATTCATCAGGGTGCGCTACAAGTGAGGTTGAAAGGCGAAGTGCATGAGCAGTTTTAGGAGTGCAAGAGAGTCTAGTTATCGAGCATTTTTTTGCGGTGTGCTCTTTGCCGTGTGGAGAGTGTCTGTGGTGGTGGCAGGCTTGGTGTCTTCTGTTTTAGTAACGATGTCGTTGTCTTCGGCACTGCGAAGGTGACGTTCAGCGATCTGGCTCGAAGAAAGAGCACTTTGGAGAAGAGGTGTGAGATCAGCCACCATGGTGTGGCCGCTTCGCCGAATGATTTCATTGTCTTCCGTGTCAACAATGAGAATTGTAGGGAATTGTGTAACGCTGTACTGTTGGCATGTTTTGGCATGCCTGTCAGCGTCAACCTGCACGCATATAAAACTATCAGTGAGAGCTACGATCGATGGGTCGCTGAGAGTCTGTTGTGTAAGAGCCATTGACCAGCGGCACCATGCTGCTCGGAATACAATAAGTAATGGTTTGTTTGCGAAGTCAGCTAAACGCAGGCCGATATCACAATTTTCAATAAAAGAAATTCTTTCTGAATCGTAGCGACCAGGTTGCGTGTCATTTTGGTCGATACGGTAAGTTACTGGTTCTGGCCAACGGTTATGCGTTGATTGTGTCGTATGGACGACTTCATCGCGAACGTCACAGCCGACGACGAAAAATGCGATCACGGCCAGTCGGATGAGGCGACGGTTATAAAACGGGGCCATGTGGTCAGTCCAGAACGGGAGCGAAGCTGCCTCAATGCAGCAGGAAATGCGGGCTGTATGACACTCATCTCTGTATTCCTTCGGCAGAGCACGAACGATCTGTTTGTTGTCCTTGACCTGGAACGGATGACCGTCCCAAACCCTCCTTTTTGCCAAGGTTCCATAAGGTTCTTGGTTGGTGCAGCAGACTGAGCGACGTTGTGTCTATGCATGGAAACCTTCTAAGGTCTGGTTGGTTTGAAAGTTGGTGTCTTCGTGTCTTTGGTTGATTCAAAGCCAACTTTTGCAGCGTTGTTGAGGCAATCGTGTCCACGGATCACAAAAAGAAATGGTTCGTACCAGTTGTGCTGGTTGTAGCGACATCTTCTGTCGGCTGCCGGCTTGTGCCTCGAAATGGTCCTGCTCCTGAGCAAGTTGCTGAAGCAAGGCGTCTCAGTAATCTGGGGCTTTCAGCAAGCGATGCCGGTGATCTTTTGAGAGCTGAGGGACTTCTGGAGCAAGCTGTTGATCACTGTCCAACAGACGTTGATTCTCGGAAGCATTACGCTGGTGTTCTCTGGGAACGTGGTGAGAAAATGGAGGCTGTTCACCAAATCGGAAAAGCGCTTTCGCTTTCACCTGGAGATATCGATTTATGCCTTGATGGTGGAAAGATGTATCTTCAGCTTGGTCTTCTCGATGATGCTGAACGATTAGCGAATGAAGCTGTTGCTTCGGCTCCACGATCCTCTGAGGCATGGCACCTTAAGGGACAGGTGAATCTGGCTCGTGGTAAGCCGATTGATGCACTTGCTGACTTTCAGCACTCCTTGGCCTTTCAGCCAGACAGTCGAGAAGTTCTTCGTGAAACCGCTGAGGTCTATCGTCAGCTTGATCGCCCCAAGCGTGCGCTGGCAACGCTTGCGATTCTCGAGGAGACATATGGTCCGAATCAGGTGCCGGCAGATGTGCTTGCACTGGAAGGCTTCGCGCAAGAATCACTTGGGCGTCGAATCGATGCTGCTGAAAGTTATCGAGCAGCGATATCCAAAGGCGATGCTCCGCCAGAGACTCTTGATCGACTGGCCGTTCTGGAATCAGAAGAGGCAGTAACTACGCTACGGTGACGACTCAGCCGCAGCACGAAGAACGCCCGTCAGGGTGGAGAGGCTTATACGTCGCCAGTTGAGCTTCGGCCGGTAAGGAGATCGAACGCGCCAATAGCTGGAACCAGCAGTGCTACCGTTGTGAATCCGTACGCAACAGCCACAACGAGGAGAACCTGAAGTGTATTGCCTTGGAGAAAGCCTGTGATCCCAACAAAAGTCAATGCTGGCAGGATGGCAGATGCCCAGCCAATCGCTGGTGATGGATTGCGGGCTGAGAGGGCTGCATACAGTCCAATCCCACCACCAACAATGACAGCAAGGAACGGAGCCAGTTGCAATTCAAAACTCGAGCCAAATGCAACCATGATGCGCATGGCAGTGGCAACGCCAATAAAGAGAAAGGCTATAGTTCCCAGTCCCACTGCAATTGCTCGGCGAGACGAAGGGTAAGAGAGACCAATATGAATTCCCAAAACGGCGGCAAAAAATAAAAGGATTGCGGTACCAAGCAAGAGGTAGCAACCGTTTTCAAGCGAGGCGATCCCACTTGCAATAAGAGCAACGCAGAGCAAAAGAGGCAGGACGACAACCTCCCGTGCAGCCGCTAGTGCCCCAAACAGTTTCCCCCAAATGAATTCTTTGGGTTCCAGATCACTTACAAGTAAAAGGTCGAGTGAGCCACGATCTCGTTCGGTTGTAATGCTCGTTACAGCAAGTGCCGTGACAGCGAGAAGGCTCGCTAATGCCATTGGAATGACAGCAACAGCAACAGCAAAACGATCTGGGTTCTCGGCACGAGCCTCAGACATGATTCCAGCTACTGCGGCGGCAAACAGAAGCATCCAGGCGAGTCTGACAATAACAATTGTTCGACCATATGCATTTGTACATATTTCTCGCCAGAGGATAGGGTTTTGCCAGATGTTTCTTGTGGGACGGTGCGTTGTCGAGCTGCCGGTTCCTCGTGCCTGAGCGGCTTGGCGGGCGTCTCGGGCCATGTTCCAGCTTCTTACCTGCCGAATTGCTACAAGGTTGGTTCCCACAATAATCAGTCCACAGAGACTCAGGAATGAACCAAGATTTCCACCAGCAGGAGAGAGTGCGGCAAACATTGCCCGAGCTGGTGAGATCTGTTCTCCAACACGTGGTCCAAACCACGTGGCAACTGCCTCACCAGTAACGATCCATGCAACCAGAGCGAATGCGGTGATCGCAACTGCTTGAAACGTGGTGTCCTTCCAGAATGCCACGGTTGTGGCGATGCTTGCGGCAGAAAGAGCCGCAGCAGCTGTGACGACAAAGAGTCTTCCAAGTTGAATGCCTGTGACGCCACCAAAAAGTGCAGCAATACCAAAGACAGGAATTGCTGAGACGAGCATGAGTATGACGCGCAGAAGGCTTGCGGCAAGTTTTCCGAGTACAAGTTCTCGTTCACTAAGGCGGCTGAGGAGCAAAAGTTCAAGCGTACGACGGTCTTTCTCAACACTAACCGCGACAGCAGCCGTCATAGCAGCAGCGAGAACAGCGAGAGTAAGCTGTAATGGGGCGAGTGTCCTGAGGAGCGTTGCTCCAAATCTGGCCGTGTCCCCGGCGGAGGTAATGGCTTGAGTACCTGTCAGAACAAGCCAGCATGTTGCAATAATCGCCAGAAGGCTACCGGCATAAATTGCACGGCCAAGAAAGAGCCCTTTTGACTTTGGCGCAAAACGCACCTCTCGCTCAAAAACGGCCCCAAGCAACATAGGTACGATTCCTTTAATTAGGTCATTCGGACCCTGAAGAATCTATCAGATGATGCTCTCACAGGAAATTTGCAGTCGTTCCTTCTGGGGTCTTTTCACTATCTGTGTCGCAGCGAAAGGAATTTTCACAGCGGTTTAGTCAGTTAGCGTCGTCGCCACCGTATACGACGGGTCTGTGTCGGGGCAGGTGTTTGAATTGCTTCAGGTGCCTGTGCAGGCCTCACCCCTTCGTCAAATGTTGGTGCTGTTCCTGCACTGGGAATCGCCCGAATGGTGATTCGACCATTTCCGACGGGCACACCCGTTTGTGGAGGAACTCGGTAGGCAGCCTGTCGGCGGGCTCGAAGTCGGTCACTCCGAAGTGGAATGCCTGGATAGGCTTCGATTGGTGTTTCAAGGCTTGGTAGCGGCACCCGGCTTCCATCACCAAAAAAAGTAAACATCTCAATGGCATTTGCAGGGCGAATACACATGGAAGTTGCAGTAACAGCGAATGTCAGAATCAGCAAATATTTCAAGGGAACCGTAGCGAGCGTGCCTGGGATAGATGAAAAAATTTCACAGGAAGGAGTGGAGCGTCGCATGCTGTGTCTCTTGGGTGATAAGGTGTTTGTAAGCCTGACGCTCTATTATGACGTCGTACTCGCTGCATGTCTTCAAAAAGCAATTAAAATACATACGGTAAAATCAGGACAATCGGCCCGACCAGAAAGGTCAACTAAAGTTCTTCATGCTCATCGAACTCTTTTTTTCATTTGTGCAGTTTGACTCGCTTCTCGATCGCGGGCAGATTCTTACCGCAGGAACAAGTGGAGCAGCAATTATCTTCGTCATTCTGTCCTGTTGTGCTGCGTGGTTTGTGCGAGGGTCAACGGCTGTCCCCGCTGCGTTATGGAGTGCGGCCGCCGCCCTTTTTTTTGCTCTGACAACGCTGCAGCAAACGACAGAAAATCTGGATATCGCGACATTGGGAATTCATCGAGTCGTTATTGCCGCCTTGTCGGTTTGTCCAGTGATGTCTCTACTGGGGGCAAAACGACCGCAGCATGGAGTATGGCAATTTATTGTTGGAGCGCTCGCAGCGGTGCTTGCACTGCCAGCGGCATCTGCGATTCTTATTCATCCAGGAAGTCTTCCTGACCTTCATATTCTCGCACGATTTTTTTTACCCGTTTTGGTCCTAGTTGGGTGGATGAATTTTATAGGGACTCGCCGTGCAGCTGCCGCGACACTCGTTGCGGTGGGGCACTTTGGACTGATCTGGCCGCTTTTGCCAGGAATACGATTAGAAGAAGCCTTGCCACAGCCAGCTCGCGACCTGGTGGCAATTTCTTGTATGACTGCTGGCGGTTTTCTTGCCTTAGTTCAAGCTGTTTTCGCTCGGTCGAGACGAAGGTTGGTATTGACCGATGGGGTTCAGTTTCCACTTAAGAATTCAGAGTTCGAATACCGCGTAAATACGTGTTTTCTTGCTCTGCGTGAAACACTTGGGGCGGCCTGGACGCTTCGGTTGGCTGAGCGTTTCGATCAGATGGCGAGGCGGCGTGGTTGGCCGGCTCAGCTCACGTTCCAAGGGCTGCAAATACAAGCAGAATTACGAGAAGCGAGCTGGGAGCCTGATGCTCTTCGAGCGATGGAGGCCTTGATGAAGCGATTTGTTTCATCGGCTTGGCTCAAGCGTCATGGCTGGGCAGGTTTTTCCGTTTGAATAGTGAGAAATGCCACAGAAACGCTGGTTCAATCCTCATGGTAGCCCCCAAATCAGAAGGGGAGTAAACTTTTTCCCAGTCGGGAACGTACTACCAGTGTTGTTTTGACACAGTATTGTTCCCAGAGCGGCTGCTACCACATCCGCACATTTATTAACACGGAGTTACGTCGATGGCTGAAGAAACCAAACAAGCAGCAAGTCCTGCACCAGAACCTGTTCCAGTTGATGAGACAAGCATCGCAGCTACGTATGCTAATTTTTGCCGTGTCACGGGCACGCCGGAAGAGCTGATTGTTGACTTCGGTCTCAATAAACAGGTGGTTGGGAATGCTCCTGATACGATCCAGTTAAATCAGAGGATTATCGTTAACTTTTTCACTGCGAAGAGACTTGCAGCTGCACTTATGATGGCCGTTCAGCGTCACGAGCAGGCCTTCGGAGTCCTTGAAACTGACGTGCAAAAACGTGTTGTTACACCACCCACGAAGGCCTAACGCAGGTCTTGGGTATGGTGAAAGAATAGGCCATCTGGCATCGGTGTTCGGTACAATCGTATGGGGCACCGATGCGATGGTCGTATTGGCCCTGAGAAAGTTTGAGCCCCATGAGCACTGTCGATCCCCGGTCGGTTGAAGAGGCCCGACAGCAGATTCGTGCGCTCATTAGCGAAATTGAAGAACTCTCCAAAACGGATGCCGCGGAGGCCGAGTTTTTTCGAGGCCTGCTTGAGCGAGTTATTGAGGCGATGGGCGCGGTCGCTGGTCTTGTCTGGCTCACGGGCAAAGAGGGCCGTGTTGAGCCGATTGCACATCTGAAAATGCAAGACACTGGACTTTCAGATAATGAGGAAGTTCAGTCCGCCCATAGCGGTATGGTGCACGCATTAATGAACTCACCTTCCGGTCTTCTTGTTCCACCGCAGGCAGCGATCACATCTCCAGACGGCAAGCCGAGTGGCGCAAACCCTTCGAGCCTCTTGGTGGTCGGTGTGCCGATTGATCGTGGAGAAGATCGTCAGGGGCTTATTGAGATATTTCATCAGCCGAATCAGTCTGATGTTGAACGGGGCTACCTGAAGTTTTTGCAGCAGGTTGCGGCTGTTGCAGGGGCGTATCTCGATCGACAACAGATTAAAACACTCGATACGCAGCAATCTGCACTGGAGCAGGTTGATCGATTTAGTCGTGCGTTGCACGAATCGCTTGACCCGGTCGCAACAGCATTTGTGTTGGCAAATGAGGCTCGCCGCATTATCGGTTGTGATCGCGTGAGTGTTCTTGTGAAAAAAGGGCGGAAGTTGCGGCTTGAGGCGGTCAGTGGACAAGAGTCGATTGAACGTCGTGCCTCTGCTGTTCGGGCGATTGAATCACTTGCCCGGGTTGTAGCCAAGGCTCGTGATCCACTCTGGCATCCTGATGCAGAACGAGAATTACCTCCTCAGATCGAGGAGGAGCTCGAAAACTATATTGACGAGTCGCACTCAACGGCCATGGCAATTCTGCCGCTTGAAAAACCCAGGCCGACACCAGTTGTAAAGCCAGGTGGGGTTGATGCCGTTGCGGTTGCTAAAGCAGAGTCACCGCCGAAAGAGGCCCCTGATCCAGTCGGCGTTTTGGTTGTCGAGTGGTTTTCGTCAACATTATTTGAA
>CAXEMW010000044.1:0-17224 GCA_963997395.1 uncultured Planctomycetaceae bacterium
AGATTTAAGTCAACAAGAAAGTTTTGCCCTTTTTTCGAATCAATTGAAAAGCCAACTTCGGAGAAAAGCTTTTTCAGGTAAGCAGTAGTTTGTCGAGTAGCGCTTTTAGTTGCGACGTTTTGTTCACTCGTTGCAGTTGCAGTCGTTGCACGTTGGTCATCCTGACGCATTTTTTCAGATCTTTTTTTTCGCCCTGTTTTCGGTTGTCGTCGGCTTGTTTTTTTCATGAACGTGCTTCCAGCCAACGGCAGACGTATTTAGAAAGAAGGTCGGTTTCGAGATTGACTTCATCTCCAACAGCGAGCTTTCCCAAGGTGGTGTTCTTTAGAGTGTGTGGAATAAGAGCGACACTAAAAGATGTTTCATTGACGTCGACGACGGTTAGGCTCACTCCATCAACAGCGACTGATCCCTTTGCTGCCAACTGGGCCAGCAAGTTTTTTTGGCATGTGAATCGACACGTGACCCAATCCTGTTCTTGAATTTGCTCTTTAAGAATGCCGAGGCCATCGATATGGCCTGTTACGAGGTGACCATCGAGTCGGTTCTGGAGTGTGAGAGATCGCTCAAGGTTAACTTGATCACCAACTTTACAAGTTCCGAAATTTGTACGTTGCAATGTTTCAGGTCCGAGTTGAAACTCAAGTGTATCCTCCTCGGTTTGTACCACTGACAGACAACAGCCATTTGTGCAAATGCTGTCGCCAATTTGTGTCCCCTGAGCCAAGGGGCCTGCGTGTACAGCGAGCCGTACACCGGGTGGCTCATGGGCGATGCGATTGATCTTCCCGAGGTATTGCACGAGACCTGTAAACATTAAAAAATTGTCCTTTGGAGAGTGCCCGGCAGAGCAAAACCCTTTTTTACCGTCGAATAGTTTGGGAAGATACCCAGACAATCGCAGGAATTGTTCACGCAGCCGGAGAGAGGCCTCGTTCGTAGCGGTCGTGCGACTTGATACGGTTGTGGTGGCTAAAGAAGTGGCGACTTTGCCAGTACGTCGAAGGGGCTTTTTCCTCAATGGTCCTGCAGTGACTTTGAGTACGCATACACAGTTTCGATCATGCCCTTGCGTGAGAGTCTGTGGTCGCCACAATACGACGATGTTGATTGTTTTGAAGCCGATACATTTCGAATCCTGAGGAGTTCCCCAACTATGTCCACGATTGTTGACGTTCATGCCCGCCAGATTCTTGACAGTCGCGGGAACCCTACAGTTGAGGTTGACGTGTGTCTTGCCGATGGAACATTCGGGCGAGCCGCTGTGCCTTCCGGTGCGAGTACCGGTATTCATGAGGCATGGGAGAAACGAGACGGCGACAAGAGTACGTACCTCGGCAAGGGCGTTCTTGAGGCTGTTGAAAACGTGAATAATCGGATTGCTGAGGAGCTCGAGGGGTGCGACGCACTCGATCAAACTGGCATCGATATGCGGATGCTTGAGATGGATGGAACGTCAAACAAAAAAAACCTTGGCGCGAATGCAATACTAGGAGTTTCATTAGCGACGGCTCATGCCGCTGCTGAACACTGTGGCGTTCCGTTGTATCGCTATCTTGGCGGCACGACGGCGAGGCTTCTTCCTGCTCCCATGATGAATATCATCAACGGTGGGGCGCACGCAGATAATCCGCTCGATGTTCAGGAGTTCATGGTAATGCCGTTGGGTTTCGATACTTTTGACGATGCGTTGCGTGCTGGTGTTGAAACGTTCCATGCTCTTAAGAAAGTGCTGAGTGAGAAAGGCCTTGCTACATCTGTTGGCGACGAGGGTGGCTTTGCACCACAGATCGGGAGTTGTACTGAAGCGCTCGAAGTCATACTCACGGCGATTGGTAATGCTGGATACCAACCTGGGTCACAGATTGCCATCGCGTTGGATGTTGCAGCGACAGAGTTATACGACGAAGACGCCGGCACCTACTCAATTGAAGGGAAATCTCTGGATTCAGCAGGAATGGCAGCATTCCTAACTGACTTGGCCGGGAAATATCCAATCATGTCTATTGAGGATGGATTCTCTGAAGATGACTGGGAAGGTTGGAAGATTATCAGTGATAAGATTGGTGACAAAGTTCAGCTTGTCGGTGATGATCTTTTTGTTACGAATTCAGAGAGACTTGGCCGTGGTATTGCTGAAGGTATCGCCAACAGCATCCTTGTTAAAGTCAACCAGATCGGCACACTTACTGAGACAACTGCTGCAGTCATGCTTGCCCACCGCTCAGGCTATACATCAATTGCCAGCCATCGTAGTGGTGAGACAGAAGATGCCACGATTGCAGACTTGGCGGTCGGTTTATCGACAGGACAGATAAAAACCGGGTCAGCGTCGCGTAGTGATCGGGTAGCAAAGTACAACCAATTGTTAAGGATTCAAGAATCGCTTGGCGACGGAGCATTGTATGCCGGTCGAGATGTACGACTTCGTTGGCCGGGTATGTGTTAGTTCATAGTGGCCGTGGCACGGCGTCGTACTTCATAACTCAGCATTGCAGACGAAGGTTGGCTCATGGAGAATAATGAGACCCCGACCCCGGCCTTTCGGCTGATTGATAGCCCATGGCTATGGGGACTCATGTTCTCATTTATGGCACTCGTTGGCTTGGGCCTTATTCGTCCAAAGTTTGATGTCCGACAGAGTCAAATTGAAGGCCGCTTCATAGGGCGCAGGCAGTCGACTGTCGAGCGGTGGCGTCGACAATCCGGGCTCGAAGAGATTGACCTTGCAGATTCTGCGGTTGATCCTTCAACAGTGAAGCCGAAACGTATTGTTCCTCTCTGGACCCTTGCGTCAGCTGCAACGGTTTCAATATGCGGCTGTGGATACATGCTTTACCGCGAGTGGCAAAAAAAGGAAAACTCCGGGTGAACTCTGAATAATCTGCTCCAAGAGCAGAGAGATTATCAATGTCAGGCTATCCCGCTGCAGCGACCGGCCGAAGAGAAGGGAAACGGATAGTGATACCCGTCCCCTTGCCAATGCTACTTTCTACCCGAATACGGCCTTTATGTGACTCGATTATCTCTCGGCAGGCGGTGAGTCCGAGGCCAGTCCCTCCCTTACCTGTTTCATCAGGACCTGCTTTTGTCGAAAAGTTTGCATCGAACATTTTTTGCATAACTTCTCGAGACATGCCACAGCCTGTATCACGGACGAGCAGACTCACTGATTGTCTGGCCGGGGTCGTGGCAATACGAAGGATGAGACGTCCACCATCGGGCATTGCCTGGCGGGCATTGACCAAGAGGTTCAAGAGTACTTGTTGAAGTTGGCCAGGGTTGGCTAAGACTTTGGGGACTTCTTAGAATTCACGTTCGACTTGTACTCGATATTTCATCATCTCACGTTCAAGCAAAACGAGTACTTCTTCAGTCAGACTTACAAGGTTCACCGGTTCCATGCGATTGGATGACCGATGGCTACGCGACATTGAAAGAACACTCGCTGTTATTTTTGCTGCTCGTGTGCTGGCAGAAAGAATGCGATTGAGTGCCTTATCGCGAGTTTCTTTGTCTGGATGCCTCAAGCCGAGCCGGGCGTAATTAAGAATGGTCGTCAGTGCGTTGTTAAATTCATGCGTTGTCGTTCCAAGAAGCTCTCCCAAAGTAGCTTGTTTCCTCGCTTCAAGGAGTTGTGCCTTGAGGGATTCAATCTCGGTCACTGATGGCGAGACCGCGGCCGACGGGTCGACAGAACCACCCCTTGGATGGGGTGTGTCAGGCGTGTGGCCGGCTATGTGCATAAATGTTCCAACAAATGAAAGGGAAGGTCCAGAAAAGCTGTTAAAAAGGGTTTTTAACGGGTTTTTTTAGCTAAAACGCTTTACATTGTGTCATCGACGATCTCTTGACGGCACTCCATTTCGATGGAAGTGAACATTTTTTGCCACTTGACCGTTGAAGTCACTGTGAGTCGCTCAGGTTTATCCGTCCCGTACGAATACTCTGAGTTCTGTAAGTGTTCCCTTCTGGGTTTCCGGCAGGATATGCTTGTATTGCCAGTTCAGGTTTACCGAATGAGTGGATTAGGCGAACATAGAGCTCATTCTTTAAGGAGTTGTGTCGAATGAAACGAAAAGCTTTTACGCTCATTGAATTATTAGTGGTCATTGCGATCATCGGGCTTATGATCGGTTTGTTGCTTCCGGCGGTACAACAGGCCCGTGAAGCTGCTCGACGTGCATCCTGTAAATCAAATATGAAGCAGATAGGTATTGCCTTCAATTTGTATCTTGATCGAGTGAATCGTGGCAAATTTCCAGTGGCAGCTCAGATGCCAAGTCTTGAGCCCACATTTTACACAAGTGGCAGCCGGCCTATTTATCCCACTATTGTTTCCCAGCTTGGTTCGTATATCGAAAATCAAAAGACAACATTTCGTTGTCCATCAGATATAACGTACTTCGAAAGAAACCCTACGTCACAAGCGGTGCTAGGTGCTCAAAGTGCCCTTGCGTCGATACCAGATTCGGAGAAGCCGGAAGAGTACAAGCCGGCAAATCTTTCCTTGGAGGGAACTAGTTACGAGTACCCACAGCGACGCCTCACGACGTCTGATCTTAAGTCCCCATACAACATACGTGGTAAGACTCGTGAGGAAGCCCTTTCTTCCCGCCGCACAGGAGACAATCTTGCCTCATCAAAGCTGTGGATTCTCTACGAGTTTGCTCCCTTTCATGGAGGAGGAGTTGGTTCACTTTTCGGTAGCTCCGTGACGGAATACAACAATCCAGATGATGGTCGCAACTGGAGTGTTCCAGATGGAGCACGTGTTTTTCTTTATCTTGATGGCCACGTTGAGAATAAGTAAGTAATGGCAAACTCTTCCAAGAAAAAAACAGGTGACAGTTCTGGAGGTTACAGGCGGCGGATAACTGCTCTCTTTCTCACGGTAGTTGTCATCGCCATTTCTGCTTATTTTCTTCTTCGTCCTCGCGACTACTCCAATGATCCACAAGTCGTTGAAATTCGTGAGATTCAAGAAGAGGCTAGGAAACGTTATTTGTCGAACGGAGGGCCTTCGACGGAAGCTGAAGCAAGAGCATTCGTGCAGTCGATGGAACAAGTCCGAAAAAAAATGGAAGGTTTGCCTTCCGATGCACGTCGTGAACTCTATCGTGGAGGAGGAAATGTTTTCTATTCCTCCATGCGCCAACGAATAGATGACTACTTTAGTGCTTCTCCTGCCGAGCGGCAGCGGGTGCTCGATCAGCATATTCGTCAATCGGATCTGATGAGTAATGCATTCTCGGAGGCTCGTGCTGCCCGTGCGGCCACGGAAAGCTCAGAAAACGGTTCGGCGAGAGAAGGTCAGTCGAAAAATGGTCAGAGCAATGGTCAGAGCAATGGGCGGTCGTCATGGGCGAGTCGGCCACAAGGTGACCGTAATGAATGGTTCAAAGATCGAATTCTTGATAGAACCACGCCGGAGCAACGGGCTAAATTCGTGGAGTACCGTCGTGCAGCGTCTGAACGCCGGGAGGAATTGGGGCTTCCGGCAGGCTGGCCATAAATCATCAGCATTGATTCACTTGTGATGAGTAACACAGCATTAAGAAAATGGTTGACACCCTAGGCCTTTTAGCAGAAGCGACCCAATTAGCGTGCGAATTGGGTTACGACGTTCGAGAAGAGCCACTTGGTGATGCCACAAGTGGTGAGGTTCGTGTTGGTACTGACCGACGCATTCTCTTAAACGTTTCAGACCTTCCTGCCGACCAGTTACAGCAGCTTACAAGAATCTTGGCAGCTGACGATCGCTGGAAAACTGTACCGGTCAGTCACCTCCTGAAGCGAACGCTCAGTACCGACTGACTTTCTGCGAAGAAGCTACTCCACGTTTTTTTTATCAGCTGTGCAGTAAAGCTGGTTGTGCGTAATAAATTGCTCGACATCTCGGGGAATTCGAAAGCGTGTGCTGTGTCCATTTGCTATTGATTCACGTATCTGTTTTGCCCGGATGCCAATACCAGGAACTTGGATTCGATTTGTTTTTATTTGGTTCGACTGCTCATCGCTAAGTAGTGATTTGAGCCGAGGCTCTTGCAGCGTCTTTTCGATATCATCAACGCCGTCACGTTCAATTGCAAGAATCGTGACGGCGCTGAGAATTTCCTGTGGTTTTTTCCATGACGGAAGGTCCGTAAGAGCATCGGGTCCGAGTATGAGTGAAAAGTGATCTTTTGGGTATTGAGTGACAAGGTCATTCACTGTGTCGACGGTATAACTAATTCCACCACGTTCGCATTCATTGAGAGAAACATCAAGCTTGTCATGGCTTGCTAGAGCGAGTCTCAACATTTCAACTCTATCTGCACAGTCCGCCAGAAGACTGTTTTGTTTATGCGGAGGGGTTGCCGCGGGCATAAAGAGCACGCGGTCAAGGTGAGCCTGCTCAAGGCAGCACTCGGCTACGATCAGGTGTCCAAGATGGACCGGATTAAAGCTACCACCGAAGATTGCCAGTTCTTTTGCCATGACTGCCGCTTTTTGAACGTATTTCGTTACTATCTGTAGGTAGGAAGCCCACTGACCACTGTTCTTAGTTGTACTGTAAGTATGCCGTCTGATTCGTCACCTCAGCGCGAACTTTTTACGAATCGCCCAGTTTGGGAAGAGGACGACGTACGGAATGGCATAATTGCAACTGTCGTGTTGCCAGAGGGCGTTGAAAAGCCGCTTGATTATCTTGTGCCAAACGAGCTGGTTGCAGAGGTAGAGCCAGGCCGTCGCGTTCACGTGCCACTTGGTAAAGGCAATCGGCGAAGATTGGCGTATTGCGTTGCTGTGCGACATGGAGAGTTGCCACAGCATCTACTCAAGTCGGTGGTTGGTGTGGAGGACGAGAAGCCACTTCTCTCGGAAAGAATGCTTGAACTCACAGGCTGGATGGCTGATCGATGGATGGCGCGTCGAGGCGATGTACTTGAAGCGGTGCTTCCCGCTGGAGTACGTCTTCGCCGTCAAGTGAAACGAGTGCCTGTGTTGGTGGCAACAGGGGAGCAGGGCAATCGTCGTCCGACAGACAATCAAAAAAAGATTCTTGACGCAGCTAGCCAGCCCATTCCATTTGATGAACTGCTGAAGGTCACTGGAGTTTCGCGAGGTGTTGTTCATCGTCTACTCAAAGCAGGACTACTATCAGAGAGTGGGTCGATTGAGCGCGACACCAAAACAGAATCAGTAGATGAGGGGTTTGCGGGTGATGAGCTACCAGTACTTTCCTCTGATCAAGAGAAGGCTCTAGAAGCGATTCTCTATCCGTTACAGCAAGGCGAGCATGAAACAGTCGTACTATTCGGTGTGACTGGAAGTGGCAAAACAGAGGTGTATCTGCGGGCAGTTACAGAAACTATCGCCAGAGGTAAACAAGCGATCGTGCTCGTTCCAGAGATCAGTCTTACTCCACAGACCTGCGACCGCTTTCGGTCACGTTTTGGTAAGGTAGCGGTGCTTCACAGTCATCTCACTCCAGCCGAGCGTCATGCTCATTGGCGAGAGATCGCTGCGGGTCGTGTCAATGTAATCGTTGGTGCTCGTAGTGCGATTTTTGCTCCGGCACCGCGCCTGGGCCTCATCGTTATCGATGAGGAACATGAAAATTCATTCAAGCAGGCGACTTCTCCTCGTTATCACGCCCGGGACGTTGCTGAATGGATTGCACAAAAAGAGAAGGTGCCTCTTGTGCTTGGTTCAGCGACGCCCTCTCTTGAATCCTTCTCGCGATGTCTATCGGGCGACTGGAAAATGTGCCGAATGCCGGTGCGAGTCGGTGGATCAGAATTGCCTGCAGTCGTGACAGTTGACCTGCGAGATCGGAAGGCTCGTTCCAAAGGCGCTATAAGCCCACGGTTGGCGGCGGGAATTGAATGGGCATTGAATGCTGGTGGTCAAGTCATGTTGCTGCTCAATCGGCGAGGTTTTGCAACCCATCTGCAGTGTAAATCATGTGGACATGCCATGCATTGTCCGCAGTGTGATTTAGGCCTCACGTTGCACCAGCCTGGTAATCGGGGGATCTGTCACGGCTGCGGGCTCGTGTCGGCAGTGCCCGAGTCCTGTCCCTCCTGTGGAATCAAGGAGATCGTTCATCGTGGGACCGGCACACAGCGATTAGAAGACCAAGTACGGTCGCAGTTCCGAGGAGTTCGGGTGGCGCGTATGGATACTGACACAATGCGTACTCGCGGAAGCCACGAAAGAACACTCACAGCTTTTCGCAAGCACGAGATTGATTTGCTTGTTGGGACCCAAATGATTGCGAAAGGGCTCGATTTCCCGAACGTAATGCTTGTGGGAGTCATCAATGCAGATGCGGCACTTCATTTGGCTGATTTTCGTGCCTCTGAGCGGACATGCCAGCTCGTTACTCAGGTAGCCGGACGGAGTGGTCGTGGGCCTCGTGGTGGCCGTGTAGTTGTTCAAACGAGCACACCAGAGCATCCTGCAATGCGGGCAGCTGCAGTTCATGATTACGAAGCATTTGTTCAAAGCGAACTCCCAATTCGGGAGTCTCTTCTCTATCCTCCGTTTGGCAGTGTTATACGAATTGTTGTTCGAGCTGCTGTCAATGATGCCGCTGCTGATTGGGCGAAGTATCTCGTGCAACGACTCACTGAAAATGCTCGGGAAAGTGATGGGATTCGGATTCTGGGCCCAGCGCCAGCACCAATAACCCGTATCCGTGATCGCTACCGTTGGCATCTGCAGGTGCATGGGCCAGACCCAGAGATGCTTCGAAACCTTGTCCGTCGGAGTACCTCTGGTCTCAAAACTCCAAAAGAAATCGCTTGGATTGTTGATGTTGATCCGGTTGAAATGCTTTAAGGCTTGATTCAAGGGAACACTTTCGATTCTTCGGTGCTTGAAATCCTTTGAAGATGCTTCGACACATTGGAAGCCTACTATTGCGATCAAGCGATATTGATTTCGCAGAGTTCCCGGTGATGCGGTAAGATACGGAAAAAGGTAGTGCTATATGGCGTATAGGTCATTCAAAGAAATTCTTGGTGAAACGAGCCTGGAGAGAAAATGTCGCTTTCTCTTCGGTCTTTGCTTGCTCCTTCTTATTACGGGAAGTTTTTGGTGGTACGGCCAACGAACTGAGGAAATCGTCTTTACGACAACAAGGAGTACGGGAAGGCACCTTGTTGATGCAGTGATGATTAATCATCACTGGAAAAATCTTGAGGCTGATAAGAAGTACACAAATCCGATTGAAACACTCGGCAAAATGCTTCAAAACCAGCCCTACAGTTGGAGGATTCTTTCTCCGGATGCTTCGCCTGAGGAGTTGGCCAGCTACACTCGACTTGATGCGGCTGTTCTCAATTATTTTGTTGAGAATCCACCGTCAAAAAAAAGTGATGAGTCATCAACGAGTCTCTTGCCAACATCAGATGAAGAGTATCGAGAATATCGAACTGCTGATAAGAAAGAGTATCACTATTATCAGCCAATTCGTGTTCAGCAGTCGTGCCTCATCTGCCATGAATTTCGTGGTAGTGTTCGAGGGGAGGGTGGAGGGGATTCGCTTCCCAACCGCCAGAAATATGCCGATGGCGATCTTATGGCAATCGTAAAAGTTGTCATGCCAGATGGAATAACACGACAAGCAATTAATTGGAATCGTGCGATCCTGCTAGCGACAGCAATTATTACGGTATTTCTTGCGATGCTTGCAGCCTATTTGATTGTGCGCTATGTCATCGTGAAGCCACTAGAGCATCTACGAGATGTTAGTGACGAAGTCCGTCGCGGCAATGTTGATGCAAGGGCTGATATTCATACAGCAGACGAGTTTGAAGAACTCGGTGTAGCGTTTAATAGAATGCTTCGAGGGCTCGTTGAGTCTCAGGAAGAACTGAAGAAAGTGAATGGTGACCTTGATGGAAAAGTTGATGAACTTGCGCGAGCCAACATGCATCTCTACGAAATGAATCGATTAAAGGGGGATTTTCTTGCTACGATGAGTCACGAGTTACGGACACCACTCAATAGTATTCTTGGTTTTTCAGATGTGCTTGGGTCAAATCAATTGCTCGATGAAAAACAAGTTCGTTATGTCGAAAATATTCGGAAGTCTGGTCGAATGTTGCTTGAGATGATCAATGACATTCTTGATCTCGCTAAAATGGAAGCAGGAAAAATGGATGTTCGGGCAACCAGTTTTGATCTTGGTTCTATTGTTTCGGCGCAGTGTGACATGATTCGGCCGATGGCAGAAAAGAAGGGGATTGATCTCACAATAGTGGTGAGCGATGAGGTTTTGAAGATTGAGCAAGACCAATCAAAATTGCAACAGATTCTGTCGAATCTTCTATCCAATGCTGTAAAGTTTACTCCAGAGGGTGGCCGTATTTCTGTTTCCGGCATGTTGCTTGATGCTGAGTATTTTTCAATTGAAGTTTCTGATACCGGGGTGGGCATTGCTGCTGATGAGCAACAGGCTATTTTTGAAAAGTTTAGGCAGAGCAGCGTTTTCCAGGCTGGTGATGATGCAATGACGCGAGAGATTTCAGGGACTGGGCTCGGGCTTTCGATTGTTCGAGAATTGTGTCGTTTGCTGGGTGGTGACGTTACCGTTGAAAGTCATCTGGGGAAGGGCAGTAGTTTTCGAGTGCGACTCCCTATTTGCCTGAAAGCATGTGGCATGCCACCGGCGATTCCGACTGCTTCATCAGCCTGAGCAAAGATTGACAACCGTAGGTGTTTCCTTCTTGCATCAGACCCCATATTCTTAAATACGAGTTACAAAATGGTGCGACCATTAGGTTCTTCCACTTCCTTCTGATCTGAAAAAGAATGATGTCTGCCGAAAAAAAGAAAACACCAGAAGTCTTACTATTTACCGATGGTGCATGCAGCGGGAATCCGGGCCCAGGGGGGTGGGCTTATATTCTGCGACACCCTGAAACAGGGCGCGAGACGTCAGCGCAGGGGAGTGAGGCGGATACGACAAACAACCGAATGGAGTTGACTGCTGCAGTTCAGGGTCTTCAGCAATTGAAGCGGCCGACGTGTGTCGAACTTGTCACTGATAGTGTTTACGTTGGAACAGGTCTTTCAGACTGGCTGCCAAAATGGAAAAAGCAGGGCTGGAAAAGAAAAGAACGGGGACGCCTTGTGGCTGTAAAGAATGAGGATTTATGGCGAGAGTTAGATCGACTTGCAGCATCTCATAGTGTTGTCTTCCAACATGTCGCAGGGCATTCTGGCCACCCAGAAAATGAGCGATGTGATGAAATGGCTGTTGCTGCCTATCAGCCACTCTTGCCTGGTTCCAAGAAATAATGGGCCAGCATGTCGATCGAAGAAGAAAATACAGAGAATGCTAGCCAGACTGAAACGGGCTCTGAGCTCAGGATTCGCCTTGAACAGTTGCCGGGCGTAGGTTCAATTCGAGCAGCCAAACTTGCGAAACTTGGACTTGTTACCGTTCGTGATGCACTGATGCATTTCCCACGAGACTATCGTGACTTCACTGGAAAGCATTGCCTCGATGAACTGGTTGAAGGCGAGCATGCATCTCTAGGGGGAACTGTTCTTTCAGCTTTTCTTCGGACGATATCCCGTGGCCGCACAATGCTATCTGTTGAGCTTGAGACCGATCAGGGGCCAATGAGATGTGTGTGGTTCAATATGCCCTTTCTTGGGCCTCGTTTCACAGAAGGCCGTCGATTAGTGGTAGCTGGCCAGCCTCGGCGTAACGGTACAAAGTGGGAGTTTTCACATCCGGAGGTTCGGTGGCTTGATGAAGCTGAAGATAGCAGCCCTATTGAGTGGCTTGCGGTGTATCCGCTCACGGAGGGTGTGTTGCAATCTCACGTTCGGTTGGCAGTACAGGCTGCCCTTAGCACCGCGGCAGAACACCTGGAAGAGTCGCTCCCAGATGATTTGCTGAAGTCCAAGAATCTTATATCGATTGGGGAGGCAATACGCTCGATTCATCGTCCTGAAAGTCGTGATGCGATGGAAGCTGCAAGGAGACGTTTTGTGTATCAAGAGCTTCTCATGTTGCAGCTAGCGCTTCGGCTTCACCGTGGGCAGCAGGATGTTCGGCAGACTGCACCACCCATCGACATCGATAGCCGACTGGATAGCCGCATTAAAGCACTCTTTTCACATGAGTTTACGGCCGCCCAAAAGCGAGTATGTGTAGAAATAGCGTCTGATATGAGACAGCCAAAGCCAATGAATAGACTCCTTCAAGGTGATGTCGGAAGTGGCAAGACGGCTGTCGCGGCTTATTGCATGCTTGCAACGGCTGCAACATCTGTGCTCGGAGACAAGTCGGAGGAAGACAGTTCCTCTACGAGATCATCCGGCCGATTTCAGGCCGCAATAATGGCTCCAACGGAGCTGCTGGCGCGACAGCACTACCACACGTTGACCTCTCTTTTGGCCGAACGCGGATCTTCTCTTCAAGTCGGACTTTTAGTAGGCGGACAGCGGGTAGCCGAACGGCGAAAGCTACGGAAACAAATTGAATCAGGTGATATTCAATTAGTAGTGGGTACGCAGGCGCTGATCTGTAGCGAAGCAGCTTTTGCCAATCTTGGACTAGTCGTTATCGATGAACAGCATCGATTTGGCGTTCTTCAACGGTCACTTCTACGACAAGGTTCTCGTGACCCGCACACACTTGTGATGACCGCAACGCCAATACCTCGAACAGTAGCCCATGCTGTGTACGGAGATTTGGACATATCGGTCATTGATGAATTGCCACCAGGGCGGCAAGAAGTCGCCACGTACCGAGTGGCACAGGATCAGGTGGAGCAGTGGTGGGAATTCTTTTGCAAGAAGCTGAAAGAGGGCCGTCAGGGATATGTCGTGGTTCCAACGGTTGATATATCTGGCCGAGATATGGCAAGTATTTCATCGGCATTTGAGTCACTTGCAAACGGTCAGCTTGAAGCATTTCGACTAGGACTTCTTCATGGACGAATGAAGCCAGATCAAAAAGCATCTGTAATGGCAGATTTTCGTGACGGGCGTTTTGATGTTCTGGTAGCAACAAGTGTTATTGAAGTTGGGATTGATGTGCCGAATGCCACCCTCATGACAATTCTTGATGCAGAGAATTTTGGACTTGCACAACTTCACCAACTACGCGGGCGGATTGCCAGAGGTCGCGTACAGGGAATCTGTGCTGCGGTTACTGATGCAGAGGCAAGTGCCTCGCCACGTATTGAAGCATTTGTCTCTACTGCAGACGGCTTTGTATTAGCAGAGCAAGATCTTATCTTGCGCGGTCCAGGCGATATTTTAGGTTCACGACAAAGCGGATCACCTCCGCTTTATCTTGCGGACCTTCTCAGAGATGGAGCAGTTGCTGCTGAAGCGCGAAGTGACGCAAAGACCATTTTTGAAAATGACCCAGCACTGGATAGTAAGAAGTTTCTCAGGCTGAAAAAAGTACTGTTGGGACGATGGTCGGCGACACTCAACCTTGGCCTCGAAAAAGTGAGTTAACGTCGTTTCTGACAACAGATTTATGATGTAACGATTGCTTCACCACTTTCCCAGTGCTGTCCGGATCGATCCACACGGTGATACAAAGTATCTCTTTCAATCGGTTCTCTTCCTGCTTCACGAATCAAGTTTTTTATTTTCTCCACAGTGAGAATTTCAGGAGTCTCAGCCCCAGCATCGTGGTAGATCAATTCGTGCCGAACTGTGCCATCTATATCATCTGCACCGTAGGAAAGCGCTGCTTGGGCCGTGCCTAAGCCCAACATGATCCAATACGCTTTCATGTGGTCAAAATTGTCGAGTACAAGTCTACTGATAGCCATCGTTCGAAGACTCATCGCGGCAGATGGCTTCGGAATATGAGAGAGTCTCGTATTTTCTGGGTGGAAAGCGAGAGGAATAAAAGTTTGGAAACCGCCAGTTTCATCTTGCAGGTTTCGCAAACGAATCAAGTGATCAGTGCGATGGTAGGCATTTTCCAAGCTGCCATAGAGCATTGTTGCGTTGGATCGTAAGCCTATGGAATGTGCAATTCGATGAATCTCAAACCACTCTTTAGTATCAGCTTTATGCTCACAAATCTTACTTCTCACTTCGGGATGAAAGATCTCAGCTCCGCCACCAGGAAGACTTCCTAACCCAGCCGACTTCAATTCTTGAAGAATGTCCTCAATTGATCGCTTCGTAAGATGACAAAACCAGTTGATCTCAACGGGTGTCCACGCCTTCAAATGAAGTGAAGGATAATTCTCGTGCAAAATTTGGATAATGTTCAGGTAGGCATCATACTTTTTTTTGTGATGCAGGCCGCCTACTATGTGCATCTCAGTGCTTCCAGCATCAACCGCCTCCTGACCGCGTTGAAGAATTTGTTCGTCGGTCATCCAGTACCCACGATCGTCTCTTAAGTCAGCTCGGAAAGCACAGAACGAGCAGCGGTATACGCAAACATTTGTTGGATTCAGATGCGTATTAATGTTGTAATACCCGGCGTCACCATTTTTTCGTTCCCGAACGATGTTGGCTAGTTCACCAAGTTCATGGAGATCGACAGAGTCGTCCCAGAGGCCTTCTGCCTCCTTAGGAGTCAATCGCTCGCCGCAGACAACTTTTTCACGAATTGAATCAAGTGATTGCCGAGTTGCTGATATCATGCGTGACTCCCTGGGGACCAAAATTCTTTTTATAGGTAGAGATGAAACCGCAAACGAGGGGAAAAAACAACTGATTAATTTATGCCAGCCAAAGATCAGCGCTGATTCCAGCGAGGAGAACGAGGCCAATGACCGCGTTTACCGTAAAAAAAGCTTGATTTACACGCGAAAGGTCTCGTGAACTCACCAGGAGGTGTTCAACGATAAGCAGTAAGGCGATCCCGCATACGGTCCATGTGGTGTAGCTACCAACAAGAGGGGTCGTTTGTGGCAGTGCCAAGAGAGACGCAACCGCGAAAAAGTGAAAAAGACCTGAAATATAGAGAGCCCCTTTGATTCCAAACCGAGAGGGCAGGCTTTGCAGGTTTTCGTTGGTGTCGAACGCCGCATCTTGACACGCGTAAATCGTGTCAAAGCCTGCAACCCACGCAGTAACGGCTATGGCCAGAACGAATGCAGGGACGATATCTGAAGGATTATCAAGTACTGCAGAACCACGCACCGCGATCCAAGCGGCTAGTGGAGTCAGCCCAAGTGCCGCACCGAGCCACACGTGTGCAAATGGAGTGAAACGCTTTGCATAGCTGTACCCCAAGAGCCATGCTAACACCGGCAAGGAGAGAGCGACTGGCAGCCAGTTCGGAAGAAATAGCAAGGTTGATGCTACAAATAGCACTGAAGACAAATAGACCAATTTTTGAACGTCACTCACGGAAAGGAGACCTTTCGGCAGGTGGCGATTCGCAGTACGGGGGTTGCGGGCGTCTATTTCCCTATCCACAAGTCGATTAAACGCCATAGCCGCTGTACGAGCGGTAGTCATGCAGACAACGATACCGACAGCAAGTTTCAGCCAGTGCAATGATGAGAGGTGTGGGTTGTCGGCTAGATCAAGATGGCCTGCGATCATTCCAGACATAATTGCAAAAGGCATCGCAAAAATGGTATGAGAGAATCGAACAAGCTCAAGGTATGTGCGAAGTGTCGCCGCCATAGATTTCAATGTCCCCAGCGGCCAACAAGTTCATTCGTAATGTTCAGTTGGTCACAAATACGGGACACAACAAAATCGACAAGATCATCAATAGATTCTGGGTTGTGGTAAAAGCCTGGTGAAGCAGGCAGAACAACGGCTCCGGCTTCGTGAATGGCCTGCATGTTTTTTAGTTGTGGGAGCGAAAGAGGGCTCTCGCGTGGCACAACAACAAGTTTTCGCCGTTCCTTCAAATGTACTTCAGCGGCTCTGTGAATAAGATTGTCACCCATTGCATGAGTAACAGCGGAGAGCGTGCTCCCGCTACATGGACAAATGACCATTGCGCTTGTCAGGAATGAACCGCTCGCAATTGGTGCCATAAGGTTTTTGTAGTGATGGTACGTGAGGCGACCAGACAAGGGCGTCGCGGTTCCGAGAAATTGGTCAACGGAAAAGTTATCAAGATCGAGTGACTCGCTGAGTTCTTGCTCGAACACTGCTTTACCAGAAGGGCTCACTGAGAGGTGGACGTCGCAGTTTGTATCGAGAAGCACGTGCAGGAGCCGGCGTGAATAAATCGCTCCTGAGGCACCTGTGACTCCTAGAACGATGGGGTGGTGAGAAGAAGTGCTCATTCGTCAGTAATCTCGTTTTGTTCAGAACGTTCAGTTTTTGTTGCAATTGAAAGCGTAGCTATTCCAAGGGTGAGAGGAAACTGATCAACACGGGCAAAGCCAGCTTTTTTTATGAGGGTAGCAAGAGCTTCACCAGACGGAAACTCTTCGACACTCTGGTTCAGGTAGGTGTAGGCGTCGGAGTGGTTGTGAGCAATGGTGTTTCCAATCCTCGGTAGGACATTTCTGAAATACCATAAATAGCTTTTTCGGATGACCCAATTTTTTGGCAATGAGAATTCAAGGATCGCTAGGCGTCCACCTGGCTTGCACACGCGAGCCATCTCAGCGAGGCCTCGATCCGTTTCAGCAATGTTACGTAATCCAAAAGCAACGGTCACAAGATCGAATGAGGAATCCGGGAATGGTAGGTCCATAGCATCGGCTTCAATCCATTCGACTGGTACATTGCGTGCTGCAGACTTTTCGATTCCACGGTCGAGCATTGGTTTGCAAAAATCACTACCAACCACACGGACCTGTGAAGCTGCTCTTGCTGCGTACGTAAGTGCCAAATCACCAGTTCCAGTGCACACATCTAAAATTGAGCCTTCAGGAGGCGGGGGCGCACGTTTGACAGTGATTCTTCTCCACCACGTATCGATCCCACCTGATAGCATTCGATTGACAAAGTCGTACCGCGGGGCGATTTCGGCAAACATGCCTTGGACTTTGCTCCCGCTCTTATCAACATTTTGGATTGCTTCGGTCGTAATAGCATCATCTCCGCGGGTAAGATGTTCAAACTGTATTCGGCAGGCTCGAAGCCACTTTGGTGTAATCAAATCTTATGAATAACAAAGTAGCCAACTCAGATAGTACGCTTCATTGGTATACCCATTGCCTCCCAGATGATATGCCCCGAGAGTCTGTAGCGGGAGGCATCGCGATTATTGTCGATGTTCTGAGGGCCTCCACAACGATTGTGACAGCTCTCGAAG
>CAXEMW010000045.1:0-17190 GCA_963997395.1 uncultured Planctomycetaceae bacterium
TGAAGGGTTCTTTACCTTGCATGCTAATTCAGGCTTACTTATGTTTCCCGTGTTTTCATCAAAATGAGCGACATAGACACCCTGTCCTCGAGGAGGCTTCCCTGTGTAGGAGCCAAACCAAACAAAGTGTTCCGCTTGAACGAAAATGGTGGGCCAGGCAAACAAGAAAATTGTGAGGATATAAGGCAAGAGCCGGCGTGCTTGCAGAAAGCAGACCTGCTTTTGGAAGCGATGGATATATTGAGATGTGTCTATCATGAATCGAAAAAAAGAGCAGTGGTTGCCGTTCGCGCTAAGATGCTAGGACACTCGTCCTGGATGTCTCTAGTGTAACCACTTTTCATGCGGTTGCTTTCTTTTGAGAATAAGATGATCTCAACCAAACAAACACTCAAGAATAATGAAAAAAAAAGCTCGTATCGTACCGAAGTGGCTTCCCATGAGCCTCGGAATATTGCTTGTCTGGTGACATATCAGGTAGTTGCTCGTATCGGGTGGATCTTCAAAACAGAGACCGTGATTATGCCAGCGGTTCTTGATGCGTGCATTGCCTCTGGAATGCTCCGGGGCTTTCTCCCTGTTCTCAACCGCATTGGAACAAGCCTCTTTCCATTGGTAGTTGCCCCATTCGTTTCACGCACAAAATCAATCCGTTTGTTTTTGGTTGCAACGACAATAGGCCTGTCCCTTTGTTTTGCAGTCTTGTCAGTAGCATGGTCCCGTCTCTTGAATGACCATCCGTTTTTCCTTGCGATTGTATTTCTTTGTACGTATGGTCTTTTTTCAGCAGTCAATGGTTGCAACCAATTGTTGGTTGCAACATTGCAAGGCCGCTTGATATCTGCTGGACGTCGAGGAAGAGTTTTGGTCTTGAGTGTGATGAGTGGTAGTGTCATTGCGATCATGGCTGCATTCCTTGCATTAGGGCCATGGCTGCAAGAGCCCAATGGGTTTGTTAAGATTTTCGCAGCGACAAGTTTCTTTTTTGCTGCTGCTGCTGTTGTCCCATTGTTTTTTAAGGAACCGGAGAATACTTTCACGGCTGAATCTCGTAAGGCATCTGATGCTGTGCGATCGCATTCGTTCTGGCAGTGTCTTGCTCATGACAGGTCACTTGCTCGGCTTGCGGTGGTGGCTGCATGTTTTTCGGCTGCCATGATCCTTTTTCCACATTATCAAGCGTTTGCGCGTGAGCAGTTTGGGGATACGAGTCACTCCCTGCTGACGTGGATTGTTGTCCAGAACATCGCTACTGGTCTTGCAAGCCTGGTAGTCGGGCCTCTGGCGGATCACCGGGGAAATCGTCTAGTCATTATTGGGCTACTTGGTTGTTGTACAGGAACGCCGCTTTTTGTAGCCGGCTTAACCATGGTTTCTCAGTCGGCTGCAATGCAGTGGTTTTGGCTGGCTTATATGCCACTCGGTTTTAATCCAATCATGTTACGGATCATTAGTAATTATGCACTTGAACTTGCGCCAACGACGGGTCTTCAGCCGCGTTATGTAAGCCTCGTCGGAGGGGCTATGGCCCTACCCTTTGTCTTATCTCCTCTCGTAGGATGGGGCATTGATGTTCTGGGTGGTGTTCCATTTTTTCTTGTTGGCTCAGTCATCATTGCCTCTGGAACGCTGGTTGCGTGTGGGCTTCCGGAGCCACGGAACAGTCATTTCAGCATGCAGAAATCAAGAGAAATGAAAGAAAATTGATCTGTAACGAGATCGTGTTAACTGAAATAATCTTCACTCCCCTTCAAAAAGGCTAACCCACAATAATTTTATGCGAGTCTTTCTTTCTGCCGGTGAACCATCAGGTGATCATCATGCGGCCCTTCTCTGCAGGTCCATTAAGGATCAGTGCCCAGATGCCGTTTGTGTTGGGCTTGGTGGGCCAAAGATGGAGCATGCGGGCTGTGGCCTTATTGCTGACATGACTCAATTAGCAGTGATGTGGTTTTTTCGTGTGTTAGCCAAAATTCATTGTTTTGTCGATTTGGCCCGAAGGGCCGAAAGAAGTTTTCTGGATGAACGCCCTGACATTTGTGTGCTCGTCGACTTTCCCGGTTTCCATTGGTGGTTGGCCTGGCGTGCCAAGCGACACGGTATCCCCGTAGTTTTTTATTGTCCGCCCCAAATTTGGGCATGGGCAAGCTGGCGAATTCATAAGATGCGGCGGTTGATTGATCACGTTTTGTCAGCGCTTCCGTTTGAACACGAATGGTTTGTGGCGCAAGGAATTTCCAGCACATATGTGGGCCATCCTTTTTTTGATGTACGACATGCCCCTGGAAAAGAAAAAAGGCCGACAGAGAAAAATCCATTGGTGCTTTTGCTGCCCGGTTCACGTAAGCAGGAAATTGAAGCAAATTTAAAAAGCCTTCTTCTTGCGGCACAAAAAGTAGAGCAAAAAATCCCACACATAAATCTTGTTGTCGCTGCACTCGATGAGCGTCATGCAAAGTACATCAATGAGTTGATACAAGGATCGCCAGCCGGGAGTTACCCAAATCAATTCGTCGTCGAAGCGGGAAAAACAAGTGAATTAATTCCCCAAGCGACTGTCGCTGTTTGTGTGAGTGGCTCAGTATCACTGGAACTACTCGCTGCTCGAGTACCGTCGGTTATGGTTTTTTCACTCTCCGGTTTGGCATACGTCGTTCAGAGTTGGATGAGGCATTGTCGGTCTTTTACACTTGTAAATCTTTTGGCTATGTCGGATCCAATAGGGCCAGTCAATCCAGTATTCTGGCCGCCTCGTCAACCACCATCTCCGGATCCAAAAATGCTTTATCCGGAGTATCTGACGGTCGCGGATCCGTCTTCCGCTCTTGCGGACCACGTTGTGGAGTGGCTTACAGATCCAAAGGTATATAAAGAGACGGTGACAGCATTGGAAAAGCTTGCAGGCAAGGTGGCCCAGCCGGGTTCAGCGGCTCGAGCAGCAGAAGTGATAGTCAATATTGCTACAGATGGCTTGTCTCTATCGAATGATGACAAAACCATTGCTGTTCAGCATGGTGAACAGGCGGCATAATAAAAAATGTTACTCGCTGAGCCACAGTCTACGCCCGCTGACTTTCACTTTCACATTGGTCAAATCCCTGTACGGGTGACTGGTTGGTTTTGGCCGGCAGCAGGGTTGTTTGGCTGGGGTTTAGCCCAGTCACTTGCCGGTGACGATACACGGACGCTCTTAGTCTATTTAGGCGTGTGGGTGCTTGTTGTTTTCTGCTCTATTCTCGTCCATGAACTTGGGCATGCTCTTGCATTTGCTGCATCCGGCCAGTCATCGCGGATAGTTTTGTATCACTTTGGGGGATTGGCGGTACCAACCGGAATGCCCGCTTTGGCGCTCAGGAGTCCTTTGCGCCGGTTGGTCGTTTCAGCAGCAGGTCCAGTTGCTCAACTGTGTCTTGCGATTGCTGTCATAATTATCGTGATGATGCTTGGATATCAGGTGCCGGACCCAGGCTTTTTGAGGTTACTACCAATTGTTGGAAATTCTTTGGAAGAAGTTTCGTTGGCGTCCCAGCCTGTTCCTTCCATGCTCGGTCGGCTGATGATCTATCATCTATTATTCGTAAATATAGCATGGGCGATTCTCAATTTATTACCTGTTCGGCCGCTCGACGGTGGGCAGATTGTTCTGGAAGGTTTGAGAGCCTGTGGTGTTTCGGCTGCAGATCAGATCGCGAGTCTCTTTGGCCTTCTTATTGCCGGAATAGTTGCCGTTTGGGCATATCAACACCAAGAAACGTATCTCATGTTGCTGTTTGGTGTTCTCTGTGTAGGGTGTTACCAACGGCTTGCAGCTAGTGGTTTTCGGCGTTGAAGGAAGCGTTGGCAGTGCACGGAGATTCTGAATCAATTGCTCACGATGAAGAGAGAACATTGGTTGTCGCCTTGGGGGCAAGCAATCTTTCCCGAGGGCTGTCTCGGCTTCTTCAAGCTTCTCGCTGCTGCTCGTCGTCTGCTTTTGACCTTGTTGTCGCTGCTGGCCACGGTCGTTCCTACGGCGCGAATAGTCGTATATGGAAGCGTAGTTTGCCGTCAATTCTAGAGAGTGGTCTCTGGAGATCGATCGATAGGATGCTACGCAGAGATGTTTTTGGAAACAGTCCGAGATTAGCGGTCATTACAGATATTGGAAATGACTTGCTCTATGGTTTTTCGATAGAACAGATAGCAACGTGGCTCGAAGAAGTCATCCATCGTCTTCACCAGCAACAGTTTCATGTCGTCATTACAAAACTGCCAATTGAGAGTATTCAGTCTGTTGGTCCACGTCGCTTTCGTTTGTTAAAGACATTTTTTGTTCCTGGATGCCGACAATCTCTGGAGGAGATAAAAGAACAGTCCCGTCAAATGAATAACAGCATTGTTCGTCTTGCCAAAAAATATCAGCTCTCAATTATTGAGCAGCCAGGTTCTTGGTATGGGCTCGACGCCATACACATACGGCGATCTTGTCTTAACGACTTTTGGCAACGCGTTGTTGAATGCTGGCCAGTCTGTGTACGTGACTCAGGGATGCGGCGAGGAACAGCTCAATGGAGTGCCTGGAAGGAATGGTCTCGTCTTGGTGCCGCATCTGCGGAGGTCCGATCACTAGCTGGCGTCATGCTTTTTACACCCCAGCCAGCTTTTCAGTTGGGTGATACGACACGTGTTTTTTTGTATTAAAACGATCACATGTTTTGGATTGTCAGGATCGCTTAATCATACGTGAGAGTGCAACCAACTGTTTGCTTAGTAGAGTCGAATGAATTATTCCCCATTATCAGACACTTTGGGAATTGCATGGATTGTGAGATAGGCTTTCTCAAGAAAAGATTCACCTGCCTGATCACGGGTTTCGACCTCAAGCAGAAATTGATCACAGGGATGAATGTCCGGGACTTCCAAATGAATGGTTTTCGGATCAATCAATGCAGCATCTATAATATGAATTTCGTCTCGGCCTTCTTCACCCGGGTGCAGGACCGAAAACTGATCAGAGCCGTATTTTCGGGACCACAGATAGTCCCACATCTCAGCGTGCCATTTTTTCGCACCGTCGATACTCTCGGGATCAATATGAAAGTTGAAATGTAACCGAATCCCTTCGTGTTCTACCGCCACTGAATCAAGAAGCCGACATGGTTTGCCGGTATAGCGGAGTCGCTGAAAACATCCATCTTTTCCACTTGCTGGACCCTGCCAGCCTGACAGACCTGTGCCATAAAGCTGGCCATCAGCAGGATTCACACGCAACCGCATAACACCGGCATCCCATTGGTGTGGCAACGTAATAATTGCGGCTTGAGTTATGTCATCAACATCCTGAAGCGACAGGTAGTAAAGCCAGCCCTTTCCAAAAGATGAGTGGAGGAGCCTTCCGGAAAGTGGTCCAAATCTGGGGTCGTCGACCCAAACCTGACCACCACATGAGCTATCAAGTTCCTGGGGCATCCAGATGAATGGCTGGTCAAATGCTTCTGGTAATTCACCATCATATTTTTCTCGTAACCAACTATCCTGTTCAGCATTGATTGGCATGTTCCCGTAAAAACCACCAGGTTCAATGGCGGATATTTTTCCAGCTGGCATCCACGGTCCTTGGTTGTCTGAAACAGTGAAGCGGCCATCGGCTAGTCGACCCATTCCGTTGGGCGTACGGACGCCCCAGGCAACAACTTCGGCCTCTCCACCCTGCGGCGGCACCTTCATAATTGTTCCCGGCCGATGATGATTTGTGTGTTGCCCCGCCTTGGCTAAATAGAAGTTCCCCTCATCATCCACTTGCAGATTGAAATTGTATCCATGAAAAACACAAGAGACATCATCATCATTCCAGAATGATTCAATAAAGTCGGCTTCACCATCTCCGTTGTAGTCATGAAGTCGTTTCATTCCATCACGGCACGTGACATATATTGTTTCATCTACAACCTTCACTCCAAAAGGTTCGAAGAGTCCTGCTGCAAATCGATTCCATTGAATAGTGCTTAGAGCGTGGTCAATTCCGGAAACGATGTAGACGTCGCCGCCGTGTGTTGTAACGACCGCACGTCCATCTGGAAAAAAATCAAGAGCACTTGTCCTCATCCATGTATTCCAGGGGTTGCTGAAAGGAATGGGAATAGTATCAAGCGCATAGCCATTAATATCGGCACCTTGTCGCCCACGGACGCGAATGGTCTCAGGCCATCGTCGAGAGCTTCCTGAGAGCTTCGATGTGAGTGTTGTAACGCCTTGATTGTCTGTGTCTGTGATTTCCTTGAGCAATTTCTCACAGGTGTTTTTTGCCGAAAGTACAGAAATTTTTATATCCCTGCTTTTCTTTCCAGCGGGGATTGTCATCGTAAGCCGCCCGTCTTCGTGTACCTCCCAAACCAAACCAGCAGTGTCACCACGTGCGCTTGCAGCTACACGGTTGATTGTCTCAGGTGGTTGATTGCGATCTGTTGACTCTGCTGAATCCCATTCAAAGAGGAGTTGCTCCGCATGAGTATGCTTTCCGGCTGCAAGTCCGGGAAGATCTTCGTCAGACACGACTCCTTGATAAATTTGAACCCACCCAATATCACCCTTAAAATCTCCCCCAAAATCAGTCGCGGTTGAACCGATTTTGAAGACGTGTCCATTCACAGGGGGGCGATGGAATTCTTGACGCGTAGCTAGAAGCTTTCCATCAACAAAAAGTTGTGTTTTATCATCACCGACAACGACTGCTGCGACATGCCATTCTCCGTCACGAATATCAGCTTTTCCCCGAAGAGCACCAACCCACCCAATGTCAAAAACCAGCTCATCACCTCGAAGGAATAATGTTTTTCCATTCGGTGTCCATTTTCCGGTTGGAGGTGCGGAGGAGACCAGTGTCCCTGTTTGAGTTGTCCGGAATCGAACAAGAATCGTCCTCTCTGTTGTACCTAAGTCCAGTTCACGTGCACGTTTTGGTTCAACAATATTTTTTGTTTTTGGTGAAATCTCTGTGATGATCGCTGAGCATTCTTTTGCTGCTCCTCGTAAACCTTCTTGTGATGAGCCATTGATTTTATAGACTCCCGAATCACTCCCAATCTTTTGGAACTTAGCGACCGATAATTCAAGTGGTCGCTGTCCGGGCCCAACATGGAGGGTATGCTCAATACAGGGACCAGAATCGGTGGGTGTGTTATGCAATGATTCGAGGATGGATCGTTCCTCGATCGTGTAGCGAAGGATTACATCATTGTCGTACAGCGAGTACCCTTCGTACCGCATGAATTGCTCATCAAGTGGTCCACGCGGGGGCTTCATACCATCAGTCTCATCAAAAGAACCGGCATATGCCCATCGCCATCCGTCGAGACCTGGCAGTAAGGATCCTTCTATCTGGGGCATTCGTTCACCACGCTGACGGTAGTGGTGTGTACCTGTTAAATCAAGAAAGCCATTTTCCCAGATTCCGATAAGCTTCATGCGGTGTAGGTCATAGCTCGCAGTCGTTGTGTCGTCGAGTTTGATAGTAAGCGCGTTATTTACCTGTGTTCCAATTTGAGAACCAAGAGCAGGACCAAAGTCACGAGGTTTGAATTCAGTAAGTTCACCAAGGCCTGTCCCTTTCGGCAGCCCTGCCAAGTAGGACGAATCAACGACCTCGTATTGCGGATTACTCGGCTGCATTAGTGCTTCACGAATGTAGTGAACAACCTGATATCGTTCTTTCGGCGAAAGGTATTGCACCGAGGCCATGAGCCCGCTTCCCTTCGTAAGCGTCATGAACATGTTGTATGGGTCAGAGCCATTTTTCAGAGGTTGAGTGCTAAAGGATCGAGCAAGAGGAAGAGTAGGCTCATTTCCATCCACGCCATGACAGTTTTTGCAGTGGCTGAGATAAATTCGTTTGCCGGCTTTCAGGTCCTTTGCTCCAAGTCGTTGAAGAATGCCCGCGTGATCGAGTCCGACTGAGTCATCTCTAATCACTAGCTCCTCAGGCGTTGGTCTCAGTTCACTAGCACGATGTGAACCACCATGCACCACCTCAAAGACATATCGCATGAGATCATAAAATTCACCTTCATTTCGCAGGCTATCAACAAGGCCTTGTGGCATTATTGATAGTGAAGTTTTTTCAATTTCATCAATTTGACTTTGCGGAATAACGGTAGGGTTTAAAAGGTCTGTCAATTCACGAAGAACAATCTGTGTCGTGTTTTGTGAAGTGAGTATCCCGGTTTTTATCTGGCCGTTTGTCGTAAGAACTGAAACAGTCTCATACCCCTTACGAATCAACTGAGACGGATGAAGGACGGATTCGATAAGATAAATGTCCGATGTTGTAGGATCGATATCAGTGAGTTTTGGTCCCAGAGGAGAGGGAATTTGTCCGTCAGAGTGACACTTGATGCACCCGGCAGTTGATGTGTGGAATAAAATTCCGCCACGGATGGGATCGCCCCTCATCCTTACTTGAGAAGCGAGGGCTTCACTGGTCTGGTCCAGAAGATTTTTCGTTAGATTTTGCGGAAAAGCGTTTGGTGCTTTGAGCGTAAAACCAAGGTAGAAAATGAATGCAAAAAAAACGGTTTGAAAGAGATACTTCATTGTAGATGGAGCGAAGGAGGTCGTCGGTATTCCTACCTTGGGATGTGAGGCAACCCATTGCCGTCTTGAATGTGCAAAACCAAAGTGAACACTTTTTTGTTACCCGAGTCTACGTGCTCTGGGCGAAAGAACCTACGCTTTTATAAGTTTTGTATCTCTCCGGCGAAGAGATGTGACGAAACACCATCACAAAAAGGGATGAGTAAAATGCTTGAAAAAGAGAAAGAAAGAGCTCGACGTATATGAAATTGACACAGCGATGTACGATTTGTTCATGTGAATGTCCGGATCGGCACGGATTTTAGTGTGGGAAAGGAACAAAACATGGATGCCTTTCGTATAGAAGGATTCGGTCCTATGGCTCTCTTCCGTTTTAGAAAGTTTTGAAAAATGCCAGTCATTCATCTGAAAACAGAGATACCGGGTCCTCGTTCAAGAGAACTGAATGAGGTGCGGCATGAGCACGTCTCACCAGGGCCGTTCCATACAACTCCTGTTATCGCATCCCATGCGAAAGGGTCTGTAGTTACAGACGTCGACGGGAACTCATTCTTAGATTTTTCGAGTGGTATCGGTGTTACGAATCTTGGCCATCGCGACGAGGCTGTGATGCGAGCTGTTGCGGAACAGGCTGGTAAATTTGTTCATACGAGTATCAACGTTGTTGCTTACGAAGGATATATCCGTCTAGCAGAGCGGCTGAATGCACTCTTGCCAAAAGCCGCTCCGTGCAAAACATTTCTGGCAAACTCTGGTGCTGAAGCAGTTGAGAACGCGGTTAAGTTTGCGCGTGTGAAAACAGGTCGACAGGCGGTCATTTCGTTTGAACACGGTTATCATGGCCGCACGTACATGGCGATGGCACTCACAGCAAAGGCCCCCCCTTATAAAAGTGGATTTGCTCCATTTCCAGCTGAGGTCTATCGGGCGCCATACCCAGATTTTTATCGATGGCCTGGAGTGAAAGGAGATCCAGGTGGTTGTCCGCAGGCGTCTAGATGTCCGCTTGAGCGGTGCTTCTGCCAAGAGGTTTTTGATTCGTTTGCTGAGATTGCACGAGGCCAAATTGGTGAGCAGAATGTTGCGGCAGTTATTATTGAGCCAGTTGCCGGTGAGGGCGGATTTGTGCCAGCCCCGGCACCGTTTCTGAAAATGTTGCGTCGATGGTGTGATGACCACGGTGTTGTGCTTATTTTTGATGAAGTTCAGACTGGCTTCGGAAGAACGGGTAGCCTGCTGGCATGTCATCAATTGGATGTCACTCCTGATCTTGTTGTCATGGCTAAGGGATTGGCGAATGGCCTTCCTCTCTCAGCTGTGACAGGTCGGGCAGAGGTCATTGATGCTGTCGGACTCGGTGGTGTTGGCGGAACGTACTGCGGCAATCCACTGGCGTGTGCTGCATCACATGCGGTGCTTGATCGATTTGAAGACCCAGCAGTTCTTGCACATGCCTGCCACATCGGAGAGGTATTGCGTCACAGGCTCGAAGCGTTTGCCGAACGTTTTCCATGTGTTGGCCAGACACGAGGGCTCGGTCCGATGCGCGCAATTGAACTTGTGACCGACCAAGGAACAAAGCAGCCCGATAAGGCGGCTGCTCAAGCAGTTGTTCAATATGCCTACGAACATGGCTTAATCCTTATGGCATGCGGTACGCACGGAAACGTGCTTCGTTTTCTTGTGCCATTAACCATGAATGACGAAGAGTTACATGAAGGTCTTGCTGTTGTTGAAGATGCTTTAGCAAGTCTCGAGTAAAACTATTTTCAGCCGGGTATGGGCGACCGAATTGTTCTAATCGCTGCATCTCAGAGATGCTTTGTAGATTGTGTTCGTTTAAAGTTGCTAGACTGAGTTCTCGTCAAGCAAAGATTAGTCCAGTATGGGAGGGCATTTTGTTGAAGTTGACATGGCTACTCTTCGCCCTTCTTTTTTTGACATATGATTGTGTCGTTTGTGCAGAGACGACGCAGGTCACGAAGCCGAATGTATTGTTTATTGCTGTCGATGACCTGGCGTGCACGCTTGGGTGCTATGGTGATCAAGTTGCGAAGACACCAAACATCGATCGGCTCGCTGCACGGGGTGTCTGTTTTCAACGGGCGTACAACCAGTTGCCGCTATGCAATCCAACGCGGGCTTCTCTTCTAACTGGTCTCCGGCCAGATCAGATAAAGGTTTATGATCTTGATCGACATTTCCGAGAAGAAATTCCAGATGTCGTAACACTCCCTCAGGCATTTCAGCAGGCTGGATATTACGTTTCCCGGGTGGGTAAGATTTTTCATTACAACGTTCCTGCTTCAATAGGAACCAACGGCCTCGATGATTCACCGTCGTGGATGCGTGTAGTCAATCCTAAAGGGCGAGACACTGCTGAAGAAAATCTAGTTTTTAATGCAGAGCCAAATAAAAAAATTTCTGCGGCACTCAGTTGGCTTGCGGCAGAAGGGAGTGACGAAGAACAGACAGACGGTATGATTGCCACAGAAGCTATACGAATGATGTCTACAAATAAGTCCAGCCCCTTTTTCTTGGCGGTTGGATTTTTTCGTCCGCATACACCGTATATCGCTCCAAAGAAATATTTCGATCTTTATTCAGCTGAAAAGATGCAGCTTCCATACGCTCCACAAGATGACCGGGAAGATATACCAATCGCAGCCTTTGCTCATAATTGTTCAGAGCCGCATTATGGACTTGAGAAGAATGTTTTGATTCAGGCAACACTGGCCTATTATGCCTGTGTTTCGTTTATTGATGCACAGGTTGGTCGTCTACTCGATGCACTTGATCAGCTTGGCCTTACCGAAAACACAATCATTGTTCTCTGGAGTGACCACGGATATCATCTTGGAGATCACCTTGGAGTTTGGCAGAAGCGCACCCTTTTTGAGCAGGCAGCTCGGGCGCCCTTGATTATTCGGGCTCCTGACATGCCAGGGAATGGTCAGGTTTGTCGGCGAGTGGTTGAGTTTATTGATGTGTATCCATCCCTCGCTGCTCTTGCAAAAATACAAGCACCCAGCGGGTTGCCCGGCCGCGACTTGAGTCCACTTTTAGTCGACCCGCTTGTGCCATGGGGAGGCTATGCGGTGACGCAGGTCCTACGTCCAGCTGATGCACGACTGCGACAGCCAGTAATGGGCTGTAGCATTCGTGATCATCGTTGGCGATACACAGAGTGGGCTGAGGGAGAGGCCGGAGTGGAGCTTTATGACCATCAGGCTGATCCAATGGAATTCCATAATTTAGCGACTGATCCAGATTCAGAAACGTATGACGTAATAGAGCGACTCCGTGCGGCATTGTATAAACGTGCGTCTGGGAAAATTCCATCAACGCCATTTCAATCAAAAAGATTGTGACAGCGTTTTTCATGAGAGAAGATTTGCTGTTCGCTATGGGTTCTCAAAAAAGCACAATAGATCAATAAAAATAGTTATCAAAGAAGGTTGGAAAAATGGGTGCCATAAGATTTCTGATGATCATTTTATTGCTGGCTGGATTCCAAGTGGTAAGAGCCGCAGAATCTCCAAATATTCTGCTAATTGTGACTGACGAGCATAATTTTCGAACTCTTGGTTGTTACCGAGATCACTTATCAAAAGAGCAAGCCGAGATGTGGGGGCCAGGAGTTGTAGTTACAACACCGAATATCGATCGGCTTGCAAGTGAGGGAGTGATTTGTACCCGAGCATATGCAACTGCGCCAGTTTGTTCACCATGTCGGGCAGCAATGATTACGGGACTTTATCCACAAAATACAGGTGTGCCGACAAATAATTGTAAACTTCGGACAGATATTCCAACGCTTGCGTCAATACTAAATAAATCCGGATACGAAACAGGATTTATTGGGAAATGGCATTTGGGTGGCGCGGGCAAGCCTGAATGGTCTCCAGAAATTGATGGTGGCTTTGTTGACAAACAATACATGTTTAACCGCGGCCATTGGAAAAAGTTTGAACTGACCAAGACGGGTGCAGGGGTGGCTGCTCACGATACAAAAGGTGTGCCTTCCTACAGCCTAGATAACGCTGATGAAAAAACATTTTCAACAGACTTTCTTACAGATCGCTGCATTGACTTTATCACCGCAAAAGAAAATAAGCCGTTTCTTGCAGTGGTAAGTTACCCCGACCCTCATGGTCCCAATACCGTACGCGCCCCTTATGACACGATGTTTAATCACCTACGATTCCTTCCACCCCGAACGTATGGTCGTGATGACGTTGTTGGACCAAAGTGGTTAGGTGATGAAAAAGGTCACACAACGTTTAAAGCTGATCCGATGAGACAATATTTTGGTATGGTGAAATGCCTTGATGATAACATCGGGCGTTTGTTTCAAACTTTGGAGGCGAACGGCAAGCTTGATTCAACAATCATCATGATGACCTCCGATCACGGTGACCTTTGTTATGAGCACGATCGGCTCAATAAGGGAAATCCGTACGAAGGGTCAGCACGAGTGCCCATGCTCATCAGATTCCCAGATAAGTTATCTGCTGGCTCTGTCTATAAACAACCGGTTGGTACCGTTGATATTACACCGACACTTCTTCGCTTGGCTGGTAACAATTCCTCTGCGGGTGATTTTCAAGGAAGGGATTTGTCGGAGGATTTCCACCGTGGAGTTTCTGGGGAGATGACAAAGCATACCTTTCTTCGAAATGCAGGAACAAAGGCTAGTTGGATCTGTGTAGTCGATTCACGCTATAAGCTAGTACTTTCTGTGAATGATCGCCCTTGGCTCTTTGATAGCCAGCAGGATCCTGATGAATTACATAATTTTTTCGGACGCCCGGGAAGTGAAGCCGTGACACGTGATCTGGCCAAGGCTTTAAAGAGCTATTCGGTTGCAAGTGGTGATACGTTTGCAGAACAGCCAACAATTGCAAAGTCACTGAACCTTTGCCTGCAGGTGGGCTTGTAAGCATTTCAGCAAAACATCAAAGAGTTGGCCTGAGCACACCAGGACAGCCACGGCACTTTATGTGTTGCCAGACAATGAAAGTCATTTTCACAATGCGGAGACGAACGATGTGCCGTTATGCGTTAGTAATTTTTGGTATTTTTTTTGGAGTACTTTGGAGTGACAACTCGAGTAATGGTGCTGAGCAACCGAATGTAGTGATGATCAGCATAGATGATTTGAATGACTGGACTGGGTTCTTGGGAGGACATCCAGATGTGTCGACTCCAAATATGGATGAACTCGCAGCGCAAGGAAGGAACTTCAGTAATGCGCATTGCGCGGTACCCGTTTGTTCTTCATCACGCGTCAGTGTTATGTCAGGTGTAGCGCCAACGACGCATGGTAGTTATGAGATTGGCCCAAGGTATGACGAATTGCCAGCGCTGAATGACGTTCCAACAATGCAGCGGTACTTGAAAGATCATGGGTACTACACGTTAGCTGGCGGGAAAGTGCTTCATCACGGATTCACCGGGAGGCTTTCCGAGGCGATTGATCAATCACTGGGACGAGAAAAGGGTCGACGTCCCAAAGGTGTAATGAATAGGCCTGCTCGTTGGAGTGGTGCATGGGATTGGGGCGAGTACCCCGATGAAGACGCACAAATGGCTGATTTCAAATTGGCGCAGAATGCGGCAAACTTTCTCCACAGTGATTTCAAAAAACCATTCTTCCTCTCAGTCGGCTTTTTTCGGCCACATGTGCCTCTCTTTGCTCCGCCATGCTGGTTTCAAAAATATGACATCGAGGCGATTTGGCTCCCCCGTATCCCCAGTTGGGATCTTGATGATGTACCAAAAAACTTTTTGAATATTAATAGTTACGCAGTTGCTCCAACGCATGCAGAAGTGCTGAAGCACGGAAAGCAGCGAGAATTAACTCAGGCGTATCTTGCTTCTATTAGCTTCGTTGATTCGTGCGTTGGTCTCGTAATCGATGCACTTAGATCAAGTCCTCACGCAAAGAACACGTATGTTGTTCTATGGAGTGATCATGGTTTTCACCTTGGTGAAAAAAAACATTGGGCAAAACGTACGCTTTGGGAGGAGTCAACACGGGTGCCACTTCTTATTTCTGGACCGGGTATCTCACCAGGTACACCATGTGAGCAGTCAGTTAGTTTGATTGACATTTATCCAACACTCATTGATTTATGCGGTCTTCCAACAATTAAAAAACTCGAAGGCGTTTCTCTTATTCCCCAGCTCGAAGATTCAAAAACGGAAAGAGAGAGGCCGGCAATCACATCTTCATATTTTGGAAATCATGCCATCAGGAGTCGATTTTGGAGACTTATTACATATGAAGATGGTGCAGAAGAATTGTATGACCATCGAAGTGATCCAAACGAATTCCATAATCTTGCTAATGATCCTCGTCACGACTCGATTAAAAATCGATTGCGTCAATGGCTGCCAAAGTCAGAAGAGCCAGAATTCAGGAAAAATTCGGAACGAGAGAAACGCCTAAAGAAGTAGCAGGGTCCCAAGCCCAAAGTACTTACAAATCGTCTTAGAAAGTGCGGTGCGTTTGCAAAATAGAGAATTGCTTGAGTAGCCTATCAAAGTGTGGGGGGGGAGAGTCCAGATTCAATGAACACAAGGAATTTTCTCTAATCAGTACTATTCGATAGTAGATGTCAAAGTCTCAGCAGATTAATGAGCGAAAAGATTGGTGATTCAATGAGCACTGTCACTCGCAGGACTGGTAGTAGCGACCTGATACCACTTGGCCAGAAGTTTGCCTACGCAGCAGGAATGTTGGTGAATAACCTGCAAGCAGCGGCAATTCCCGCCATGATGGTTGTTCTCAATTTGGGTATTGGTCTTGACCCAAGACTCGTTGGAATCATTGGGTTCATTCCAAGAATCTTTGATGCAGTTTCAGACCCACTTATGGGTTATATATCAGACAATACACGTTCTCAGTGGGGTCGTCGGCGACCGTATATTTTTCTTGGTGCTATCATCTCGGGTCTTGTCTTTGCCAGTATGTGGCAATTTCCGGAAGGCCAGACAAAGACGTTTTATTTCTGGTTTTTTCTAATCGGCTCAATTCTCTATTTCTTGACATATACAATTTATGCTACCCCGTTTGTAGCCTTTGGCTACGAGATGACGCCGGACTATCATGAGCGAACCCGACTTCACGCTTTTGCCAATACGGCTGGGCAGTTGGCGTGGATTGGCGCCCCATGGATATGGTGGATTATGTCGAGCTTTGAGAATAAGGTTCATGGAGCAAGTGTTTTGGGGCTCTGGTTCGGTGGGTCAATTGTATTACTCGGCGTAGTTCCAGCTTTATTCTGTCGGGAACGGCTGTCTGATATTCCAGAAGCCAGGCCACCAGAGAAACAAAGTATTTTCAGTAATTTGAATAGTTTTTTTCAGGGTTTGGTGACGGCTATGCAATGTAAGCCGTTTACAAAACTATGTGCCGCTACGTTTCTTGTTTTTAATGGATATCAACTAGGCATCTCATTCGCCCTGTATGTGATGATTTATTATCTATTTGATGGTGATAATAAGGCAGCAGGGCAATTGAACGGCCAGTGGGGTTCATTGACGGCGATTTGCACTATTGCCGTCATTCCATTGACGGCCTTTATTGCAGGAAAAATTGGGAAGTGTCGAACCTTTTTGGTCACAATCTCACTTTCAATTGTGGGCTATGCCATGAAATGGATCGGCTATAACCCCGAGTATCCATATTGGCTACTTGCTTCGTGCCCGTTTGTTGCATTTGGTACTGGATCGCTTTTTACGCTTATGGGTTCAATGATTTCAGACGTTTGTGATTATGATGAACTCGAGTCGAATAAGCGAAGAGAAGGTGTCTTCGGAGCAATCTATTGGTGGATGGTAAAAGTCGGCATGGCATTGGCACTTTTACTAAGCGGTTACTTGCTCGTTGCATCAGGGTTCATCACACCACAGCCTGGATCAACGGTGATTGTTGTCCAGAGTGACCAAACAATGCTTTGTCTGCGAGTGTTTGATGTGGTAATTCCAATAGTTACATCAACGATTGCACTAATAATTATGTCGACATATGAGATCACTGAAGACAAGGCGAGAAAAACACGTCAGCTTTTAGAGCAGCGACGCGGTCGTTTTTTATGACACATCGGTATGATGTCTACTCTATTCATCATGCAAAATTGGTACGAATTAGTGACTGTCTTGTATGGTAGCCATACTACGTAGGGTGTGACTGGCAGTGGTTTGCATGAAACAAAAGGGATGGATTGTCTCACAACGGTAGAGTGCAACGTTGTGAAAGCAGTACAACAAGAGTCTTAAGCATATGGAAAAAGCTCAGGATCAAGCTGTTTCAGGAAAGTTCTTAGCTGAGGCAAAACTTTTCGAGTTGCAATAACGCCTTGGTGCGCGATAGCAGATGCATTCTGGAAATCAGTTAGCTGAAAGGCCGAGACATCGGGCTCGATGGTAAGGTCTGCGTCCTCAGCACCCATCTTTCGAATATTTCTATCCTGGGCAGCTCGTACTCTCCCTAGAGTCTGAAACATGCTCGGTATGTTCATGTCCTCAGTAGGGGTCGCAGGAGTATTTCCCACAAACGAATGCCCAATTTTTGCAGCAACATCGACAGCAACAATGAAAGTCGCGCCCTGATTG
>CAXEMW010000046.1:0-17164 GCA_963997395.1 uncultured Planctomycetaceae bacterium
CGGCCGATGCTCCAGACGAGATCTTCTATCAGTGTGAGTTCCATCCAGTAATGTTTGGAAAGATCATTGTCGTAGACTAATGATGAAGAGCAGCCTCTTGGTTTAACCTGCCAGTAGTTTTCCTTTTCACGGACTAAGATACCGGGTCAGTCGGTCCGAGCATTGTTTCCAGAACAATTGCAAAAACATGCTAGCACCGTGACAATTACGTGTTCACAGGAATCACGTTCCGGAGTGACTATAGATGAGTCCGCCACTTGGAATCGGTTGGCATCCTGGTAGTCATTTTGGTTACGGTGTGCTTGGTTTACGGCTCGTTGTTGAGTTTTTGAGAAGTGGTCTTCGGCAACCGGTGCTCCTTTTTGATTCTGAAATATCAAAACTCCAACTCAATGTGTTTGAGAAAAGGCTCATCCAGCCAGTCCTCAACCAGCACCGACATTATCGAGAACAGCTTAAACAGTATGCATCAGTACACTTTCAAACAGACTTTCCAATTCTTCATGCACTCTTGCCTGATTTGGAAACGTGTCTCAATACACAGATCAAATCAAAAAAAAGCTTTGGTGTCATATTTTCTGAGAATACAAAGTTGGCACCAAATGCCCTCGAGCATGCCCGCCTTCAAAATAAAATACTTGCTGGAAGTACATGGTGTGCTGATCACCTGAAGCGTTCAGGCGTTGACAATGTTCATGTGTGGACACAGGGTGTTGACACTACCGTGTTTTGCCCTGGTCCGCGAAATGACTACTTTCAAGATCGGTTTGTCATCTTTTCTGGTGGCAAGCTTGAGTTTCGCAAGGGTCAGGATTTGGTGCTTGAGGCATTTCGACGGTTTCATCTGTCACACCCTGAGGCGTTACTCATGACCTGTTGGGGAAACCCTTGGCCAGAAACGGCTCACTCAATTGAACGTTCGACCATTCTTCGCGAGCAACCTGTTTGGCGAAATGATTCTACGCTCGATCTTATGAGTTGGATCGACCGCCTGGGGATATCGAAAGACGCAGTGTATGAGTTGCCTGTGACCCCAAACTCGTCGATGGGTCAGATCTTCCGTGAAGCAGACGTTGCGCTGTTTCCAAATCGATGTGAAGCCGGAACCAACCTCGTAGCGATGGAAGCACTGGCAACTGGCATACCAACGATCCTTTCCTCGAATACGGGTCATCTCGACGTATTGAAAAGTGTTCCGTGTTATCGGCTTGAACAGCAGCAGTTCGTTGAACCACTCAACCAACAGGATGGAGTAGATGGTTGGGGAGAGTCATCAGTGGATGAGATTCTTGAAATGCTTGAACGAATCTACCGTGGTCGTGAAGATGCTCGTCGACGTGGTCAGGAAGCAGCTCATGCCATGGCTGATTGGGATTGGAAGAAGCAGGTGCCACGACTCATTGATCTGCTCGAAGAGTAATATTGAAGGAGTACTCGTTTACTCCTCCACGAAGAGAGCACTTTAGCATTTGCGTGGTTGTATTGTTTTCAAAAGATCGTACATCGACTGAATAACATCTGACCAATCACCACGTTGACTTTGACGAAATAGTTTCATGGACGGATACCATGGTGAGTCATCACGATTCAGCATCCAACGCCAGTCAGGTGCAACCGAAAGAGCGACCCACGTGGGGACATGGAGAGCCCCCGCTAAATGAATAACAGCTGTGTCACCTCCGATAACAAGATCGAGCTGACTGATAATGGCTGCGGTATCCATAAATGGTCCGGAATCACGATCAAGTTGTTCACCCGGGTCAGCAATGTTGAATGCTGTCTCGTCGGAAAGTTGCTCTCGCCCATGACCAAGCTGCAATGGGATAAAGGTGATATCGGGATGAGCTAATCCATCCAATGCACGAAAGGGCAGGGAGCGTTGCCAATCTGCAGGATGGTCAGGGTTTCCTTGCCAAACGATGCCAACCTTCAGACGACCTGGCTGCTGTGAAAGCCAATTTTTCCATTGCTCAATAAGTTTGGGGTCAGGTGTGATGTATGGTGTGCCACGAGGAATGGTTTCCAGTCGTGTTTGAAAAATGTGCGGTGCACTCATGAGTGGCAAATAAAAGTCACACGTCGGCGCCGCTGATGGCATCGGAATGATCTGGTCAATAAACGGAAGGTGACCAAAGAGCTTGCATAAGGCAGGTGGACAGTGAAAAAGAACGTGAGCGCCAGCATACTTTGCAAGTTGTGCATAGCGAATAAAGTGAATGGCGTCTCCAAGTCCTTGCTCGGCGTGGAGTAAAAGAGACTTTCCGCTCAGTGAGCCGCCTGTATACCGTGGGTAGGGATATTCTGGGAGATTAAAATCCTTGCATTGAATCCGCCACTCATATTCTTCCCAGCCGTGTTCAAAATCTTCGTGAAGAAGTGTGAGCGTGGCATGATTCCGATGAGCCTCAGCAGAATGAGGATTTATTTGAATGGCTTGTGCGGTATGCCTCAGGGCATCTTGAAAACACCCTTGATAGGTCAGGGCAGCACCAAGGTTGCGATGGGCAGGCTCGTTATCGTTAGGTAAGAAAGAAAGTGATTTTTCAAAACATTCTATTGCTGCATCGAGTTGCCCACAGTTGGTTCGAATAGTCCCCAGATTGGTCCACGCCGTTGAGTATTCTGGCTTGAGCTTGATAGCGGCTTCACAGCTGGATATGGCTTCATCAATACGCTTGAGGGCACTGAGTGTGTTTGCGCGGTTACTCAGTGCAACAGGAAACTGTGGGTGCATCTGAATGGCCGTGTTATAGGCAGTCAGAGACTGAGAATACTTGCCAAGGTCATAGTAGAGGATTCCCAGATAACACCACGCTAATGCCTTTCTCTGGGGCGGTGCCGTTGGATCGTTCAACTCCCGCTGATACGCCTGCTCTGCTTTGCTGTGTAAACCCTGTTGATGGATTTTCCAACCGTGTGCCAAATTGTCCATGTATAAATCCCTGCCCAGTTTTATACTATCGCGAGGATCATCTCAAATTTCCAAAGTTAGATTGGTGATGCAAAGAATCTTGAACAATTTGATGAAAGGAATAGCGCTATCTCTTCTGCTTAGTCTCTCAGCTATGGCCGAGTCTTCTATCGATGAATTTACCAAGCAGGAAATTCCAGCATCGGGTAAGGGCGTTCCAAAAGTAGTGCTTTCTGGTAATCAGGTAAAAAATATTCAGTATGCAGAGGTTGACGGCAAGCCACTCTTGCTTGATCTGTATTTGCCAGAAAAACCGGAGGGCTCACCGCTCGTTATCTGGGTGCATGGTGGCGGTTGGAAAGGCGGTTCAAAACAAAATTGCTTTGTGAAGTGGCTTTCCAATTTCGGCTACACAGTTGCAAGCATCAATTATCGATTGGTCGATGTCGCGAAATGGCCGGCTCAATTACATGACTGTAAAGGTGCTATCCGTTGGCTTCGGGCTAATGCACAAACATATGGATATAACCCAGACTGTGTCATTGCAGCTGGTGCCAGTGCCGGGGGGCATCTTGTAGCACTTCTCGGAACGACAGGTAACAGTGAAGAGCTTGAGGGTAATGTCGGAGGCAACGACGAACAGTCATCACGAGTACAGGCTGTTGTTGACTACTATGGCGCAACAGATTTTCCACTTAGGAGTAGAACCCAATCATGGAAAGTGAATAAACCAGGTTCAGTCGTTTATAATCTGTTGGGTGGCCCAGCAAATACACTGGTTGAAAAGGCAAAACAGGCATCTGCAAAATTCCATGTGACATCAGATGATGCGCCCCTGCTTGTCTTTCATGGAGTACAAGATACGACAGTGTTAATAAATCAGACCGATGCTCTTGAAGAAGCGTATAAAAAACATAATCTTCCAGTGACGGTCTATCGTCTCAAAGATGCAGGACATGGTGGCTTTGTATTCTATTCCGCAGAAAATGCTGCACATCTTTGTGAATTTCTGGAGACTGTGTGTTCGGCAAAGGAATGAACAAGATGTTGAGTTTTGTCTTGTTGGTGAGATAGAGAAAGGTAAATAGATTTCAATATGAAATATCATCAGCACAGTGTGCCGTTTTGGCTCGTCGCATCATGCTCGTTTCTATTCTGTCCAGTGTTCGGGCAAGAAACAGCCACTGAGACTGGGTTTGAAGTGTTTCAGCATGGAGATGTTGAGCGACAGTATGTGTTGCACCTGCCAGAAGATCTTCCAGAGAATGCACCGCTTGTTTTCTTTCTTCATGGGTACCATGGTAATGCCCGTAATTATGCCAAGATGGGCATGAGTCGAGTGGCAGATAAACACGGATTTGCTGTGGTTTATCCGCAAGGTAAACCAGATAGACGTGATGTTCCTCACTGGAATGCGCGGTTGAACATCAGTGATATCGATGATGTTGGGTTTCTCACAGCACTCGCAAAGGATCTGCAGCACACTCACGACCTTGATCCTGAAAGAACATTTGCCAGCGGTGTCTCCAACGGTGGTTTTATGAGCTATACACTTGCGGCTGAACGCCCAGAGGTGTTTAAAGCCGTCGGGTCGATCATCGGTACGATGAGTGGCTATACATGGGAGCATCGTGAAGACATAAAACCAGTTCCTGTATTACAAATATCCGGACTCGATGATCGAATTGTTCCCGTTGATGGCAGTATGCGGCCCTTTGGCGGGTGGGGTGGAGCACCAGATCAAAAAACAATTATTGAATTCTGGAAGGACCTCGATCAGACGACAACAGAAGAGGTTATTGAAGTATCAGCAGATACGACGGCCTATCGATACGGTGATGGTGTAGAAGGGTGTGAGGTCTGGTTGTATGAGGTGAAGGGCTGGGGCCACCGGGTTCCTGGTGCAAGGAAACTTGGCGTTCACTCTGTCGATCTCGTGTGGGAATTTTTTAGTCGCTTCTAGAAAAAGTTATTCCTGGTGAACTATTTCTTTTGCTAGCTGGATGCATTCGGAATGAAGCAGATCTCTGACATAAAAGTTGCCAGTAGCGATGAAGATCGTGAGCGAATCTTTCGATTCCGTTACGACGTGTACGTAACAGAGATGGGAAAAAGTCCTGCCGAAGCTGATCATCAGAAAAAGATCATTCGCGATGAACTCGACGATGATGCTCATCTTCTCTATGCCGAGGACGAAGGACAGATTGTTGGTACTGTTCGGCTCAATTGCAGATCAAAGAAAAAGTTTCCAGATGTATGGGAGCAGAGGTACGATCTTGAAAAGTTTGCACCATCGTTCGGCGACCATATTTCCATGACCTCACGGATGATGGTCGCCAAAGACTATCGAGGGTCAAGTGTTCCTGCTGCATTGGTTGGCGCGGTATACAGTGCTGGCCGGGAGATGGGAAGCAAGTTTGACTTCTGCAATTGTGCGCCTTCCCTGCTTGAGTTTTATGAGCAGATTGGCTTTCGTCGATTTACTGATGGCTTTATGGATGAAGATAATGGGTACCACGTACCTCTTGTGATGCTTGTCCGAGATACACAGTATCTCAGACAGGTTCGAAGTCCTTTATATCGAGTGGCAAGAAACTTTGAACATGAGCCTGAAACAGGTGCGTGGTTTCAAGAAACCTTTCCGTCACATGCCGGAATAGCAAATAGTCGATCTCGAAATACCGAAGAATTTTGGAAACAACTGTCCGATCAACTTGCAGCTCCGCCGACCGAATGTATTCCACTTTTTGAGTCACTCAGTGATGAAGAGGTCAGTGGCTTCTTACGAACTGGAACGGTTCTCAGTTTACAGCCTGGCGATAGGATCATTCGTCAGGGAGATGTTGGTGATGAAATGTATATCATCCTTTCAGGTGTTGCAGAAGCTGTCAGCAGAAAGGAAGAGCAAGAACATTCTTTAGCGATCATGTCGAAGGGTCAGATTTTTGGTGAGGTGGCATTTATTTCAACAGCAGTTCGAAGCGCAGATGTGAACGCTCTCACTGAGATGCAAGTGCTCATAATTAGCAAGGGCTTTCTTACTCGTGCCATGCGCAAACAGCCAGAAATATCTGCAAAAGTGCTGTTCAATCTTTCGCTGATTCTTGCTCAGCGATTACGGGACCGAACAGACTCGTGGGTTGAGGCGATGACGAGTTAGGCATGCTCTTGAGAGTTGGGGCAATGCGTATAAATCAAAGTCGTAAATAATTGTAATGAAGGGATTCTCAATGGGCGATCACGCTGCGGGTTCATATGCATTCGGTACATTCGATGAAAATCAGGATGAACTTGCTCGGCTAAAGCAGCAGGCTGCGATTGTTAGCGAGATGGAGGGACGTGTTCTTCGGGAAGTTGGGCTGAAGCCTGGCATGCGGGCTCTCGATCTTGCATGCGGTCCAGGTATTGTGACAGCACTCTTAGCTGAGATGGTCACTCCGGCAGATGTGATTGGAGTAGACCTGAGTGAAGATCTGCTGCACGAAGCTCAGACATATCTGGAGAGTCGTGGTACACGCAACGCAACGTTTCAACAAGGCGATGTCTATTCACTCGATGAATCGCTTGGTGTGTTTGATTTTATCTACACGCGTTTTTTATTTCAGCATCTGGCTGATCCGAAGCTGGCATTGTCAAAGATCTTACCGAGGCTGTCGCCTGGTGGCAGGCTTTGTGTTGTAGACATTGATGATGCGTGGCTTACGTTACATCCTGAGCCTGCAGGTTTCCGTGCTTTTACGCAACGGGCAGCCGAAGGGCAGTCGCGTAGTGGGGGTGATCGAAACGTCGGCCGTAAGCTTGGAGGAATGCTGCAAGAGGCTGGCCTTGAACAGGTCGATGTTCACGTCACAACTGTTAATTCCCACCAGTTGGGGATGCGTAATTTCCTTGATATCACGACAGGTTTTAAAAAAGAACAGGTTGCAGGAGAGCACTCGAATGAAGCGAGGAAAGACCTCGAAGAGATATACAAGTGTGTTGATATGAAAGACGCATGGGGTTTTGTGGCAGTCTTTGTGGCAACGGGCATAAAAGGCAGGAATGAAAGCCCATGATCGATCTTGCAAAGCGTCTTCCAGAAATGGCATGATCTCGGTTGAACACGTCGTTCTCTCTGAGTGAAAGCTATGGCTACTGCTGACCCATTACTCACTATTCTGTTTGTTGATATTAGCGAGAGCTCGAAGCTCTACCGATTGCTCGGTGATCAACACGCATCTCGTGTGGTTGCCGATTTGCTTGATCGACTTGCTGAAATTACACATGCACACGAGGGCACTGTCATCGATCGTATTGGTGATGAGTTGATGACACTCTTTCACGAAGGATCTTCTGCTCTGAAATCAGCAATCTCGATGCAATGGGCTGCAAACGACTTTACGCATGAGCATCTTCCCTCCGATTCACGATTAACTGTCCGTATTGGTTTACACACCGGACCAACAATGATGGAGAACGGAAGGCCAAAAGGTCAGTCCGTCTACAGAGCAAAACGTGTTGTTGAAAATACGAAGGCACACCAAATTTTACTCGACCACGAAACCTTTGGTTTTCTTGAGGATGCGAGTCAGTGGGATGTCCGGCCACTGAATACAATTGGACTCAAAGGGCAGGGTAAGCCTGCATCTCTTGTTGAAGTGTTCTGGAATAAAGCAGAATCAACCGCACTGAATCACCAGAAGCCACAACTGCCGATATCAGCCGTAGGTGTTACTTTGGAGGCTGGTGGTGATACGATTCAGGTCGGACAGCATCAACGAGTCTCAGTCGGTCGGCTTGCACCGTGTGAGATTGTCTTGCATCATTCATCGATATCGAGAATCCATGCATACTTCGAGAGTCGTAAGCAGAGTATTTACGTTGAAGATGTGAGCACCAATGGCTGCTATATCCAACAAGATGGAGAGGCGTCACCAGACTTTATTCACCGTGATGAAGTAGCTCTTTTGGGATCGGGTCTCATAGGTCTGGGAAAGCCACCCGAATCTGGCACGCTGCATACGATTCGCTACGCCTGTATTGCCTCGTAGGGCAAGTCGCCAAACCCTCAGGTTGACATCTAACTCTTCTGGTTGAGCTAGTCTCGCACTGGAAATCATTCAAGTAGCCGATCAGTTGGTGAAATCCATGAATGTGAGGTGCTGCATATGAAAGGAATCTATTTCCGTTACATTAGTTGGTAGTGGGAATTGAGTTGGGGACATTTTTCTCACTCATATCGAATATATCTTTTCACCTTTTACTGTGCTTTTACAAATGATGAAGAATATCTCATTAGCCTTTCTGTGCATCGTCCTACTTTCGTTTGCTGCACGTGCTCACGCAGACGAGCGCCCCAACATTCTATGGGTCGTAAGTGAAGACAATAGCCATCATTGGCTTGGCTGTTACGGAAATGAACAGGTACGCACGCCGAATATCGACCAGCTGGCAGCAGAGGGTGTGCGATACAAATTTGCATATTCGAATGCTCCAGTCTGTGCAGTCGCACGAAGTACATTAATAACCGGACGCTATGCTTGCAGTATCGGTACGCAGAACATGCGTAGTCGCTATCCAATCCCATCAGACATTCAGCCGTTTGTTTCGTATCTGCGTGATTCCGGTTACTACTGCGTGAATCAGTCGAAGACCGACTACAACTTTAAAACGGATGATAAAAGTCATTGGGACGATTCAAGTAACAAAGCCCATTGGAAAAATCGTCCAGAAGGAAAACCATTTTTTGCAGTGTTCAATACGGGCATTAGCCATGAGAGCAGTCTTTTTGAAAACAAGAAAAAATCAGCTCGAAAAAATGGCATGATTCCTGAGACACCACGTCAGGATCCAGCCTCAGTTACGTTGCCACCGTTTCTTCCCGACACGCCGGAGATTCGAGATGACTGGGTAACGTATCTCGATATTCTTGCTGCAATGGACAAACAGATTGGTGATTGGCTTGCAGAACTGGACGATGCAGGTCTCCGTGAAAATACGATTGTGATCTACTATTCTGATCACGGTGGGATTCTTCCTCGAGCAAAGCGATATATCTACGACACAGGAACGCATGTTCCTATGATCGTTCGGTATCCTGAAAAATTGGCACAGATGGCACCCGGTCTTCCAGGATCGACAAGTGATCGTCCTGTCAGTTTTGTGGATCTGGCTCCAACCACACTCAGTCTTGCGGGTGTAGATATTCCAGAAGGCTTGCAGGGGCGTGCATTTCTCGGTGAACAGAAACAGGAAGCGGCTCCCTACGTCTTTTTGTTTGGCCAGCGATTTGATGCTCGTATGCTTCGTTTTGTCAGGGCAGTAACTGATGGCCAGTACCGATATATACGCAACTTTAATCCTCATCGGCATCGAGGCATTCTGGCAGGCTACCCACACAGCCAATCGGGGTGGCGGTCGTTCTACGCACTTCAGCAGGCAGGAAAAACAGATGCTACTCAATCGTCATTCTGGAAAGTTCCTCAGCCGGTTGAAGAACTGTACGACACACAGAACGACCCGTGGGAGGTTGCAAACCTTGCCGGTGATCCCGCGCATGCGAAGCGTCTTGAAACAATGCGTGCCGCAACGTTTGAAACCATGAAAAATATTCGTGACACAGGTCTTGTTCCCGAAGCGATGTATAACCAGATTTCTGAAAAAGGGACGGTGTACGACTACGTCCATAACAAGAACTTTCCATATGAAGAAGTTCTTGAGTTGGCAGTCACAGCATGTGATGGTGATCTTCAAGCACTTTCAGAACTTAAGAAAGTGATGAAGAGTAAACATCCTGTGATGCGTTACTGGGGTGCCGTTGGCTGTACCATTCGTGGCAATAATGCAGTATCTGCACGTAAGCTTTTGCAAGCCCTTCTTCGTGATCCAGAACCGGCCGTTCAACTTGCTGCTGCTGAGGCTCTGGTTGCCGTGGGCGAAAGGCAGGCCGGGCTGAAGGGGCTGGTGGATGTCTTGAGTACCACGCGTGATGAAATGGTTGTGCTGGAAGCACTGCATATTGCCGCTGCGTATAAATTGACTGGGAGCATCCCAAGGCCTATCTATGAACAGGCATGTCAGGTTGGCAAATACCCCAAAGGAATGCTGTCAGACTATCCAGGTAATTCGTAAAAGTGGGCTCGATTACAATCTGAAAATAAAAATATGTACTTTGTGCATATCTTTATTTTTTGGATAAAAGACGCTTCATGTCCTGACACGTCACACATAGCACTGGAGGTCAAAAGGAGACCCTGAAAATTTGACACGTGAAGAGGATTTGAGATACTGGCTTTCGGCGTAGCTGCTTGATTCAATCTTTGGGGAGAAGGGGGAGTAGCAAAATGGTCTATACGCGTACGTATAAAAAGTGTTTCTGGCGTTGTCGTTCTAATCGAGAAGCGTTCACGTTGATAGAGCTTCTGGTTGTTATTGCGATCATTGGTGTGCTTGTTGGTCTTTTATTACCAGCCGTACAACAAGCTCGTGAAGCAGCGAGAAGAGCGAGCTGTATCAACCATATGAAACAAATTGGAATTGCGATCCACTCATACAATGATGCAAACAAAAAGCTGCCTCCGGGTGGTGAATGGGAGCAAGGTGCGCCGTGGCGTATTTTGCAAAGTACGGGAGCAAAGCCGACGGGTCCCAATCGTGAACGGGGTGGTGTTCTTGTACGTCTTCTTCCTTATCTTGAAGAGAATGCTTTGTACTCACAGATTGATTTCGAAGGAGGAACTGTTGCGTCTCAAATGGTGAACGGAAAGCGGGTCCGAGAATATGTGATCTCAACCTATCTTTGCCCAACCGATATTCATGATGGAACGCTCGAAGATGGAAGTAGCATACGTGCAATTTCTAATTACGGTGCTAATTATGGCCCTAGTTGGGCAGGAGGGAACGGCAATCCAAATTGTCCATGTGGTCAAAATTACAACAGTTATCGTCCATTAACGAATACCGGCCATACCAATCCGGCTGGCCCGTTTTCACGCGAGGGTAACATTTTTGTCTGTAAATTGACTGATGTAACAGATGGGCTGTCCAAAACAATATTTTTTGGAGAAGTGCGAGCAAATTGTAGTAGGCACCAGCGACGTGGCTGGGCCCACACAAATAACGGGAACGGCTTATTCAATACACTCTATCCACTGAATTATGATTCCTGTAGCAAAGATGTAGCATCAGCCGGTGGTGATGGATGTGGTGCGGAGTGCAACTGGAAGACGGAATTTGGATATAAAAGTCTTCATCCAGGTGTAGTGAACTTTCTAATGGGTGACGGAGCTGTAACAACTCTGCCAGAGAATGTTGATCACACAGCTTTCCAGCTTATAGGGTGCCGCATGGATGGACAGGTATCAACGCTATGAACGGTTCTTGCCATTCAAAGAAAATACGAACGGTGTGTTAAAGACTCTTAGCTCACCGCTACAAGAAGATGAACGATTACGTGTCACCTCCACGTATTTGCTTTTATCTCAACGTGCTTTGACGCGAAATGATTCTGGATGCGATGCAACTATGGTCCAGCAGTAATATCAGAGACAACGATTTGCCCGGTAAAGTTCGCGTCAGACTGTGTGGTGTACCAAAGCGTGTCAGGGGTATCGAGGCCAACGTGCCAGATAACTACTCCGACATCTTTGCCACTTTCACTCACACCGTCGGTGTAGATGTTTGACATGTCTCCAATGTCAGCAGACGAACGAAGGAATAACGGATAGCCAGGAGCCTGAATATCGAAGGCATACGTAACGCCACGCTGGGCCTCAAATGTCGGATTTAACTGCCCGTCGTAGAAATATCCGAGTGCGCTTGCAGTGATATGTATGTACGAATCGGGTGAATTTCGTTCAAGTTGTATTCCTTGTGCATTTTTTAACTCATGAAAAAGCGACGCCAGCATGCCGCTCTCATCAATTGGAAGGAGGTAATCTCTCTGCGAACGTGTTAAGCGAAGCATGTGGCGTGAGGATGATTCAACGGCAGCAGTGATGGAAAAATTGTAGAGCCCGCTTGATTGGAGGGGCGTGTTACTATCCTTTTGAAGTGGGAGAAGAGCGTCCGATCCCCGAATCAAGTACATCTGACTCGATGAGTTGTAGGCGAGCCCAGCAGTTCCTTCATTCTCAAGAATGCCAAGGGCTTCAATGGCAGTTGAGGTCACACGCTCGCGCTTTCCTCTACCGTCGCGATGAGACACTTCAACTGAAAGGTTCTTACCCGTATCAGAAGAAGACAGGGCGTATGTTGTCGATGTCGCCGATGGAATTGGCACGCCATCTCGAAGCCATTGGTAGGTGACATCAAATATGCCGTCAGTATCAGTCACACTGTGAGATACTGTTAGCTCAGAACTGGGAAGAGGAAGGCCTGTAACATCATTGCGGCCACTCGGTGTAGCGTTTGGACCTCCAATAAGAGGACGTGACGCATTGCTGACTGCTCCGAGTGCGCCTATGCCCGGTAATTGGCGAGACTGTCCAAATGCATCACCGAGACCAATTGATGGCAGATCCCATCCTGCCTGTAGGGCAATGCCTTGATTACGCAACGGTGAAGTATCGGTCGGTAGATAGTTTCCTGTGTTTGTAACATGAAAGAGTGGTTCGGCGTCAGTTACAAAAAGCCCTGCTGAAACATCAAGTGGATCTTTACGGACAGACGTGCCCTGGTAATTCCAGACAAGGTTTCCACCACCACTAAACTGGACAGTATCTGTTACCCGGCCACTTCCGGCGTTCACTCGCAGGGCGTATCCACCCAAAGAGCCGTCTGCTACCGAGACATTATTTGCCATGCGAACATCACGCCCAAGATCCGTGGTACCGTTATTATCGGGCTCGTGGGTGATGCCAATATTCAGACCAGTATTAAGCTCCCAGATCGTTCCATATAACGAGTTGAGAACGCTGGTGTTATGAATGATATCAACGCGATCTGTTGCATGACTATTAATGCCAGAAAGTGCATTTAGATAGGTCATATTGTTGGCGATGAGAATTCGCCCGGTCGCATCTTCGGCAAGCCATGTATCGTTGTCCTGCCACTCAGGAGAGATGCCTTTGCCCTCATCGAGATGGGGGGTAATAAATGTCTTTGAGGGTACCCACGAGAAAACCTCATTAAACACATGATGAACGGTATTATTCGCCACAACAATTTTGTACAGGTTGCTCTGGTCGCTTTCGACGGGAATATCATGAGTTGTTTCCCACGGCTCAATTCCCATTGTGCCAAGTGATGAGGTTCGTGTTGCATCATGAACTTCATTGCCAATGATATTGACGTACTCGCTTCTGATCGACTTGATCGCAGTCCCTTGAATATGATGGACATGGTTGTCCAGAACATCAACAAACTTTGATTGTCGAACAAGAATACCTTGGCTTCGTGAGTAAATTGGCCGTATCGAATTGGCGAGTGTGCTTAATGATCCGGGTGTTGAGTAGTGGTCTTCGACGTACTCAGCTGTGCTGCCGTATGGGACACGATAAAAGTAGTCATATGTGCCATCGGTGCTTGCAAAGTGATCATAGTTGGCCCGGGAGTAGTCTTCGTTTGTTGTATCCACACGATAAAGAAATTGAAGTGCTGAGGCGACATCGCCACTTATATGTTCAACCGCCCCTTTCACCTCAAAGCCAATAATACGGATGTGTGAACTATTCTGAATAATAAACCCGGCATAGTCATCAGCATGTACGGTCGTTGTGTCATCCCACGCTTTGAATGTAATAGGAGCCGCCAACGTGCCGTGCAGATCATTTATTTTTACGCCCGCACTGCTTGATCGCCACAGGTATGGATCCATCGGATTGTTGCCGTAGCGAAAGTCCGGGTTGTAGTCATCTGCAGCATAGTCGCCAACAAAGTAAACGGTATCGCCAGGCTGTAGAAACGTATCGCCATTAATCTTGCGGAGAACGGCAGCAGTCGATTGAAATGGACTTTCAAGGGAAAGGCCATCGTTGGTATTTGAACCAGTTGTCTTATTAATAAAAAATGTTCGTGAGTGCGCAACATAAGGTTGCGCCCGAGCATGCACGATGCGACTGGGTGAGTTCGAATTTGATGCAAAGATCCGAATTGCGGGCAGGTTGTTTCCTGCATTGACTGCATTAGCACCAGCTGATGTCAGTGTTACGACACGCTGCTGGAAATCAATCTCATAAAATGGGTTGCCATGAGCATCAGAGGGAGAATTGCCATCCGGTGTCGCCCAATATAAATCAGACCCATCTCCTTCGGGGTCTAGTATCAAGAAACTGGCTGCTGCATCACCCTGATTAATAGGTGAAAGCATAGGGTTGAGGTTGCGCCCAAAAATGGAGAGTGTAGGAAGTTGATTTTCGGGTTCGATAGTGACTGTAATCGTTGCAGGCAGTGACGCAGTACCACCGTTTGTGAATGCATAGGTAAATGTGTCATGTGTGAGTGACGTCACATCATTTCCGCTATGTTCGTAGTATGCTCGACCTGTTGGGCGGACATACAGCGTGCCTTCAGCACCAGCAACCTGTTTATATCCAAAGACATGTGAAAACGTTGGGTGGTCGGCGTCTGGTAGCTGAGACCATTCAGTTCCATTCAGTGACGCAACGACAGCAGTTCCTGATGGACCAACAAGACCATCATTCTCCAAGAGCATGAGCGGTGAGAGGAGAGTGTCCTCGCCCTCTTTGACACGAACCGAATCATTAGCTGCTTGTGCCGCCTGTTTAATATAGGAGTAGCTTACGAATGGTCGTGTCTGCACAGATGATTCGCTACTGTAGATATAGTGTCGCTGTGCACCATTTTGTGCTGTGGAGGTTGAAGCAGACGAATCTGCCTGGTTTGCTGCGAGTAAAAGAAATGCAAGATCTCGGTTTGATGCTTCTGCTTCTGAGATGTCGTACGTAACTCGTTTCCCGTCTTCAGTTGTGATGTTCTGAGAGGCGAGAGCATTGGTCACTGCAGAGTTTGTATTTCCATTTGTTGGAGGTGAAGAAGCTGTATACGGTCGATTCTCGTACGTTAACGAGCTCTCGTTCCATGAAGCGTCTGCAAGGACTAAAAGCTGAACGGTTCCAGCTTCAGCATTTGAGCCAGACCCCTGATACATCGTAAAGGAAGCATCGACAAGAGTATCTGAAGACTCAAGATTGAGTGATGAGACACGCGTTCGCAAATAAACTGCTGAATGAAAGTTGTCAGTTGCGTCTTGTTTGCGTACGAGCATCGACTGAAGATCACGTTGTCGTCCACCATTGACGTAGCCAACATCAAGATCATCTGTGATGGCAAACCGCTGCGTAACAAGTGACGCTGTCTTGTTGTTGGAAGAAACTTCGAGGAGTGGAAGTGCATTTCCCGCATTCACATGGTCAACAGCAGACTGTGTCATTCGCACAGATGTGCCATCAATTGAGTAATACTGCGTACCTTGCGAGATTGTAGTATCGGCATGAACGAGCTCAGCAATTGTATGTCCAGCTTCAAACTGATTTCCGGTGGGCTGAAGATGCAATTGTGAAAATGTTGCATCGAGCGCAAGCCGCACCTCGAGTGGCTCTGGTGTCGAGAGTCGTGTGGTGATTTGTCGCATCGTATCACCTGAGAAAACCCAAACCCCTGATAAACGATCGCAGCCAAACTTTGTCCTGCGATCAAAAAACCTCTCAAAGTATACAGTCTTTATGCAGAAGTCGTGCGATTTTGGCGCATGCTTTTTTGTCAGAGTTTACGTGTACTCGCTGTGTTAAACACTGGCTGAGAGCGTGTCAGGTCGTCTGCGAAATTTACACAGGCCCAATCTTCTACCCAAGCCCCAGCCAAAACATCAAGAAAGCTCTCTTACCAGAAGCCATCGAACCATCTCCAGAAAGGATGATGAAGAAAAGCGACCACAGAAAAGACGGTAGTTTCAGAAACCACGAACCCTTTTTTTATTATTTTTTTGATCATAAAAATGGCAGCAAGAGCGACTGCAGTAAACAACAAGATTGTCACTGCGGCCTGCCACCCTAAAACAATACCTACTAGGGTGCCGGCTAGTGGAAAGGCACTGACAGATGCGACAATGGATGTCCCTCGATTGGCCAAATACTGGATGATGCTTGTGAGAAACAAGCCAATCAAGCCTCCTGCTATGCAGGTAACCATTGGAAACATTGATGGTGGCAGCGTGCTAACAAAATCCGAAGGTAAGTGATGATCAAATTTGACGGGCTGAAGAGTGGGAATACCAATGGATAATCCTGCAAAGATGCAAAGCATAATTGCCGCTAGCCACTTTGGGCAGCGGAGTCGGTCGATGTCCATGAGTGACAGCATCAACAGACAGCTGAATAATGCAGTGTGATAAAGGTAGATTCCGATAACGGGCCATTTTGTGTACAGAATGATCCATATAATGCCATCGTAAAAATATCGTTTAAATCCTGGAACATTGGTCGCACCTGTCACTAATTCAAATAGAAAAAGCGATCCGAATATGGTCGCTCCAATAAGTTCAGTCAGAAAGTAACGGATAGGAATTGCAGATAGACAATTCCGGCAGCGTCCTCCGAGATTCAGGTAGCTGAAGAGTGGTAAGTTATCAATCCGGCTAATAGTCATACCGCAAGCAGGACAGGCTGACGCTCGTGTGGTGACCGTTCCGCCGCGAGGAATGCTATTCGCGACAACATTGATAAAACTTGCGATGCATGCTCCGTAGTATGTGAATATTGCAAATACCAAGAACTTTGCAGTTCGTATACGTAAGAGCTCAAACGAGTCTAAATCTTTAGCATGTATGACAGACGGCTGTTCACGAAACTTCTGTAGAAATGCATCAGCCGTTGGAACAATGACCAGGTAGGTAAATAGAATGCCACCGATAGATAACCATGCGAGTGTCCGAAGCGACCATACCTTCTTCTGTTCGTAGTCGCTTTCGTTATCCACCCCGCACCTCCAGCAAAAATCTTTAAATAGGCTCGGACATAGTCAAAAAGCCCTTTCATACTGTAACAAATTTTGTACTCGACTCATTCCTGGTTTAGAGCGGCTGCCTTGTCTTCATTGTTACTACTCGATTCCTCGGAATGCGTCTGGCATGTCGAACAAAGACCATTGTTTAGATGGCCGTAATTTGATGATCTTGAAAATCCATAGCATCACCTTGAGCAACTTTGGAATCTGCACGCAACTCCCCTGAGTGCGGTCTGTATTGCTTTGTCAGTTCGGTAGCCGGTGACGTTCAATATTCCTACAGATCCACAATGGCGGACATTTCTGCTGGAA
>CAXEMW010000047.1:0-16786 GCA_963997395.1 uncultured Planctomycetaceae bacterium
ACCACATTCGGCGGATTAGACCGATTTTGAACGAAACTCTGTGCATCCATTTACAATTCTGAGGCATAAACCTGCGAAAGAATCGAAATGATTACCCCAGGCAAGCTACGCCTTAGGGAGCCCCGTTCGCACCGTCGCGATACATGGGTATCACTACGCTCAAAGTATCCACACGACAGCAGGACTCGTCAAGTAGCCCATTCATCGTCCGTAAATCCGGGAAATAGGTCACCTAGGGCGTTTAGTGAAGTCCTTTTGAGTGTTTCCATGGAAACTCCTTACTTTTCGGAAAATCTTCTCTGATTTCTCTGCAGCGTTTGACCGATACAACCAACAATGGTCGCCCGAAGCGGCCGCAGAACGTTTATGCAGAGGTCCCAACGATGTTCGGAATTAATCTGACGCACCTGTATCAATGCAAGTCACAACAGTTTTTGAAGGCTCCTGGATTCGGTACGTTGAAGCGCGCTGTTCTCAAGCCAACCGCCTCACTTCCTGCATTCATATGCTGGCTCGCCTTGTGTGCAATCCCTGCACAGGGGGAAGAACTGAATTCCCTTACCTTGCACCAATCGATTCCTGCAGCTCAGACCGTCGCTGCGCGACACCAGCGGCCGGTTTTGGTGATGTTCACTGCAGAATGGAGCCCGGCGTCGGCTCAACTTCGTAAACATGTTCTCACTGATGCTGACGCGGTATCGTTATTGTCTGCATGTTTCGAGTGCGTTTTAATCGATGTGGACGCACACCCTGACATAACCAACGAACTTCACATTCAGCACGTTCCAAGTGGGTGCATTCTCGACACCAACGGGAAAGTAGTCACACGATTTGAATGTCCAAGTTCCACTGCCTTGTTCATTGCAACAGTTGCCAGGCAGTTACCGCAAACAAGTACTAGGGCACAGATTGCTAGCCAGTCATCGGGCCTCGAGAATGCGGTCTCGGTCACTGCTACGGCACCAAAAATTTCAGCTGACTTTTCTACCGCTGGTACTCTTCTCGCTGATGGTGCGGCCACTGGTCCAACGACTGCATCAGAATCTGTCAGCGGTATCGCGGCTAAAGTTCGTGGACTATCAAGTTTCGCAATGACAGAAGCGTCTCCTCCTGAAACCATTCGTCAACCGATCACACAAGACAAAATGTCGCAAGAAAAGATTTCAGTCACGCGCTATCCATCGACTGAACAGACAGTTGTGGTTCAGGATTCAGTCGCAACAAATGATAAACAAACACAGCCATCTCGGGTTCAAGCCAATGCTGCCGAACCGGCTTCTACAACGGCGCCCTGGAATCCAGCGCCAGAGCCTTCGGTCGCAACTGAAGCCGCAATATCAGGAAGCATCGCCGCAGCCACCACCCCATGGAAGCCGGAGATAGGACACCTTCATCCTGAAACGGCAACACCAGCCGGCCCAAATCAGATCGCATCCTCTCTCGACACAACGCCACGGGCAATCCCGGTCGCGCCCAAAGCCACCGCTTCCTCCTCATTGATCGACCCCAAACCGGAACACATTGAGCCACGAAGCATGGCCCAATCGCCATGGCTGCCCGCAGCAGCCGGGGCAGCCGTCGCGTCCTCAACACAGTCGTACAACGCCACCGCGGCCGCGCCGAATCAATCCGCCGCATCACAACAGTCTGTTGCAGCAACTGAGAAAACCAACGAGCAATCGGCAGAGACAGTAGACACGCCTGAACAGACTATTAATCCGCTACTGGCTGCTATCCAGAAACCTTTTAGCGTTTTTTCTTCGCAACCACAAACACAGGAAAAGGAACAGACTGTCAGGAAGCCAGCCCAGGCTACATATGCGAGCCAGGCTGCAGGCATTGAAGATCTGGAAGAAACGCCGCCCCAGAAAACGATGCCTCTTGGCCTTGAGGGCTACTGTCCTGTCGCCCTGATGGAAACAGGAAACTGGGTTGAGGGACAAGCACGGTGGGGCGCACGACATCGTGGCCGAACCTATCTGTTTAGCGGCCTCGAGCAACAGCAGACGTTTCTCTCTGATCCAGACCGGTATTCCCCTGCACTATCAGGAGACGACCCGGTCGCTGCTATCGATGGCGGTAAAACAAGTGCCGGCCAACGTCGGTATGGGGTTACCTATCAGAAAAGAATCTACCTCTTTGAAAGCCCTGAAACACGCGCCGCATTTGCAGCTAATCCACAGCGATACACCAGTCGAGTCATGCTTGCCGAACAGCCAGCACAGAGTGACGGCACGGTACTCCGTTGAGTCGTCATCTCTAGAAATATACACTTCAGCACCAATCAACCTCCGTTGGGTCGTGCCCATCCTTGGCAGCGACCAACAGCATCTTGCCACTGATCGAGCCGTTGCTGGCGTTGTGATTCATCGATCTGGGGATGAAATGTTTTCTCAATGCTTCGGGCTTCTGAAATCGCAGCTGCGCTTGGATAAAAATCGGTTGCGAGGCCTGCCAGTAGCCCAGCGCCCAGCGCTGTCGTCTCCAGAACAGCAGGACGGTCAACCGGTACGCCGAGCACATCCGCCTGAATTTGCATGAGTAAATCATTGACGCAGGCACCTCCATCGACACGGAGGCGAGGGAGTCGATGGCCGCTTGAAGCCTCGAGGCAGCCCAGTACCTCTGCTACCGATAAGGCAATCGCATCAAGAGCAGCTCGAGCAATGTGCGATTTTTCAGTCGAACGCGTCAGGCCGACAATCAAGCCCCGAGCAAAAGGATCCCAGTGCGGCGTACCGAGCCCTGCAAGGGCTGGCACGAGCACAATACCACCCGCGTCTGAAACACTTCTGGCCAGTGGCTCAATGTCACTCGATCGTTCTATCAGCCCAAGGCCGTCGCGCAACCACCCAACAAGTGCTCCTGCCACGAACACCGAGCCCTCAAGACAGTACGACTTCAATGTTGGACCGGGTCCAAGCGAACACCCTGGAGTTGCCAGCAACCCCTTTGCATCGAGTACCGGTTTCGTGCCGGTCGATTCAAGAAGAAATGCACCTGTTCCATATGTTGTCTTCGCATCGCCCGCCTCAACACAGCCATGCGCAAAAGCAGATGACTGCTGGTCACCAGCACATCCGGCAATAGGAATAGGTGCGCCGAGCCACCCGTCGTCCACTTCACCAAAGATTCCCGATGACGGCTGTACCTGCGGCAACATGGCGCGCGGCACGTTAAATATTTTCAGGAGTTCATCTGACCACTCGCCAGTCGTAATATCAAAAAGCAGCGTACGACTCGCATTCGTAACATCTGTGGCATGTACACGTCCACCGGTTAATCGCCATATGAGAAAGCTGTCAACTGTGCCAAACAACACCTCACCACATTCACAGCGTTCTCTTAAACCATCATACTTTTCAAACAAATGCATGATTTTCGTGGCTGAAAAGTACGGGTCGATGAGCAGGCCGGTTCGCCGTCGAACTTCTGGCTCAAGACCCTCCCCCTTGAGTCGCTCACAAATGGGTGCCGACACACGACTCTGCCACACAATCGCTGGAGCAACTGGCTTCCCAGTAGCCCGATCCCACAAAACGGTCGTCTCCCGCTGATTTGTGATACCAATCGCAGCGACCTCTTCTGGTCGCACTCCAGCTTCTGAAAGGCATTGGCTTGCGCAACCAATTTGGGTCCTCCAGAGATCTTCAGGGTCGTGCTCGACGACGGCCTGATCGACTCCACCACCGTCCGCCCCCGTTTCCATGCTGCGCACATGCTGCGGAAAGGTTTCTTGCTTCGTAGCAAGTGGTCGTCCTGTTTTATCAAACAGAATTGCTCGGCTTGATGTTGTTCCCTGATCAAGGGCCAGAACACATCGTTTCGTCGAGTTTGTCATGTACCGATTCCTCGTGCCTTGGAGAAGGATTATGATACCACTGCTCGTACTGCTCCATGTTTACAACTCATTGTGAAACAATTTCTTTCCCATAGTACTCCTGCAAATGTATTATTTCTGCAGTGATAGCCGACTCTCGGTCAGAACGTTGCAGATGGCCCATTGCCACAAGGACGTCCGCGAGGTCCTGAAGTGTTGCCAGAGACAGTCGAGGGGTAAATACCACCATGAGCCGCCGTTCGATCAAGTCACCAAGAGACACCGCCCATTCTTTCTCTATCACGAATACGGCAGCCGCTGTGGGTAAACCACTGTCTCCGATAAGTGGGGGCAGTTCAGTCGCTTGCGGACATTGTTTCATTGTTTCAAAGACAGCGGGTGCCCGTGCCCCAAAGAGGTCGACAGTCCACTGCACAACTGAATCAATCGATGCCTCTGGGACGCCTGTTTTCATCGCAAATTCTCTGGTCTGACGAAGACACTCTTCGCGGCCACTTTCTTCCAGACATCCGGGCAGCACTCGCTGACGCGATGCATCAACGACAGGCACTTCAAGTTCTGCAAAAATCTTTTGGACTGATTCCTCAGACAGGCTGCGACACGTTGTTAACTTACCTCCCACAATTGACCATGTGGGTATCACCGCATCTTCATGGCGAAGAAGGAGATGGCGTCGGGTTACTGATCCAGGTGCCCCGTCAGAATGACCGGAAACACGAGGACCGGGCAATGGCCGAACACCACAATAGTGTTGAATAAGAGAATCTTCACTCAGTTGACACTGGGGCATGATCTCTCTCACAGCCTTCATCAAATAATTCACCTCAGACTGATCCGTTCGGGCCAGACCTGGATCACCTTGGATGGGAATATCTGTTGTGCCAACAAGCACCTGTTGTCCAGCAAAAGGCAGGATAAAAATCGGCCTGCCATCCGCGGCTTCCGCATAGACACCGTCTTCTCCCAGTGATTCCCTGAGGCAGGCGTCCTCGAAAATAAGATGGCTCCCTTTTGTTCCACGAATAAGCTGACGACTTGTGTCGGTGTGGTGTTCAGCAGTCTGAAGCAGGCTGCTCAGGCTTGACAGTGTCTGATCCACCCAGGCCCCCGTTGCGTTCACGATCGCATCCGGCCGCACCGTGAAAGAATCGCCTGCAGCCTGCTCCTCAGGACCTTGAGTACGTTTCCGCGTAAACACTAGGTGGCCATCTGCATCAATGCTCCATTCATGATCCGTCACAAGCTGGAAACGCTGGTCACGTTGGTCTGCAACATTGTTCGCATCGACAAGCAACTCAACTGCAAGCCGTTCGGGGTAAATACACTGAGCATCAAAATACGTAGCTATCCATGGAAATCTTTTTTTATCAACACGAGGCATCCCGCTGGAATGAGAACGATGCATTGCGTGGGCTGGCCAGCAAGGATCTCTTGAAAAAATGTCGTACAGTGTCAGACCGATACCCACTGCCCAGCTTCCACGCCCCTGCGTCGACGCAAGCCGTTTCGCCATCGATTCCCAACCGAGTATTCGTGCTGCTGCTGCAAGCATGCCCCCCCGACGTTGACGCAGCGGAATTGCAAATCGTAAAGGCTTTACAAGATGCGCAGCTATTTTGACCAGACGATTTCGCTCGGCCAGACTCTCTCGAACAAGGTCGAATTCACCGTATTCAAGATACCGAAGACCGCCGTGAATGAGTCGGGTTGACCACGCTGTTGTGCCCCCAGCGATATCACGTGTATCGGCAAGAATGACATGTGCGTTATTCAGCACAAATTGTCGCGCCAGTGCTGCGCCATTGATGCCGGCTCCAAGCACAACAATTGTCGGAGCTGCAGAACGTATTTTCTTATGTGATGATTTTTCCATACTGTGTACGATTGTGCCAGAAACACTCAAATCATTACTGGTTTTCTCTGGAACCACCGATGGCACAACCAGTCACGGGCACAATTCGTAACATCCGACTCGGCTTCGTCCTGGTCATGAGCCTTTTAGTAAGCGATGCCCATTCACTGGCATGGTCCCGGCCAGCTTTCCTGAGCCGGACAATCGATGCGACATTTCAGCAAATACCCCTCGCTCGCCTCATTTCGCAACTCAACACAATCTCTGATGGCGTCATTGTACTTGATCGCCAGATCGATCCAACGCAATATGTCACTCTCGCATGCCAGGGCGAAGACCTCATGGCTGTCCTCTTTACACTCGCAGATGAGACAGGCACTGAACTAGCGGTTCTCGAATCAAGCGTATGGATTGTGCCAATCGGTAAGGCCGGTTCGCTCGAGGCGGCGGATGATGAACGCAAGGCTGCTCTTGAGAAACTACCCGCACACACACGGCAGCCCCTCAGCACAAAACAAGCGTTGCAGTGGCAGGCTGGCCAGAAACCAACGGTACTGATTGAGAAACTGTTGGCACGTATAAAAGCGGATACGCTCGCTGTAACACCTGACGATCTTTCGACTGTGATTCCACATGATCATCTCGCGGCAGGGTCCATTCCTCCACTCTCACTGCCCGAACAACTCGATCTTGTTGCCATGCAGTACAACCATCACCTCCTCTGGAAACAAAACCCTCAGGAATCATCGGCTGTTTTGGTCCAGTTTGTTCCACTGCCTTCCCCGACTGAGCCAAAAGAACACGCGACCAGGAAGAAACAACCGCTGGCGAATTCGAGCCGACCAGCAGGAAACGACCGGGACCGCTATACGCTCCGTGTAGCGGCTCCATTCGATGAACTTCTGCGGGCCGTCTCCCAACGACTCAAACTCGAGCCAGCTATCGATACACAATCGCTTAAAACCCGTGGCATCAATCCTCAGGAAATCATTCGACTTGAAATAAAAGATGCCAGCCGTGACGAACTACTCGATGCAATAGTTAGACCACTCGGCCTAACGTGGTCTATTGAAAAAGACCGTCTCTCCATTTCAGCTGGTGACTGAACAGACCTAGCTACGCTTTAATCAGTGCGCCAACCTGCTGTTCGATTCCTTCGCGAATTTTTCCAGCAAACATAGATGCCATCGCTGGGAGTTCTATTTGTATGACAAGTTCTTCAGGCAGAACCTCGACCTGACTCTTGAATGGCATGCCCATCGCTGCAAACTGGACAGACAGCTGATTGTCTTGATCCCAGTTGGCCTGAATTGGACCAACCTGAGGCTCATACTGTGCTCGAGCGCGTGTGATTGCTGTATCAATCTTCTCACGCGCACCATCAACACCGAGGTTATGTGGGATTCTGACTTCCAGTGGACTCAAAGGTTCACTCCCTTCAACTCGTTTCCAATAATACTGTTCTGCTGACCGTTCACAGAACCATTGTGGCACTCTGAGGCGACCATCTGAACCAGCCGAGTGTCAACTCGACCGTTTCGGCCGCCTACACAAACGGCTGAACGCACTGCGACTGCCATCGGCTCACAGGCAGACACTGCCGCCACGTCCTGAAGTGACAGGCGGCCTGCCAGGACGACATCCACGCCATGCCGTGAGGCCTGCGCAACCCAATCCTGAAGCGTCTCAACAGAAACAAGATCCAGCAGACTTCCGCTCTCTGCTTTATCAAACGTGTCAACAAGCACTGTCGACCAACCATAAAGAATCGCAGCATCAAGAACAGCAGGCACGGCAGGGCTCCCTGCAGCCTGCCAATCTGCATAAGCGACAGGAATAGCTCGAACGGTTACCGGAAGACTTGCAGCCATGTCTTGGAATATGACTGTCCATTCAATTTCACGACACCGAGATAGACCAAACTTTACAGCGTACGGTAATCGTTTCAGCTCGGGTAGAAAAATTGCTGGACCGGGTGTTGTCGCGTCGCCATCTCCTCTTCCGTCCACATGCCTTCTTCTATCCAGCAGCTCACCGCCAGCAAGAGTCCACAGAAGTTGCTCTGGCACTACCGCTGAACAGGCAGCGAGCGTTTCCGGCGAGGCCATACCTAAAGAACCATGTAATGGCTCTTTGATATCGATAATCTCAGCGCCACCATCAACGGCAGAAACAACTTCGTCGGCACATCGAACGCTTACAAGAAGTGATGGTCGTCTCACCCGCAACAGCCCTCCGAAGCTCCGCTGGACGTACAAGGATCATCAACCGGCTGTCGCTTCGCAACAGCAAGGCGTCCATTGATACGACGAAGTGTTTCAACAACGAGTGGTTCCGACCAGCGACCGTCCACAACAAGATAGCCATCCTCCCAGCACGCCCACGTTCCACGACGTCCACTGACAAGATGACCATATCGCTCAGCAACACGAACAACGATCGTCCCAACTCGAAAAGCTGCTTCATCCGAAGCGACAGGATCTCCAGAATGATTAAGCGGCTGACTCCCCAGAAAAAAACATTCGACAGCATCAAGCGGAAGCCTTTCGACTGATGCCGGTCCTATTCGAACAATTAATTCTGAATCTTCTAAATAGATCCTCGCCTGTTTTGCGGTGAATGCAATGCACCCAATGATGCATGAAAGAATTCCTAATCCTGCTGAGAAAACGAAAGCAGCCCCTGACAAACTACCGGAAAACCATATTGCAACCCCACAGATAGCAAGCGATGAAAGAAAGAGAATAGATGCAATGACAGCGAGCAGCCCAGCCAGCCGCAGATTGGACTTCAACCAGTCGTGATTACGTGTTTCCAGATGTGTCATTGAAGAAATTGTGTAGACAGCGAGGGTCAGCAACGCCCATCTTTAGGAACGGCAAGTTTTGTTACGATTGTTTTCAGTTTATGACAGGCGGACGAGTCCGCTTTCGGTATGAAGAGAACATCATGCAGCAGACAGCTCCGTCAACGGACACCATTCGGCATAGTTCCAAGATCACGCTTATCGGGATTCTCGCTCTGGTCGCATTCTATGCCGCGTCTGCCTGTCTTGGCATTCCACAACAAGGCAGAAATCTCCTTATCGCCTCGCATGCTGCTCACGACAACCACAACTTTTCTGATTCAAATCATTCTCACATGAATGACGGCGGGCACGCAAATGATCCTGGCAATCATTTAGAAGAACACGCCGAACACCATGAAGAGTCACCCGAACACATAATACCACCACCAGCCTGGGCTGTGACTCCATTTATCTTGCTATTGGGTGCGATTGCAATTCTCCCATTGATTCCATCACTGGCCCACTGGTGGGAGAAAAATTCCAGTAAACTCCTTATGGCCGGAATTCTCGGCGGCTTCACACTGGCCTACTATCTGTTCGTTCATACTGAATCTGTTGAGCAGCATTTCCCTGCACACTTCATTGTTGCTCCACCAACAAGTGGACTGTCATGGGGAATCGCTGGAACCGTTCTTGCAAATGCTCTTTTGGCCGAATATGTGCCTTTCATTACTCTCCTGTTTGCGCTGTACGCAATCACTGGCGGTGTTCGAATAGAAGGTGACATGCAAGCGACACCCACGGCAAACACTATTCTACTGGCATTGGGTGCTTCGTTGGCGAGCTTCATCGGGACAACTGGTGCAGCGATGCTTCTTGTGCGACCGCTTCTTGAAACCAACCACGAGCGAAAGCGAGTTGTTCACACACTCGTCTTCTTTATTTTTCTCGTCTGTAATTGCGGCGGCTGCCTTCTTCCGATTGGCGACCCACCGCTTTTCCTAGGCTATCTTCAGGGAGTGCCATTCCTCTGGACTTTCACTCTCTGGCAAGAGTGGTTCGTGGTGAACATCACGTTACTGGCCATCTACTGGATCTGGGATCATTTTTTTGCATATCCATCAGAGCGACTTATCGATCGTGCATATGACAAATCAACCGTTCGTCCGCTTCGGGTTACAGGGCTTTCTCTCAACCTGCCGTTGATGGCTGGGGTGATCTTTGCGGTGGCCTTGCTTGATCCATCAAAAGCGATACCGGGCACGGATTGGCACCCTTGGATATTCCTTCGCGAAATTATCTTACTTAGCCTTGTCGGATGTTCCCTCTGGTTTGGATCCACAACCATCCGGGTTCAGAACGGTTTTAGCTATTTCGCCATCCTTGAAGTCGCAGCACTATTTATTGGTATCTTTGTCTGCATGCAACCAGCACTTTCGATTCTGAACGAACATGGTGCAAGTCTTGGGATTCGTTCGCCGACTGCATTCTTTTGGACTACCGGTGCACTTTCGAGCGTACTCGACAACGCTCCTACGTACCTTGTGTTTTTCAAGACAGCACAATCTCTCCCAGCCACAGGTGAACTCGTTGCTGGCGTTGAAGCGGGAAGGCTGACAGGCATTAGCCTCGGCGCAGTCTTTCTCGGCGCAATGACGTATATAGGAAACGGGCCAAACTTTATGGTAAAAGCCATTGCGGAAGGCGCCGGCGTGCGAATGCCAAGTTTTTTCGGATACCTGCTTTACAGTGGATGTGTCCTTATACCAGTCTTTCTAATTGTTGATTATATTTTTCTCCCCTAACTCTTTGCTGTGTGGAATATTTTTTGTGAAGCGTTCTCATCAAGCACCAAGTGAATATGAGTTCATTACGACCGAGAGCCAGCTCGCGTCTTTGGTGGAACGACTGGAGCAGCATGACTCTCTTGGATTCGATACAGAATTTGTCTCAGAACACACCTACAGGAGTCACCTGTGCCTGATCCAGGTTGCTGCGGGTGACGAACTGGCTGTTATCGACACGCTGAAGGTCCAAGAGCTCGATTCGTTTTGGCGGCTCATGACAGACCCGAAGCGAACAACGGTCGTGCATGCCGGTCGTGAAGAAATGGGATTCATTCTGCATGCGATAGGAGAACGCCCTGCACATCTCTTTGATGTCCAGGTGGCGGCGGGCCTGGTGGATCACGACTACCCCGCAGGATATGCATCGGTCGTACGTCGCGTCCTTGGGCAGCCAACAAACAAAGGCGAGACACGCACTGACTGGCGAAAGAGGCCACTTACTCCAGCACAGATCGAGTACGCACTTGATGACGTTCGTCATCTCAATGCCCTCTGGAAGACACTTGAAGCAAGACTGAAAGAACGGGGCCGCACAGCATGGATGCAAGAAGAGATGCTCAGCTGGATGGACGGAGTGACTGCCTCATTCACGAGGAAGCGGTGGCGACGAGTCTCTGGACTCAACGGTTTGAATAGACGAGAACTTGCAATCGCTCGGGAACTATGGCACTGGCGTGACAGTCTTGCCGAGTCACGTGACATGCCACCGAAACGGGTGTTGCGTGATGATCTCCTTGTTGAACTTTCCAAGCGAAAGAACACAGACCCTCAACAGATTTCTGCAGTCCGAGGCATGCAACGCTCAGACTTTCGCCATATTCTTCCACAGATCGCTGATGCCATTGAGCGTGGGCTCGAACTCCCAGAGGACGAACTGCCTGGTGGTGAACGGCATAAAGCACCACCACCGCAACTTAATGTCCTTGGACAGTTTCTTGCGACTGCCGTGGGCGGCCTTTGTCGCCAGCTTGAGATTGCTCCTTCACTTGTTGGCACAGCCAGTGATATGCGAGAACTCCTCGCTTACAAACTTGGCCATGGCAAAGGCGACACGCCACCTGCACTCCTCTGTGGGTGGCGGGCAGAGGTTGTTGGAGACCTCATTGACGATCTGCTGGCTGGTAAAGCGTCTCTTCGGATCAGTGACCTCACGTCACGGGATCCTCTTGTTATTGACCGAACGGAGAGCCATTCTCCACCAGACGACGCAAGTAAATAAGCCTTTCCTGCCTCATGGCAGTGCCTTCTCTCAGAGGGGAACGGCACCTATCCGTACGATCACGCAAGCGGAGGGCAAGGGATTCGAACCCTCAACCCATTGCTGGGCATCTGATTTCGAGTCAGACCGCTGGCCAATTCGCATACCCTCCGAAACGGACTCTCTCAGAGTCTATCAGACCCTAGAGCCGTGTGAATGTCCGATCCTGTGAGGTAATTCTGAGGGTCAAGCGATCCCTTCGAGTATGATTAGGAAATCTTTGGTTCCTTCGCTGTACCGATCTTCTGAAAGCGATCCTTCACTATGAAACGCCTCACGCTGTCCTTACTGTTTTTCGTCTTCGCGCACCCTACGTTCGCTGACGAACCGACCCCGCCTGCCACAAAGTTGGTGAAACCAGGCAAGTTGATTGCAACTGAGAAGTTCGATCGAGAAGACTCCGTTGGCACTCAAAAGAAGCGTGGCACAACAGGCTGGGCTACTGTCCTCGGTGACTGGAAGATCGTAGATGGTGCAGCCTATGGCATTAGTGAACCACCCAGCAAGAAACGACCGAAAGGTCATGCTGCCGGTTGCGATCAGATAGTCGATTTAGATGATTTTGTAATCAGTGGTGAGTTTAAATTGGGCGACGCTCACCAGGTCGGCGTGATCACGCGTGATTCCAACCAGCCCCCTCTTCATCTGGGGCGAGTCTTGATCACAAAAAAATCGATCTGGATTCAGAAGATGACTGGCATCTCCAAGGAAACCCGCTCAGAAGTCCTGACCAAGATTGACGTCCCGGTTGACACAAACACCTGGCACACGTTTGTGATCGAAGTTCAGGGAAGTCAGTTCCTCGCTCGTATTGATGACCACATATTGAAAGCGAAACACCCACGTTTCGCAGATCGCAAGGGACGGATTGGTTTTATCGCCGGGGGCGAAGGGGCCCAGTTTCGCAATGTTTCATTGTGGGAAGCGAAGAAGAAGTAACCAGCGATTCCATGCGCCCACTTTAAATATCAGTGAATCAGGCAAAGGCATCCTTTACTAAGTATTTCCTTCAGTGAAATAATTCTGCACCAGCGAGTTTTCGTTTCGAAAGATAGCGTCGATCGCAGCTCACACCGTTCATACTTGAGCTGGCAAAACTCGACCCGGGGAGCAAACCTGTTCACAATCCCAAGACTCGAGCGAATCGAAACAGCAAACGAAGTCTTTTATGAAATCGTTGAGATGCACCGTGAGAAATGTGCCTCCTCTTCCGGATCATGCATCGCCTAGTCTACGTACGAGAGAAGAGAGACCGACTCAAGCTCTTTAAACGTGCTGAAAGACCATGACGTCTTTCAGATTTTCGAGCAGCAGCATCATCAACAACCCAATTGAGTTGCAACGCGCGGCGAGGCCCTTCGTAGGAGGTATGGCCATGCCACGCATTCTCACGATTCCGAAAACAGATCAACGTTCCTGCGTGCGGTGGCACTTCAGCAATCACATCCTCGATACTATTTGATCGCAATAGCCGAAGCTGCCCGCCGTCCCCTGACCAGTCATCATTCAGATAAATCAGTGCCGTGATCAGTTTCGATCGACTGTCCGTGTGAACCTTTCCATCCTTCGACCTGCACCGCCCACGAACCGTTAACGTCGCCGGCCGACCAGCAAGGTCTAATCCAAACTTTTCAGCAAAAGCAGCTCTGACACTCTCCCCAAGCAGTTCATCACTTAATTCGCCAAATGCGTCCCCAAAAGTTAATGAAGCAAGTGGAAAACTCCCTCCTTGCTCAATCTTTGGGAAATCTGCTTCGATTCGTTTGAGACAATCAGCCCGCACAAAACCGGGCAGTACCAAATATTCGTATGGATCACTCGTCAGCGACGTGTCACGAAACGACTCCAGATTAAGCATCGACATTACAGATTCCTTTCATCGACTGATTGAACACTACGAAATGATAGCCGCACGACACGATTCTCGGGAATAGGAACTCGCACGCACTATTCTTTTCGCCATTGCCGCTACGAAGAAGAGCCTACAAAGACTGTTGATCACTCTCATGCCACCGTACGCAACGAGGCATCAAGCACGTGATCACATTCAGAACAGACTCGTTCAACCGATATTTCTCGCATGGCTGAATTATCCGCCTTGCGACGTGCATTTCGTGAGCCACTTTCATATCGCTCTTGGATCCCAATGTGTGGCGATCCATACGGACCACAATCGGCTGGACGGGTTGCACCATATAAACCAATACTCGGTGTACCCACGGCAACTGACATGTGCAGCGGACCAGTATCAGAACTGACGAAGATCGTACCCTGACGCAAAACTGCCACAAGTTCTTGCAAGCTTGTTCGTGGTGCTAGCACCGCATGCCCATTAGCCGCGGACACAATCTGATTCGCAAAACCCAACTCCTGCTTGCTACCCCAGACTACCAGTGACTTGAGCCCACGCCGCTCCCCGAGGTATCGAGCGACAGCAGCAAAGCGATCCATCTCCCATAACTTGGATTCCCACGTCGCACCTGGGTTAATAATCGCAAACGGGCCCTGTAGCGGAAGGTCTGCCAACAGCCTTGCTGCAGCATGTTCAGCCCCCTCATTGCGAGGAAGTTGCCAATCAATCTCAGGATTCGTGAGACCAATTGGAGCAAGTAACTCGACACAACGATCAGTGAGATGTGGCCGCTCTGGTGTCACAAGAATATTGTTCAAGTACGGGCTTAATTCGGTACCGTATTGCCCACGACACCCAATACGGTGCCTGGCACCTGATAGCCAGCAGGCGAGCGAACTCTTGGTGTTTCCCTGACAATCGATACTCACCGTAAACCGTTGCGCTCGCAACTCATCACGAAGGGACTTGCATTTCTTCAGAGAGAGAAACCAGCCCCGCGGCAACGTAAAGACTTGATCGATGCACGGATGCCCAACCACCATAGCTGATGACTTTTCTTCAACAGCCCAGCCAATAAACGCTTTCGGGAACCGTTCCCGCAACGCACAGGCAACCGGCAGCGTGAGCACCGTGTCACCAATGGCACTCATACGCGAGATGAGAAATCGTGGAGAATCGATAGAAATTGTTGGCACGTCCTCACCCTGACTTTGCGTGACAGTAACTAGCTCTTTCGACCATAGCGAGCCAGTCGGCCAAGACGCCTATAGCCTCCTAGCAGATGCCTCCAATCAGCCTACTTCTCTCAATCCAGAGGGTAGACGCGAGGGATCACGACGGTCAACGGCACTTTCGCAACTTCGGCCACTCAGAAGTGCCGTAAAAAGAGCAATCATCGCATAGCTGTCGTTACGAAACCATTCCCAAGAACTCCGGATTCATGATGCCCTCTAGAAACAGTCTTCGACTTTCTCGGCCTGCACAACAATTCCGTCTAATCGTGTGCCTGCGAGCTTCACGAGCACGTATCACCAAAATAGAAACGTGGTGTGTGCACGCTGACACGCAAACGCTCTTTCATGCATATCGACGAGATAGCCAAAAAAAGATCTGACTTTCGCGTGAGACACAGAAGAGCATTCAAATCATTCAACAGTAAAGGCGTAAACCGAACTCAAAGAAACAGTCGCAAACAACATTTCCCAAATGTCCCTCATCAAATGATGCTCACTGTGAATTCTGCATTTCGTCTTTCTATCTGTGCAAAAAAACAATTCCTCTCGACTTCTACAACACTTTACTCATCCAGCACGTAGATTCCTGTCTTTAAAAAAACATTTTCCTTGAAGACGGGGAGCCACTGGCTACTATTGCGGCCGTTAGGGGCAGACGCGACCGCTCGGCCGTATCACCGATCACTCGGAGGTAGCCATGCGAAAGCTCCGCAAAGCCCGCACTCGATCAGAGAGAAATCGATCTGATTCCCTCATTGCAGCAGAGTTACTTGAACGCCGCTATGCCTTTACTGCGACACCACTTCTCGACCAATTCACGAGTGCTGCCATGGAAGCAGTCGCTCGTGGTGAACTTACGTCAGAACGATGGATCGTACACAAGCTCGGTAACAATGAATTATCAAGTGAAGGAAGTTGCCAAAGCCTGACGAACTTTGGAGGCAATGCCGGATGGCATGCTGATCCCATTGGCACGTCTTTCTTCAGACTGCAAACATCCGGAATCGACTCCTCTCACGTCGTCAATTGGGCCAGGAACAACCACGAGCAGTTCCTCATTGAACCGGATCTTCCTATCCAGGTACAGAAAACGCCAAACGACCCATCGCTCTGGCGACTTTATGGATTGAATAATTACGGGCAATCTGGAGGCACGACAGATGCGGACATAGATGCACCAGAGGCATGGGAAATTACAACAGGATCGCGAGATGTTGTTATTGGGGTCATCGACTCTGGCGTCGACATCACCCATCCTGACCTTGCTGCAAATATTTGGGTGAATCCTGGGGAGACACCCAACAACGGAATTGATGATGACGGCAATGGATTTATCGATGACGTGAATGGCTGGGACTTCTATGATGACGACAATACGCCCAATGATGGAAATGGGCACGGCACTCATGTCGCTGGCACTATCGGGGCTGTTGGAAATAACAACTCGGGTATTGCTGGTGTCAACTGGGAAGTTTCGCTTTTACCACTTCGTTTTCTTGGTGACGACGGGAGTGGGTGGACGAGTGATGCCGTCGCGGCAGTTAATTACGCCACCATGCTGAAACGTGATTTTGGCATTAATGTTGTAGCCACAAATAACAGTTGGGGTGGGGGCGGTTATTCTCGAACGCTCGATCGTGCTATTGAAGCCGCCAACGACCAGGGGATCATGTTTGTTGCAGCAGCTGGAAACCAAGGAAGCAACAACGACACAAACCCAAGCTACCCAACGAACTACGATGCCCCAAATGTTATTTCAGTTGCCGCATTGAACCGAAATGACAACCTGGCTGGTTTTTCAAATTACGGAGCCACTACAGTCGATGTAGGAGCACCCGGAGTATCAATTTATTCAACACTTCCTGGAAATTCGTATGGCTCTTTTAGTGGCACATCTATGGCAGCTCCTCATGTTGCAGGAGTCGTCGGACTTCTTCATGCTGCGAAACCTGGAATTTCTATAACCGAGGTGAGCAGTGCAATACTTGGCACAGTCGATACGCTCCAAAGTCTAGATGGAAAAACAGTTTCTGGAGGGAGAGTTAACGCGGCTGCTGCACTTACAAGTATTCTTGGGCAAGCCCCATCAATCGATCCATTGGATGATTTAATT
>CAXEMW010000048.1:0-16602 GCA_963997395.1 uncultured Planctomycetaceae bacterium
TTGAAAACGTGCGTGCCCCGTGAGCGCCTCGATGGCATTTGCGGTACCGATTCCATGCTTTTGAAGCACCTGTAAAAGAAGATTTGCCATGACAGCCGTTGCGGCACGCTGGGCACCATCATCGATCTTGACCGCCAGCCCATAACCGATCGCTGGTATCGACGCAGCCATGACACCCTCTGCTCCAGACTTCACAAAGACTTCACCGTGACACTCCGCTGTGATGCAGGTGTCGACCCTCCCTTCTCCAGAAATCATGAGTGGGGTTTGCACGATTGCTGTCCGAATGCGTTCAGCAGAACGTGCCAACAACGGCGACAACCCATCTCCGGTACCCAGACGAGCAAAACCTGTGGCAACTGAAACAAGCGGCATTGAAAAAGCCGGGATCGCACACCCATCGATACACGCCTGTGCCTCATCAAGAGTTACACCAGTCAGTAAAGAGATTGCATCGGTCACTTCACGCATGATTGGGTGACTGGCTTTTGTGTAACCAGCCACGTCAAGCCCACGACATGCACCAACTGCCAAAAACCCACAATGCTTGCCTGAACAGTTATTGTGAAGAACTGTTGGTTCTTCTCCACGTGCCGCAAGTGCCCGAGCCTCACCAGATTCAAGCGGCCAGTGCACACCACACTCAAGTGCGTTCGATGATAAACCTATTTTTCCAAGAATTGATTGTGCTGTCGCTACGTGTAGCGGCGATCCAACGTGAGATCCACACGCAAGTGCAATCTCGGCATCGGTAAGACCAAATGTTTCGGCAGCCCCACTCGCAACAAGGGGTAGAGCCTGCAACGGCTTGATAGCCGAGCGAGGAAAGGCACGTGCCTCAACATCACCAATCGCCAGCACTGTTTCACCCGTTGCGGTTGCAACAACGGCTCGGCCACAGTGAACCGATTCTTCCTCTCGACCGCGTCGCACAAGGAGTAATCGTGGTGATACATTCATTACAAACAATTTCTTTTTGCGCTGATAACTGAAGCCACATCCAGCTTTTCTAAAACGGACAAACATCGGCTGGCAGACGGCACACTGCTATGTTTTCTATCTTTTTTCACCCAAAACTTACAAACACACGCGTCAATCCGGGTTTTCGAGCTGATACTCATTCACACCGGAAAAAAAGTCTTATACTTGGCTAAACACAGCAATGAGACAGGCGGCATCGTTTCCCACCACCCGATTGACCAGAAACCACCACAAGACATATGCCTATATCACGACTCCCCGGCCTCTCTCTTTCCTCGACAACCATGTCAATCCTGGAGGCCGCTGATGCAGCAGGACAACTCACTCTTTTCAACTCTGTTGAAGAGCTTGTTGCGGCAGCAGCCCCGCCTGAGGAGTGTAGCGCGGATGGTTTCTATACCGTTGGGTATGACGTGCCTGACCGCGGCTTTGTTCCAGAAGTAAAGGTCTGCCGAGCCACGAATGGTATCGCAGCGAATTATCTTGACGCATACATGCGACGTCGCGACCCGGAATGTATGGTCATTGCTGACGACCAGAACACGGACAAACCTACTTTTTCAAAACGATTTGGGCAGGAGTTTGATGGCCTTCGGAATGAAACCATCGAATGGCTCAAAACGCAACCAATCGGTTGCTTTTTCTTTAAGTCCGGCGTACCGGACAAGCCACTCGACGCAGTCGCGATCTGTCCAGCGAATGCCGGATTCTTTGCTCTCGGATTAGCACTGCTGCAGGGCATCACTCCCGTCCAAGAAGTACTCGATCAGGCAGACAACTACTATCACGAGGCTGTTGTCTACGTCGCTCCACCATTTCGCCACACACACTTTGACGGCAAACAAGTAGTCGTTCACAATCGCCGCTTTGATGACAGCACGAGCCTTCATGAACTGTTCAGCTATAACCTCTACCCAGGGCCTTCTGCGAAGAAAGGTGTCTATGGGATGCTGCTGACCATGGGTGAACGGGCAGAAACGCCATGGACTACAGCTCATTGCTCAACAGTGCAAGTTGTGACTCCGTACGAAAATGTCACGACAATCATGCATGAAGGAGCAAGCGGTGGTGGCAAAAGTGAGATGCTCGAACATATGCACCGCGAAGCTGACGGTCAGCTCAAATTAGCAACCAACACCGTGACCCATGACTCCCGTTCTCTTGCTCTCCCTCGAGGCTGCGAACTGCACCCGGTGACTGACGACATGGCTCTGTGTCACCCAACACTGAAGGGTGAAGACTCTCGACCCGGCTCGCTTGCATTGATGGATGCAGAAAGCGCGTGGTTTATCCGTGTGAATCACATTGAAGAGTACGGCATTGATCCCCAACTTGAAAAACTCACGATTTCTCCTCCGGGACCGCTGCTGTTTCTCAATCTGAAGGCCCAACCAAACGCCACCACACTCATTTGGGAGCACACCGAAGACGAGCCGGGAAAACGCTGCCCGAACCCACGAGTCGTCATGCCTCGCGAGTACGTCAGTGATGTTGTGGACGAACCCGTTTCTGTTGACATCAGAAGTTTCGGCGTTCGCTGCCCACCATGCACACGGGAGAACCCAACATACGGCATCATCGGACTGTTCCATGTCCTTCCACCCGCACTGGCATGGCTTTGGAGGCTTGTGGCACCACGCGGCCATGGCAATCCATCAATTGTGGATGAGGGTGGCATGCAAAGTGAAGGTGTTGGTTCCTACTGGCCATTTGCAACAGGCAGAAGGGTTGATCAGGCAAACATACTTCTGAACCAGATCCGAGAGACTGCCAGCACGCTTTTTGTTCTGATTCCAAACCAACACATTGGCTGCTGGAAAACAGGCTTCGCACCACAGTGGGTCGCGCGTGAATATCTTGCCCGACGAGGATCAGCCACCTTCCGTCCAGCTGAACTGAAGGCGGCAAGATGCTCTCTTCTTGGCCATCACCGGGAGTCCATGCAGGTTGAGGGTCAGACAATCGGCACAATGTTTTTCGATGTCTCAAAGCAACCAGAAGTTGGCACCGAAGCCTACGACAAAGGCGCGGATATACTTCGTACATTCTTCCTGACACATCTTGACCATTTTGATCACGATGAGCTTGATCCGCTGGGAAGACAGATTATTCAGGCATGCCGTGACAATGTCACTGTTGATGAGTACGAAAAACTAATTCCTCAGGCGTAACAGCCGGTCTTCAGCCATTTCAAATACCTGATTTACTTGGACAGGTTGAAGTCGATTAAATTCTCTTCTGGACGCACAGCAGCAGTCAAAGGCGTTTCCTGCTGGTCCGCATACTGCTTTGGTAAAAGGTTTTTTGGACCAGTGTCATATTGTGAGACAACCATACCTGCCGGCACGTAGTCTTCGTTTCCTGTTTCCTCGGACTCAGCTTCTGCTGCTGGCTCCTCTGCACTCACTGCAGGTTTGTCTTCACCCTCTTTTTCATATTTGACTATCGTCACCCGAAATGAACCCTCCATTGCACCATCACCACGAGTAAACGATGTGAGTTCATATCGCCCGGAAGCATCTGTTGAACCATTCGCCGGATTTTGACCATCGTCGGGCAAAAAAGAAACAATCGCATCTGCAATTGGCTGACCATCAATCGTAACCACTCCACTGACAGAATGTGTTGGGGGATACTGCCGCCCTCGAGAACAGCCTGAGGCCAGACTGAGAACACACGCCGTGATCAGCAGCAAGCCTCGTGTTCTGAAAATTTTGACTTCCACAATCCATCTCACTTTCCAATTGTTCTGGCATACCTGAGAAACACAAACAAGCTGATAGGATCGATCATCGATCCTATCAGCTAAAAAACGAAGAAAGCCAATTACGGCTGGGAAACAGATTCCCCACCGGCCCTGGTTCCCATTGCTCCCCAGACACCATATGGACTTGCACCCGTTGCGTCTCTTCGAGGCGCTTGAGCAGACCCACCGTTGTAATCGATAGTGTCGTTGATAAACGTTGTCGCCCCATCAGCCATGACGACAACAACTCCGCTTGGATGCCCACTTGTTGGCGGGTAGACAACAGTTGTTGCATCAGCATTCCGGTTGTTCTGTTGCGAACAGGATGGAGAGTTCGGTGGCAGAACCGTGTTAAATCCTGACCGACCAATCTGTCCATCTCGCCAGCAGTTTCCTCGTTTGCCTTTCCTAGTCGTTCCGGCAGGCAGATACCCGCCCGAGTTATACGTAAGGCACAGACTTGGATTATTTCTTATGCCTGCGATACCGACCGCCTCGTACTGAAAAATGCTGTCTTTTGCTCCAGCTGCAGTAGGAGCACCGCTCGTTTCAAGATGGTGCCTCACTTCACTCAAAGCAATTGTGTTGGAAAGGCCATCCGTAATCTTTGCAAACTTGCAGCCAGTTGAGGAAATCTTACTATTCGAATCATACGTGGCAGGAAAAAACACGCCCCTACCCGTCTCAGCATTCCAGTTGCCAACCGTACCGCGACCATTGTGCTGGTGCACATTGTCACCCGTACAGGCAACGTAATTCCCGGACTGCCGTGGATTCTTTGGGCCGGCTTCCCATCCATCTGCCGGATCACTCGGGCAACGATATGCCGCAGGAGACACATTCCATACATCATCCCAACGACACCACGGATACACACCGCCTGAGGTGCGACCGCCATAGCCAGACATCATTTTTTCATACACTGAGGCTTCTTCGAGGAACGGCAGAAGTTCAAGAAAAACACTTCTACGGTTTGCGTTGTTTGAATTATTGCAATTAAGCCCCTTTGTCCAACAGCACGTACCACCGTTCTGAGCTGGAAATCGTTCCACGTTTGTATCGGCAAAATTATGAAGCGCGAGCCCTAACTGCTTCAGGTTGCTCGTACAAAGACTTCTTCTCGCAGCCTCTCGCGCCTGTTGCACTGCCGGCAAAAGAAGGCCAACAAGAACACCGATGATAGCGATAACCACAAGTAGCTCGATAAGCGTGAATGCTTTCCGGCTTGCCAATTGTTTATTTAGATCATTCATAGCAAGAACTCCATGAAGTAATAATTCATCTCCCCAAATCCACTCGAATTTTATTCCAAATAATCCCGGTAATACATTGCAATTAAAGCCTTTCTGTCAAAAATTCATGTTCATAAATAATGAAACGCGACACTCGTACATAAAAACGTTTCATTCGTACAAAACGATCCTTGCTTTCGTGAGTTCACCAGTTCAAGAATTTGCATCTCTTGCCGTTCCCGTAACACCCTAATGATTTCCTACTGAGAGTTCGGGGCCAACTATAAAAGATGAGCTTCGGGAAGCGGGCTACTTTTGCAAAGCATGAAACTGCGAAGAGGACTTTGAAGCGACCGTTCGCATGTTTGCAATACCATGCCAGCCTCATTGCATTAGTTGCTGGCTGTACGAAGCCCAGACTCTACAAGATGGAGCCGTAAAATTCGTTCGATCTCAGCGACTGTCGTCAATTTATGGTGAATACCTGTGTGTGTTGCCTTGACATCAAGTTCACTTATTGCCCCTGAATGTCGCGCACTCGACTCTGAGACAACGCAGTCTGTCCTCTCGCCACGAAGCGTATGGTGAGCTACACCAATGACGTTATGAATTGAAACCCAACAAGCAGGTCTGAGATGATACAAGGTATCGAGAAGGGGCGAGTTCGGCGTAAGCACGTCGATCGTTGTTGGGAGAGACTCTTCAAACGCAGGCCGTAAGGCACCGGGGTTGTCAGCTACTAATTGATCGTGAATCGCAGTCAGTTCAGCAGGTCGTTCAATTGTTAGGGAAGCCAATTTCCCAAGACCCAACGAAGCGAGTGATGAACCCTGGTGTGGAGTTGCTATGAAAACCACCCGTTTTACAAATGGAACCGGCTTAAAGAAAAGCGCGGGAGCAACTTTAGCCCGTACCTCTGATGTCATACGTACCGTATCAAATGGCACTGTTGCCATGGCATTCCAGAAATGATTTCCCGAAGTGACAACCTGAAGTTTTGCGTGCAAACCACCCATGCTATGCCCTACCAGTACGAGATTCTGTAACTGTCTATCCTCACCATTGGGATCCAGTTCTCGTACAACCCTTGTGAGGCTCTGACGCAAGACAGCAGCCGCTGGAAGAAAGGACGCTCCGGTTGGGTAATGATACACCCATGGCTCATAATATCGTTGGAATAGTGGACACGATCGCAAATCATTGATCATGTCAAACCAGGTGCCTTCATCACTGGCTAACCCATGGATGAATACAACTGGTATCTTTCCTTTCACATGGGGCTGCAGGAACTCCAATCGAGGCTCCGTAACCCCGCCCTCGAATGGCAGAACAAAGCCTTCTAATCCTGAGTCAGGCATACCGTCGAGCATGTCAAGCATCGGCATACTGAGATCCACTGCCAGTGGAGGGTGGGCAGCACCAATGTGAACACCAGACACCGCCAGGGGATCAACGAGGTCAAGCACTGCAGGAGCACGTTCTCTTGCTAACGGACCGGCAAACTTTTGTATTGGTTTTTCGTTCCCTGGAACTTTGAATCGCAGGACTGCTGTCGCTGTCAGAGAAAGCCGTGGTGGATCAAAGTCGCCATCAATCGTTCCTTCAGGACCAGGCTTCACACGAACAGTAACCGGCAGACCAAAACCCGGCCGAAAGTATCTGCGAGAAAGCCGTTTGTCTTTCGGCGGTTGAAATGGCTCAATGCTCTCAATGTTGCATGTAGAAATCGGCAAACCCTTGAGAACGATTGGGATTCGGATTGGCTTATAGCGTGACCCGATCCAGAGGCCTCCGGGCTGAAGCCGCCCCTGCTCTCGTGCTGTTTGCAAAAGCCCCACAAGTGCATCGCCATAGGCGTTTGTGGCATCTTCGACAACGGCTGGAGACTCCGGTGCAGTCCAAATAGCATTCCAGGCAGCTTCCGCGGCAGCGTAATAGGCTTCAACAGTAAGATGCGAACAGTCCGTTCTCATGCGATTGGCGGCTTGCCAATATTCGCAACTATCAGACAGATACCCATCCGCAGCAGCACATCGCTCTTTCTGCGTTGTTGCAGGCTCCCGAATCGTTGGCGCAGTTTGAGCCGCAAAGGAACACGGTAAAGCCATCATTGACGCCAGCACAAGAAGGCACCAATTTCGATCAAAGAACAACCTGAATACCGGCCTGTCCATACCCCCACCACCTGTCAGCGAACGACCCTGAAATCAACCCTGCTAGATATATCGGCCCGTGGCGTCAGTGGATCACAGTCTGAACACGATGCTGTTCGAGAATGGGAAACTGCGACTTTACAGGCCGATGATTCACAGTGTTTTTCCTTGAACGGGGACACAAAGTCCTCGCTGTTCGCCTATCTTCTACGACTGCATACGACGTCTTACGCCTGCGCTATATCGCAGATGGTTTCGTTGCTGACGGATTCGTTTCCGCTGGCACCCCGCAGTCAACGGATTCAAGATCAGCATGCAGGTACCGAATAAGTCCTTTTGGCCCAAGATTGAAGAACACTCGTCCCTTGGTAAACCAACGCTCACCATCATGAAGAAACTCAGCTGTTGCCGCTCGAACGTTCGACACTGCCTCAACCTCCTCCATGCCACCGCCCTCAATGGCCTCGAAGCAAACTTCTATAGCGACAAGAGCTTTCAGCCCGCCAGTCTTTCGATCGCGAGCATACATGACGTCGTCATCAAAAGCGACATCCGACCATCTCAGACCACGAGGCTTTCCACTTGCAGCTGCTTCATCAATAAATTTTGCCTCAAGCTGTTCTCTTTGACGACGAAAATCCCGTTGAATACGCGCAAGCCTCTCCGCTCGTCTCGCTGCTTGAACAGGACGAACAACCATAACAGTGAGCATAAGACCTGTTGCAAGACCGAGCACAATGACAAGAAATGATAGAACTGGGACCATTTGATTTTCCCTTCGTGCTGGAACGATGCTTTGAAACGCGACCGCCCTGTTCACAGTGTAAACTTCCTTTGATCAAGGGGCAAAAGAAGAATGTCCTCAACGAGCAACTCCCCCCATATTTCATTCTTACCCAAAGAAACACGATGCCAAAAGTAGCAAAGAAAAAGCCCTCTCTAACACGCACATCGTCCTCGAGTACACGTTCGGCTCGCCCCTTTGGAGCACATCAATCAATATCCGGAGGGCTGCCCAAAGCTGTCGAGCGGGCAACTGAAACTGGCTGCGACTGCATGCAGATATTTACCCGCAACATTAATCAGTGGGCTGTAAAGCCCATCGACCAGGAGATTGCTACGGCCTTCCGAGAAGCAGTAAGCAAGGCCAACCTCAAACTTGTCATTGCGCATGATTCGTATCTGATTAATCCAGCATCTGGAGATGACACCCTCCGGAAGAAATCAATACAAGGACTCGTGACAGAATTAGAACGAGCAGACCTTCTTGGGATTCCGTGGGTGGTGGCGCACCCAGGGGCAGCCGGGGAACAAGATCGTACAGTGGCTGTAAACCGTGCCGCTGATGGGATTATAGAATCATTACGCAAAACCAAGAAACTCAGCAGTGGTATTCTCATCGAAACTACAGCCGGCCAAGGCACCTGCCTTGGTGATACGTTCGAGGAAATCGCGGCCATGCTTCATCGCATCGACAAAATCAAATCACTCCGGGAACGTGTTGCCGTCTGCCTTGATACATGTCATGTTTTTGCCGCTGGGTATCCGCTCCAACCAAAAAAATCTCTTGACGACACTATTCGGCAATTCGACAACACAATCGGTCTTTCCCGACTTAAGGTTATTCACGCTAATGACTCCAAACGCGAGCTGGGTTCACACGTCGATCGCCACGAGGGTATCGGTCAGGGCGAGATCGGACGCGCCGCCTTCAAACTGCTTGTGACTCACCCGAAACTCAAAACAGTTCCCTTTATTCTCGAGACCCCAAAAGAGGGCGATGACGGCAAGCCTGACCCAAAAAACGATATCCGCAACATCAAACTACTCCGTCGTCTTGAGAAGAGTTGACCAACAAAAGAGCCTGTGACGGCAGAATGTCACGATTGGTCAAGAACGTTACGAAGGCGTGACTGCCAGACATCAATAGCAACATCGAGCAGATTGTCAGCCTGCACCCGATCACCAGTCCACAGAATGCTCCACCACTTGCGGTCATCATCTGAGATAATGAAGGAGCGATAGGAGTTATCGAGGCCATCTCGAAAAACATAGCCCGGCCGCTTGAGTGACGTACCGGGATACTGCTGCAACAATTGAGGTGAAAGTACTTCAGCAACGTCACCCACAAGTTCAGCCTTCGAAGACCACGTCGTAAAATCAAGATGGGCGTACTCGGACATGAGATCTTTTATGTAGGTGCTCGGGAGGCAAAAAATAATTCATCGGACTGTACAGAAGACATTCGGTAAAAACGATGCCGTTCTTGACGAACTGACAACCAGAAATTTTCATTTTCAGCGTGCCTAGCAACCTGTGCCACGACGAGGAGCAGGTTCGGCCTGGTGTGTGGCGACCGAAAACAGTGATTTTTCAAGAAATGCACTAGAGCCTAAACTGCCTGACCAATTCCCATAGCCCCTGGGCCTGTGCACCAAGTTCTTCTGAGCTTGCGGCGAGTTCTTCTGATGCCGCTGCGTTACTTTCAATCGTCTGTGACACCGATGAGATTGTTCGCTTCACTTCTGCAGCGTTTCTTGCCTGCGACTCACTCGACATTGCAATTTCACCAACCGCATTTGCTGTCGTATCAGCGGCTGTCACAATTGACTCAAGTGATCCACCGACAATCTCGGAAAGCGAAGCACCTTTTTGGATTCTTGAAGACGACTCATTAATGAGCTGTGTGATATCTGTGGTAGCTTCACTTGTACGATTGGCAAGTTTGCGAACTTCCTCGGCAACAACGGCAAAGCCAAGGCCATGTTCACCAGCCCGTGCAGCCTCAATCGCGGCATTTAGAGCGAGTAGATTTGTTTGGGAAGTGATGTCACTGATGATGGTAATAATGTCACGAATCTGTTCAGAAGAACTGTGAATCGCTTTCATGGAGTCCACTGCATCACGAACTGCCTGGCTGCCAGCCTGCGCAAGATTCACTGTCTTATTTGCTTCCTTCTGGCAATTAGCAGCATTCCCTGAAACATCGACAATCGACGTCGCCAGCTCGTCCATTGCAGAACTAATCTCTTCAATGCTAGCCGCCTGATTCTGCGCTCCCTCACTCAGGCTGGCCGCACTGTCTGCTATCATCCGCGACCCCTCGCCGTGCTGCTCCGCGGCAGCGGCGATTTTTGAAATAACTTCACGAAGATTCTTGAGCATGTCACGAGCATTGCGACCCAACGCTGCAAGTTGGTCACTCCCCTCAAGAGCAACCTCTCTGGTGAGATCACCAGCTGAAGCAGCTTCAAAAATACTGGAAAGGGAGTCGACACCGTGCTGCAAGACTCGCTGCGACTTCTCAAGAGAATCTTTTGAAGCCATTATCTGCTCAGACAGTTTTCGCTCTCGCTCTTCTGCACGGGCCTTTTCTGTCACAATGCTCCAGGTCACCATTGGACCAAGAAATTCACCGTGACGACCCTCAATTGCAGACACGTGGAGTTCCAGCTCCTCACTGCCAGAGTGAATCTGGATTGCCTGTGGCAGACTGGCTGGATCCTTCATGAATTCAAAATCTTCGGATTGTTGTCCGAAAAGTTCTGACAGCGTGACACCGATACCTTCAACACCAATATCGGGGTGAAGCTTCAGTGCCTGGTCTGTGGCTGGATTCAGATACACAACTTCAAGTTCTGTATCAGCCTGAACCAGTTGTACAGAAGTATTCGTAACCATTTCAGCAAGCCTAAGTTGCTCTGCATGACGCTTCGTGAGTAAGCGAGCGAGAATGAATGCCGACAAAAGAATTGCAACAGCAGTGGCTCCGAAAACCGTCTGTCCGAATACTTTGACAGCAAACGCTGCCGCCGTAACATCTGCTTCTGGCGTTGTCGCAACGAGCATCCAGGAAATATCTGAATCGACTGCCTGCGGACAAATTGTCTTCACTGAAGCAGAGCACAGTAAGGCTCGGGATTTCTCCTCATTGCCTGATGGAACGCTCTTCGATTTTGTAAAAACATCGAACTTTTGCTGCGATTCGTCAGAAACAAAAAGACGACCCTTTACATCCGGAAATTCTCCGCCGGTCGCTCTCGCCCATTTGTCCCCATACACTTCATACGAAACGCCACCCGAGGCTGTATTACCCTTTGAAATTGCTCGATCCAGTTGATCGAATGAAACAAGAAAAAGCAGCACACCAGATACATCGCCTTCACTCTGAACCAACGTAGCGAGACTGAGAACAGGGATTCCTGCTGGCGCGTACGCTGTGTAATCGACACAGGTAAAACCGTCTTTAACAGATCCGTCAAGCAGTGTGTCTACAGCGTCAAGAGGACCGCTTCGCTCTAGCACATTTGACGAAAACCCTACACCATAATCACGACCTTTATTCACGCTGTACACAACGTTTCGGGTATTTGCATCGACGAGTAAAACATCGTAGAGCCGCAACCGCTGCTTTATCCTCCGCATGACTGGATGGAGTTCAACATGACCAGCAGAGTACGACGAACCGTCGCCAGCGTCGTCTAATAGACTTTTACTGCTGACTCCATTTGGATTATTTCGTACGTAAAGATCATGGAGAAACAGCCCAGGACCTTGTAGTCCTTGAACAATTGCATTGGCTTTCAGGGCATCATTCTGTTGCGCTTCTTCGACCGAATTTTCATCTGAATTTTCATCGACTGCTGCTGCGTAATACGTGAGTAGCCCGCTGCGAACACGATCTTCATCTTCCGGATTCGAATCGAATTCACGAAAACCTTTGATCAACTCAGCAGAACTTGTTTCAACACGAGGAAGAGAGGCCGTCACCTGAATTTCGGCCGCAAGTTCCGCGTATCCGAGACTCACTGTATTTGCGATCAGATCAGATGCGAGTTCAACCCGTTGGAATGCAGCTCCCCGGATGGCCACCAGTGCCGACTGATACATTGCGACACCGAGAATCCCCAGCGGCAGCAATGACATCGTGATCAGTGCGATTAGCACTGGATTTCGTGGAGAACGTTCCTTCACAAGTTGCATCATTTTTCCGTGCACTGCGTTAGTCCAATAAACAGTTATTTTGGCAGTCCGCTCACCACTCATTCCGACAGCAAATGCCATCAATATGGAGGTTCTAAAACCTTCTTTTTAGACGCGCAGGACTGCTCACGCTATCACTTGGCTATACCCTCGCTGGATGGTGAACGCAAATAAACCCATGAACTTGTGGCCTTTCCCTCAGGAACGGACTGATTCGGCAGCCAGTTGGTACCGTTTGTAGGAGATACACGGCTCATGACTCTTCCCGGTGCTTCGGCAATGCCTGTCGACCCTGGCCTGTTTTGAAAACCAAAGCGCCCCTGCCACGCTGAAACGAATCACCTGGTTCTCAGACAATGAAACCGTACGACATGGGTTACTTTTTTTCCCGCGGAATAACACTTCCGTGCGGGTCAACGTCTTCGTTCCCCAGCTCTTTCTCAATGCGTTTCCGAATTTGTTCCCCGAGATGATGTTCAATCCACTCTGCTGGTGGGTGAAGGTGATCGACTGGTAAGTCCACGTGCTTTCCAAGCCAGGTTTCCCATAACCGATGAGACCGCACGATGACTTCCGCGTTCAATCGCCCCTGTGGAGTAAGGACAAGATCGTCCTCCTGTTTTCGCACCTGCCCATTCACACACAACCATCGATTCACTAGTCCACCAAATGCGTCTTCATGTCTCACTTGCCCTGATTCTTCTGCCCTCCAAAGTGAGGCCAACCGATCTTCACATTGCACTCGCCAGAGATAGACAAGTTTCGAAATCAAGCGAGCAACGACTCCATCATCAGGAGCAACAAGGATGGCAATGACATATTCGACCCCTAATACAACCGCCATCATGCCTGCGGCAGACGTCCCAAGCTTCCACGCAAGAAGATAGCCCCCAACAGCACCAACCACAGCAATCACAACGGCCAACCATACTGCATGGTGAAGCCTATGAACCAATCGCTCCGCAGTTGCAGCAGGCACCACAAGCATCGCAACGACAAGAATAGCGCCAACAGCTACAAATCCGGTAACGGTGGCCAATGAGACGCCAACTAAGAGACCCGTGGTCACTGCAACAGTTGGTACACCGGCGGCTTTGGCAGCATCACAATCAAAGGCGGTGAAGAGCTGCCACCGCCATGTGCACCACATGCCAAAACTCACGAGCAACAACACGAATGACGCGGACAAAAAGGCTCTTGGAATATCCCACCCGTACACATCCACGGTGTCAAAAGGCACCATTTCAAGAATGCCATAAAGCACACAGCCAGGATCAAGATCAATGCGCGAACCGGACAGTGTAACCAGAAGCACGCCAGCAGCGAACAGCGTTGTAAAAGAGACCCCAACACTCGCATCCTCCCACAGTCCTGCCTGGCTACACAGAAATCGAGTGAACCAGACCGTCACCATTGCTGCGGCCGTTGCACCGAACAGTACACCGATGCCACCGGGCTGAGCCCCAAGGAGTACTGCCACGACAAGCCCAGGAAGCACCGCATGGCTGATTGCATCTCCCAGCAAGCTCATGCGACGGACAACCAGGGGTGTGCCTACAATTGCGCAGCATGCAGAAACAACCGCTGCTGTAGCAATCGCCCATCCGTGCAACAGCCCAATGGATTCCAGCCAGGAGGTCAACGTCGCGTGAGCCGACAAAATAGTCACAGCTTTCGCTCCATTACCTGAGGAGTGGCTGCGGTGACTTCTGTTTCCATAAGCGACACAGAGGATATACCGCTCACCGCTCGCGTCCGCCACAGTATTCCTCGACACGGTGCCACGAGAATGGAAAGGATTAAAAGCGCTGTCGCCACGAGAACGACAACCGGGCCTGTTGGCACCTGCACGGCGAGGCTACTGAGTACCACTCCCGCCAGCGCGCTGAGTAATCCAACTGCCCCGGCAATGACAAGCATGGGAATAAGCCGATCAGTCCATTGCCTAGCAACAGCTGGAGGAATAACAACAAGTGCCGTGACCAAGACTGCCCCGGCTGCAGGCAGTCCAACAACAACCATCACCGCAATCAGAGCGATCAACACAAGATCTATTGTCGCTGCTGGCCATCCGGCCGCCGCAGCAAAACCTGGATCAAACGCGACCATTGTCGCTTCCTTCAAGCCGACCACGATGCACAAAACACCAATGATTGAAACAATTCCAAGCAAGAGTGCGTCATGAGCTGTCAGCGATGCGGTGTGCCCAAGCAGGAATCGCTCCAAGCCACCACTTCCAGGAATCCCACGACTCACCATCCCCGAAATCAACGTTATCCCAAGACCGAACGAAACACTCAGCACAATCGCAGTCGCTGCATCATCACGTGTGCGGGTAAACTTTCGAATAAGAACCAAGAGAACAATAGCAAATATTGCTGAGAGGAGACCACCAACAAGAAGCACGGCGAGATCACGATGCCCTGTAATGAGTAAGGCTGATGCAACTCCCACAAGCGTTGCATGCGCTGCAGCATCACCGACAAGCGCTCTCTTTCGTAGGACGCCAAACGTACCAATCACTCCTGCGGCACACCCAACTGCTGCAACACCAGCAGCAACAATAAGGGTGTTGTATGGAAGGAGTGCGATAGCAACGGCAGGATAGATCATGATGTCCTTCCTCCCCGCTCCACTGCTTCCCCAATTTCATCGAGAATGCTGAGGCGGCCAGAATATGTCATCGTTAGATTTTCTGGCGTAAGCACCTCAGCCGTTGGACCGGCTGCAACAAGACGCATATCAACAAGAGCGACTGCATCAAACCATTCGGCAGCCGTACGTATATCGTGATGCACAGCAATAACTAATTTCCCCTGATCCCGCAGTTCGGCAAGAATGTTGAATATTTGCTCCTGCGAGCCAGCGTCGACACCTGCCATGGGCTCATCGAGGAGATAAATTTCAGCCTCGCGAGCAAGCGCTCGTGCTAAAAACACACGCTGCTGCTGCCCTCCAGAGAGTTTTCCTATTTGCCGATTCGCAAAATCCGCAAGACCGACGTGATCAAGACTTGCACGAGCCAACTCGCGCTCACGTTTCCCACCACGTTGAAACCAGCCAAGTCTTGATGTCGCACCCATACGGACAACATCCATTACGCTGACTGGAAAATCCCAATCAACCGTTTCTCGCTGGGGAACATATGCGATTTTTGAACGAACTTCAGCGAGCTTTTGCCCCCAGAATCGCACGGTTCCACCGGCTCTTCGCACAAGATCCAACGTTGCCTTGAGCAGCGTGCTTTTCCCTGCACCATTTGGTCCAATAATCCCAAAGAGACAGGGGTCTTGTATTTCAAAGTCCACGTTCCATAAGACTGGACGACGCCCGTATGCAACCGTGAGATCGTGCCACTCCAACATTGGATAAGCGGCATGCACCTCTTGAGTCGGGTTCTTTCCAGCCATTCGGGTTCATCTCTTTCGCAGCGAGCTCATGTCAGAATAAAAAGTGGCTACTCCACAATACGCTGCGAGGCACTTGTCGCGCGGAGTGCCTCGATAATTGTGTCAACGTTTGCAAGTAATGCACGTTCAAGCGTATCACCACCTCCTCCAGCAGGCCCCAATGCATCAGAATATAAGCGTCCACCGAGACGGACTCTATGCCCGCGAGCGGCAGCACCCTCTATTAACGCCGTAACATTTCGATCCGACACACTCGTCTCAACGAACACTGCTGGTATTTTGCGTTGGACAACCAACTCGACCAATTGATTCATGTCAGCGAGACCAGCTTCACTTTCTGTACTCGTTCCCTGAACTCCGATGACTTCAAGCCCATATGCCCGACCAAAGTAGCGAAACGCGTCGTGGGCGGTAATAAGGACTCGACGTTGCGGAGGAATCTCTTTGAACTTTCTCTTCACATTCTTATCAAGTTCCAAAAGATCTTTGGAATACTTTCCAGCTCGCTGGCGGTAGTCTAAGGCAGCCTTGGAATCGAGTTGAGACAACGCATCAGCAACCGCAGATGGACAATAACTCCAAAGTTTGGCGTCAAACCATATGTGTGGGTCAAACAGATCATTTCCAATGGAAAGCAATTCATTTTTTGGAACCGCATTACCAACTGCCACGAAAGGACGTTTCCGGCCAATTCGCTCCAGAAGTTCTGCCAGCTTTCCTTCCAGATGAAGTCCGTTGGCAACAATCAAATCAGCACGAACAAGTCTGTCGATATCTCGGGGCGTTGCACGATAGGAATGAGGGTCGACCCCATCTGCCATGAGACTTTCAACCACGACCAGATCACCCCCAACCTGCTTCACCAGATCGGCAACGACTGTCGTCGTAGCGATAACACGGATGGGCGATGCGGCCTCTAAGGTATTCCATGAAGCCAACAGCAGAGAAAGAACCAGAACGACGTTGACGATTCGCTGCATTTCCTTTTCGACCTCTCAAAAAACAGTTTTTGGGCACTCAAAAAAGTGTATCCTACATAAGCATTGGCTGCGCTTCGGTCAAAACCTGACGGAAACGCCGGAATAATCCCCCGGATC
>CAXEMW010000049.1:0-16518 GCA_963997395.1 uncultured Planctomycetaceae bacterium
TGCCTCTTTATTCTTGCTGAATCACTATCACAGCAGGGAAAAGATGAGAAGAGCCGGGCCACTCTTAAAAAATTGATCGCCGATTTCCCTGAGTGTCATTGTGAAAACAAAGAGGGCTACTATTGGAAACCGGCGTTAGCAGCTGAAAAGCGACTTGCCGAGGCACCAAAAAACTCAGGTTAACAGGTTGCTACTGCTTCTGTGACCGCTTTGACAGCTTGATGAATATCTGCGTCTGTATGTTCGCAGGTAATAAAAAATCGAATTCGAGCGGCAGATTCTCGAACAGCAGGATACAAAATAGGACGGGCGTTAATGCCCGCTGCTAAAAGCCGTTGTGAAACAGCGAGAGCTTTTTGAGAACTGCCAACAATAATCGGAATCACTGGAGTGTTCAGGCTTGGGCCGGTGTCGAGTCCAGCTTCTTTTGCCAAAGAAAGGAAAAGAGCTGACCTTTCGTGAAGTTGGCGAACACGCCATGGTTCTGCCTGTAGGGTTTGCAGTGAAGCAAGCGCAGCGGCAGTATTTGGAGGTGAGCACGCCGTTGAGAAGACAAATGCAGGCGTTGTCAGTCCGAGATAATCAATAAGTTCACGAGATCCAGCCAGGTAGCCCCCGCCCGATCCAAGAGATTTGCTGATCGTCCCCATCCAAATATCGACACTTTTTGGGTCAATTTCAAAGAACTCGGCGATTCCTCGCCCGTTGTTCCCCATTGTTCCGAGTGAGTGCGCCTCGTCAATGTAGAGAAGTGCGTCGTGTCGTTGTTTCACTTCAATAAACTTTGGGAGATCCGGGTAATCGCCGTCCATACTGTAAACGCCTTCGATTGCAACAACAGTACGTCGGTATTTATGACGAATATCTCGAAGGAGGCCATCGAGTTGTTCAAAGTCATTGTGCCGGAAGCTACGACTGGCCGCCTGCGAGGTCATTGCTCCCTCGGTAATACTCTTATGCGCTAATTCGTCATAAAGGATGAGGTCTTGGGCATTAAATAAATGCCCGAATACAGACGCATTGGTACCAAACCCGCATGGGAAAACGGTTGCCCTCTCCGTCCCAATAAAGTCTGCAATAGCATTGTCGAGTGCATTGAGAAGCGTGGTATTGCCACCAACCATACGGCTTGCTGTGGCCCCGCAGCCGAACTGATCAATTGCTGTTTTCGCAGCTGATGTAACCGCTGGATGGCTGGTCAGGCCAAGATAATCAAAGCTGGTAAAACTGATTACATCTTTCCCACATATAGATGCGTGCTTCCCCGTAACGGATTCATGCGCCAAAAGGAAAGGGTTGTCGAGGCCGAGTGCTTGGAGATCTGCAACACGTTTTCTTAGAACCTCGCATTCCTCAAAGGAGTAGGTTCTCGCAGTCGTGGGGTTCTCGCGATGACTCGAATCTCTGAGTAAAGCTTCTGCTGCGTCTGTGTCTTGGGTATCGAACATTCTCGTGGCAATGCATGTCACCAGGTCATCGCATGTTTGAATGTCAAGAATCCACTCTTTATGCAACCGCATTCCATAACTTCCCTGAAGCCGAACAATTGCATCTTCGAGGCGAGCGTCATCGATCCCTTCTTCAGTCAGTACCGATTCAGGCGTCAGAAGCGTCTGATTTGAGCTGGGCATGACACGAGAGAGTTCATTGAGAACGACACCGTAAATCACGTCACGGGTGTGTGCGTTGGGAACTATTCGCTGGTCATCAACGGTGATTGTCGAGGGTGTTGCCTTGCCGAAACGAATCATGGGAGAACTTTCTGCCGGGGAACATCATGCGAATCGCAACAGTGCGGCGTCGAACCCTTTTACTATAAGGAAACAATTTGTCCGATCAATTCAACCTATGAGATGGTTCGCTTAATTCGGACCATCAGCAATCAGACGAGACGTCATAATCGGACTAACTGAAAGAATAGTGTTTGTATGCGTCAAGAACAGGCGGCAGGCTCAAAATTGATTAAAACATGACTCATTGACGTTGAATTACTTGAGAGACACACCTTGCTGCCCATACTTCGGTGTAGAGGGTTCTTAATGAGATCATCTTAATTTTGTGTAGTTTTATATTTTTGGCAACTTGGGTTCCCTTGATTAGTTTCAAAATTCACCACTTTTGTTTTAAAGTTGGTGTTTGACAGAGTGAAATATCGAATAGCGATATGTTCTTGTGAAAGTTCTGGAGAACGGTATGCGAGTTGTGTTGGAAAAAATATTTTGGTTCGTGATTCGCTTGATTTTGCGACTTCGCTACCGAGTTCGTGTTGATGGTCTTGATCAACTTCGCACGCTAGAAGGTCCTGTGCTCGTCCTTCCAAATCATCCCTGTTACATAGACCCCCCAACAGTCTTGTCTCATTTGTATCGAGCAGTCAAAGTGCCGCTTCGGCCACTGGTCTACTCTGGGACATATCGTGTTCCGTTTCTCCTGCCACTGATGAAACTTGTTCGAGCATTCGAAGTACCTGATCTGTCGGCTCAGAGCCAGTCCGCCGTCGTTCAGGCGCAGCAATTAATCGATACGGTTGTTGAGGGCATCGATCAGGGAAACAGTTTTATCATTTATCCATCTGGCCGGCTGCAAAGAACAAACCTTGAGAAAATTGGATCGAACCGGTTAGTTCACGAGGTTGTCAGTCGATGTCCGTCAGTCACAGTTGTTCTTGTACGTACCCGTGGTTTATGGGGAAGCCTTTGGGGATGCGCTCGGACCGGGCAGCCACCAGATCTGACATATAGTGTACTTGAGGCACTTGGCTGGTTGTTAGCCGGCCTGTTGTTTTTTCTTCCAAGACGCAAAGTGCATTTGCACGTTGAGGCAGTTTCGAGAGACAAGTTACCAATCGACTCGCGTGAGGCATTTAACCGAAAGCTGGAAGATTGGTTTAATACTGATGCGGTAGAGTCACCAATTTTTGTTCGATACAATTACTTTTTTGGGCCGGATAAGGGAACGTATCAGTCAGCTACCGTGCCCGATATCGATACCGCCTCCATAGATAAAAAAATAATCAGTCAGGTCAATGAGCTTGTTGCGTCATTCTTGAAGCGGGACCTTGTTCGCGAGGAGCAGTTAGCCAGCACACGACTTGAAGACCTTGGCCTAGACAGCCTTGATCGTATGGAGCTCGCACTTCGAATAGAGCAACAATTCGGATTTCAAAGCGACGACGTGGTGGAAACACTAGGAGGCCTCTGGAGTCTTGCAGATGGAAAACTCGCCGCTGGTACTGCTGCCAAGGAAGCGTTGGCGGTGCCCAAAAACTGGGCTTCATCGGTATCGCCCATGGTTGGGCAAAACACATCTGGTAAATCACCATGGTTACTCGACGAAACCGTTGCGGCTGCATTTGTCCAACGAATGATCGAGTCACCCGAGGCGGCTGCAACTGGTGACCCGATGTCTGGTGTTCTTTCGCGACGCCGGCTACTAGTGGCAGCCACGTTGATGGCAAAGCGTTTCGCCAAAATCTCCGAACAACACGTCGGAGTCATGCTCCCGGCGAGCGTTGCAGCTGACATTGTCTTTTATGCAATGCACCTTGCTGGGAAAACGCCCGTCATGATGAATTGGACCACAGGGCCCTCGGGGCTTGCTCACGGTATCGAGAGGACGGGAGTCCGGCAGATTGTGACCTCGAGTCGGTTGGTTGACCGACTTGGTGTTTCAGTCGAGGGCGCAGGCTATATTTTCCTCGAAGATGTGAAGAAGTCGATAAAGAAAACAGAGGCCATGGGCCTTATGGTTCGTACGTATCTTCGGCCGTCATCTTTCCTCAGGAGCCTGCCAAAGCAAAATGAGCGTGATCCCGCAGTCTTTCTTTTCACTTCGGGCTCCGAATCGGCGCCTAAAACGGTTCCTCTTACCCACTTGAATCTCCTGACAAATATTCATGATAGCTTGGGCGTTCTGCAACCAGATCACACTGATAGTCTGCTCGGATTTTTGCCTCCGTTTCACTCGTTTGGGTTAACTGGAAACGTCTTGCTTCCCCAGTTATCTGGCATTCGAAGCATTCGATATGCGGACCCTACTGATGCACCGGGCCTCGTTAGGCTCATTGACGCGTATCAGCCTTCGATGCTGTTTACGACACCGACATTTCTTGGATACATCCTCGCTAACTGTTCTGGGGATGAGATGCAAAGCCTGCGAAAAATTATTACGGGTGCTGAAGCATGCCCCGAGGCCACGCACGAGCTTTGTGCTCAAAAAGCTCCTGAATCAATCATTCTTGAAGGATATGGCATCACTGAGTGTTCCCCTGTGGTGGCAGCCAACAGGATAGAGAGAAATAAGCACGGCAGTATCGGAAAACCTGTTGAGCATGTCGAAGCAAAAATCGTTCATCACGAAACACTGGAGCAAGTCCAAGATGGGGAGACGGGAATGCTTCTTGTTCGGGGTGATTCAATATTCGATGGATATCATTCATACGAAGGCCCGAGCCCGTTCGTAGAAGTGGAAGAACAGCAGTGGTACCGCACAGGAGACCTGGTTTCTGCTGATGAAGATGGTTATTTACATTTCCGTGGGCGTCTGAAGCGATTTTTGAAGGCCGGTGGTGAAATGATATCACTTCCGGCGCTCGAGAAGCCTTTTCAGAAAAAGTTTCCAGCAGATGAGAACGGTCCTCAGGTCGCGGTGGAGGGTATAGAGACTGCAGGCGGCCGTATGATTGTTCTATTCACAACAGTGCCTATTTCAATGCGGGAAGCATCTGAGGTGCTCCTCGAAGCCGGGTTGCGTGGTGTTATGCGGCTCGATGCAGTTCAGCGTATTGAGACGATTCCCGTCTTGGGTACAGGGAAGACAGATTACAAGTCACTCCGTTCTCAAGTTGAGGTACTTGCCGAAAAAGGAATCGAACGGCAGCCCACCAGGACGATTTAGTCATTGGCAATGCAGAAGAGCGTGTTTTCTCCACGGATAAAAAGTTCATTACCGACTGGAGCAGGTGTCGCATCAACGCCTTCTCCCATGTCATTCACCGCAACTATGACAGGGGCACTACCGTCGCGAATAACAGTGATGGTCCCGCTCCGATCTGTCATGTAGATATGACCGTCTGCAGCCACCGGCGATGCGTATGTGTAATTTATGCCCTCAATACGCTTCTGTTCATAAAGTGGTGTTCCGTCCTTGATACGAATGCATGTTAGTAAGCCGGTTTTTCCTTTGTAAAACCATATTCTTCCATCATGCAGGAGGGGTGATGCAATGTCGGGCGTGTTACGGGAGACGGTCCAATGCACATGCGGTGACCCCTGAATGTTGCCACTGCCCGTCAAATCGAAGCATCCTAGAAACGAACCGCGAAACCCGGAGCCGATGAGTACAAGACCGTCATCAGAGACTGCAGATGCAACTGGTCGCATTGTTTGACCCCCACATTTCCAGAGTTCCTTGCCTGAGGCAAGGTCGTACCCACGGGCCGCATTTTGGCCATTCATTGCAACCTGTTTTGAGCCATCTTCAAGTGTGACAATAAGTGGGGTTGCCCAACAGGTTGGTTCATCGCGCGGAGTATCCCAGAGCGTCTCGCCAGTTTTGGCATTGAGGCAAAAAAGATGCGATGGACCCTCATGATCCCAAGGTACAACTATTTTGTCATCGACCAGTGTTGGTGAACTCCCTTCACCAAACTCGTTGCGTGTATGCATGTCACCAAAATCATGGTCCCAGACTGGCTTTCCATCCGTCGTTAGACAGTAAAGACCCTGTGAGCCAAAGTGTGCATAGACAAGTTTGCCATTTGTACACGGTGATGCTGATGCATACCCATTTGTGCTATGTGTTCCCTCGTGCGGAACGGCTTTGATACATGAATGGTCCCATTGTTTTTTTCCTGTTTTCCTGTCGTAACAAAGGAGGCGGAAATCCAGCGTGCCTCGTCCATCGGATACAGGAGTGGCGGTAGTGACAAAAACCTGATCGTCCCAGACAACTGGTGAGGATGATCCGCGTCCGGGGATTGGCTGCTTCCAGCGACAGTTTTTCTCCGGACCAAATTCTTTTGGTGGTGTTGCCGTAAGGCTCTCACCATTGCCGGTCGGGCCGCGCCAGTGGCCCCATTGCTGTTCATTTCCGTCCGCACTATTTGCAGTCACAAGTGCAACAGTTAAAAGCAGCAAGGAAAGCATGAAAGCGTGAAATCGGTTTCGCATCATTGGCATGGTTGTATGGGAGGCTTGTGTCATAGTTGTATTTCTCGATACTGATAGCAGTGCGGGGAGGAACATTTTCCCGTCACTCATACAATACTCTTTTTTGTTCACATTGTGAGGAGTTCAAAACACATGGCTGCCTTTCCCGATATTCCAAAAATTCAATATGAGGGGCCTGAGTCGAAGAATCCCCTTGCTTTCCGCTGGTACAACCCGGATGAAGTAGTGGCTGGGAAGACCATGAGAGAGCATTTTCGGTTCACTGTGGTGTATTGGCACACGTTTCGGGGAACGGGTAGCGATCCATTTGGGGCGGCAACACTTCAACGTCCTTGGGACGATGGCACTGAAAGTGTCGACAACGCCTGTAACCGTGCACGGGCGGCATTTGAACTCTTTGAGAAGCTCGACGCACCGTTTTACGCGTTTCATGATCGTGACGTTGCGCCGGAAGGGCAAACGTTGGCTGAGAGTCATTCAAATCTCGATGCAGTGGCAAAGGTACTCAAAGAAGAGCAGGAACGATCTGGCGTTGGATTACTATGGGGCACCGCGAATCTCTTTAGCAATCCTCGATATATGCACGGTGCCGCAACATCATGTAATGTTGAAGTCTATGCCTATGCTGCCGCACAGGTGAAAAAAGCCATCGAAGTTACGAAGGAACTTGGTGGTGAGAACTATGTCTTTTGGGGCGGTCGGGAAGGCTACCAGTGTTTATATAATACGGATATGAAGCGTGAGCTCGATCATCTGGCTCAATTCTTCCACATGGCAGTTGACCATGCTAAATCGATTGGCTTTACCGGGCAGTTTCTTATCGAGCCAAAGCCAAAAGAACCCACAAAACATCAATACGATTCAGATGTGGCAGCATGTGTTAACTTCTTGCGTGCGTATGATCTGACTGATTCCTTTAAGCTCAACCTTGAAACAAACCATGCGACGCTAGCCGGTCATGAAATGCTGCACGAATTGGAAGCAGCTGGGAGTCAAGGATTCCTTGGTTCAATTGATGCCAATACTGGTGATCTGTTGCTTGGTTGGGATACTGATCAGTTTGCAACAAACTACTACCTGACTACACAGATCATGCTGGCGTTATTGAAATATGGATTAAGTCCAGGGGGTGTCAACTTTGATGCCAAGGTGCGTCGAGAGAGTTTTGAGCCGGTTGATCTGTTCTATGCTCATATTGGAAGCATGGACGCCTTTGCCCGCGGGTTACGGGTTGCCGCAGCAATTCGTGAAGAAGGTGCTCTTTCCAGCGTAGTAACTGAACGATACAAGAGCTGGGACGGTGATCTTGGGAAGAAAATCGAAGCCGGTAAATGCAGTTTTGCGGAACTTGAGAAGCTTATGCTGGAGAAGGGTGAAGCTTCTGCAAATACCAGTGGTCGGCAAGAGCTTCTTGAAAATATTGTGAATCGGTATCTCGACAAACGCTAGATCTCGTGCCAGGTACTGCTGTGGCTCATCCAGTTGATCTTGATGATGCGAATCTCCTTCGGTCTTGCTGCGAAACACGAACGCGTCGCGGTGGACCGGGAGGGCAGCATCGCAATAAGGTCGAAACGGCTGTTGTGTTACTGCATAAGCCAACCGGTATCACAGCCGAGGCATCTGAACGGCGTAGTCAGGCGGAAAACAGACGGGTTGCCTTATTGCGTCTTCGGCTGAAACTTGCGATTGAATGTCGTGTGGTCCGCGGCACGGTCGGATCACCACGATGGCAAGGACGAGTCAAGCAAGGACGGCTGGCGATATCGAGTGATCATCATGAATACGCACTGCTCGTGGCAGAAGCATTTGATCATCTGGCTACCTGTAAAGGTGATATGCAGATAGCGGGTGAGGTGTTGCAGGTGAGCCCAACACAACTGGCAAACCTATTTCGGAAAGATTCAGCTGTCTGGACAGCGTTTCAGAAAGATCGAATCGGCCGAGGGCTACGGCCGCTAAAGTAGTCCAGCTGCTCAGCCTTCTGGCAACACGCAGGAGGATCTGTTTAACGTACTCACAAAGATTCGGAAGGATCGACCAAGCCCGTTCGATAAAGTGCATCTGCCAGTGCATGCCGAGCATTGTCAACGGCAACTGCTCGGCGTCGTATCGCTGATGGAAAACTCCGATGTTGAAACATATGTTCCAACTCCTCTAATTCATCTTCGTATTCTTTGGAACGTGCAAGAATTTCATCAGGTACAGTCCATTTTCGAAGATAGATTCCGACTACAAGTCTTTTGTTCCAGCCCTCACACATTGGAATCCAGTGAAGGCAGAGCTCATTGTCGCCTGAGATCGCTGCAGCTGAGGATTCGATGGATGCCACGCGCAACTCTTCAAGTGCTTCTTTCGGCTCTGGATAGTACGCAAAACAACCGGCGACGCTCACAACAATGATTCCGGCAAGGCCACACAGACCAATCACGGGGGCAGGAAGAATGATATCGAATCGACCATGAGCCGCCTTGGTGGGCGGCACCTCATTGAGCCAGTTATCTAGTTTTTTATCTGGGTCGAAAAATCGTAAAAGGCCACCACAAATTGCCAGAAAGCCGAGAGCAGCGATGCCGAACAATTCATGAGTTTGGGTTTCCAGCTTGATGCGTCGAATAATATCTGCCGGAAATCCCCCTGTTGGCATAGTTCCAAAGCGATAAGGTGAACAGTACCGGTCGAATGCATGGCTATGGTCCGATGCTTCAATCGCTTTTGGGTATAGAGGGCCTTCTACGCCGTAGGAGATACCTATGACGATCAGTAGCATGATCCCAAACCAGATGCCAAGTTTCTTCCACCCATAGTGCCACCACATCCAGGCAAGGAGGCCGAGGTTCATGCCGGCACCAAAGCAGAGCAGGATAAATGCCGCCCCAACAGAGTTTCCATGTTGAAACATTGAGCCAAGCTGGCTCATGGCGACCATCGGTGTTGCGTACGCCGGGAGCGCTACACCGGTCATCGTCAGAGGGGCCCAAGGATTATCATGTGACATTGTGCCACCAAGAATTCCATAGGGCAGAACCATTGACATGAGCCCAACCCCTAGGAGCCCAATTCCAATAAAGGCAGTCATTGGCCCAACGGTGATTCGGCCCATTGCAACAGCTACGGATGCGATTCTGCGGATGCCGACAGGACATTCTGGCGGAGGGGGAATATTCAGCTCAGTATCAGGGAAAAGTTTGTCAAAGATCGCACCAGATACTGTAACAACGATTAACGAGCAGCCGGCGAATGCGAAAATCGTGAACGGCTTTGAGAGAGTGAGGCCGTAGAGCAGTGACAGTGGGTCAAAGAGTGGGCTGGATAAGGCAAAAGCGAAAATAGTACCGATCGCAATGCCACTCAGGCGTAATTGCTGGCAAATTGGGATAACACCAAGAGAGCAACCAGGCAGAGCCATTCCAATGCACCAGGACTGGAAGAGTGAGACAACTGAATTTGAACCAAAGAGGCGCTTGGTGCCGACGGATCCAATCATTCTTTCGAGAAGCGCTGTAATACATATTCCCGAGAGTATAAAAGGTGCACCTTGCAAGACGGCCTGAATGATGCGGAGGATTGCCCCATAAAAGAGTTCAGCCATTGAGATTTTCCGGTTTGGTCTATTGCCCTGATGTGTGATCAGCCTCGAGGCAACAATGGCCGCTACTGCAGGTGCAGTTTTTGCGGTGATTGGCAATATGTCCAATAACCAGGAATAAACCTCCAAGGGGGCTCAACCAGTTTGTAAACGACGCAAACTGAAAACTTTTTTGGATGTCCGTGGCTTGACCGCTTTTTTGCTCACTGCAGGCAGCATCGGTACAGGCAGCATCGGTACAGGCGGCATCAGTACAGGCGGCATCGGTACAGGCAGCATCGGTACAGGCAGCGTTTTGTGTCAGTTGACTTCCCGTTGCCGCAGCGCAGCACTCGTCACCAAAGACAAAGGCGCTGAGAGACAGGAGCGTGATTCCAATGACACCAGAAAAAGCTGGTACGAGGCTTTTGTGTTTTCTCCACCCCGGCACAAATGCACTCGCTGCGAAGATAAAACAAGCGACAGTCATCCATTGATGGAAGCCCTCGTGAGCTAGCCAGCTAAGCCCAAATGACGGGAGGTATGAGAGGAGGAGCGGCATTGCTGCACAGTGAATACCACAGGCAATCGATGCAGCCAATCCAGTCCAGTCCGCCCAGGTCATCCACACTGATCTGTTCGACTTTATTGTCGTTGTCTGGGGTAGCAGGTCCATTGTTTTTACTGAGGTCTCGGGATGTAACGGGACAGGGATTTTGTGACACACAATTGATGGTCTCGATATATTCTATCAAAAACTGCCCTATTGTGTTGGTTCCGTTGGAACCTCCACGCTTTCAAGGAGTTGACCAATGAGATTTCTGGAGTCAGCGGCTTCAACGTCCAGCCGCACTGCCAGGACTGGGAAAGCGACTTGCTGGACATCATCTGGCGTGACAAAGTCACGACCGGCCAGGTGAGCTGTCGCCTGAGCAGCACGTTGCCATAATAAAAGTCCCCGGGGACTGAGACCAGCGTCGATGTCGGGGTGATTCCGTGAAGCTGTTGCCAATGCCACAAGGTAACGCTGAACGTTGTTCCCTACGCGGGTTTGTGTGACACGATCTTGAATCTGTTCAAGTTCACCAGCAGCAAGAATTGCTGAGGAAATTGACTCTTTTGCTTCCGATTTAGTCTTTACCGATGCAGCCAGCATGGCAGTTTCATAATCAGCAGCCGGATAACCCACAGATAATTTCATTGTAAACCGATCAAGTTGCGCCTCTGGTAGTGGGTAGGTGCCATGCTGTTCGTGTGGGTTTTGTGTTGCCATCACAAAGAAATCATTTGACAGCTGATGCTGCTTGCCATCTACCGTAACTTGTCGTTCTGCCATCGCTTCTAGCAGCGCGCTTTGGGTTCGCGGGGTCGCCCGATTAATTTCATCAGCTAATAAAACCTCAGAAAAAACAGGGCCGGCTCGAAACTCGAACTGCCGTGTTTCAGCATTAAAGATACTAAATCCGGTAATGTCACTCGGGAGTAAGTCAGGCGTGCACTGGAGTCGGCTGAAACGGCCACCTACGGAACCAGCCAATGCCTTGGCTAGCGTGGTCTTACCAAGACCGGGTCTATCTTCCAGAAGCAAGTGCCCGCGTGCCAGAAGACAGACAAGCACCTGCTGAATGACATCCTGTTTTCCTTTGAGTGCATCCTCAAGTCGAACACGTATTTGTTCAATTTTTTTCAATCCATTAGCGGTGTCTACGGGAGCGGCTAAGCTAGTCTGTTGAGAGGCTGGATTTTCTGTTCCTGCATTCATTTTTGATCTCGTTGGTGATGAGGATGTGGGAATACGTAATGCGGTTGAGTGAGTTGTCCTGAAGTCCGATGAATTGCCGCGAGATTACGCCATGACCACATGTTGAGTGCGGCAACGCAAGGTGATCGTGTCGGTTGGTCATTCGTGTACGAAACGGCAGGGTCATAGAGGTGACGTTCTACGCTGCAAATAAAGGGTTCAGCAGCGTGCCGGTGAGCAGATTCTATGTGCTGTGTGTGTTGTCTTTGGCGATGAATTGCATCAGCCAGGTGTTCAAGCCACCGACGAGGAGAAACTCCTCGAGGGCGTGGTAGCCCAACACGCTGGCAGCGGCGATCAATGGTTCGCATCGTGTTGAGGGCACTATAGTTTCGATTCATCAACGCGCGGATTTGAAGTATTGAGACATCGCCAAGATCCAGAATTCGACGCCGGAAAACAAAACCGATTACAAGGAGAAACATGAGAACGCTTGAGGTGAACGGGTGACGCAATACTCTTGTGTACACAAGGTTTAGAATTCCAGCAATTCGTTCCATAAGACTTAGTGGTGGCAATAGTACGCCATATCCCGGGCTAGGTTCGAGCGTAACCCAATAATCTCTTTGGACGAGTACCTCGGCCCAGCAATGCACATCCTCTGACAAGATTGGGGTAAGCCCAGTTCTCGCTTCATACCGATCTGGTTTGGCATAAAATCCACTGACAAATCGTGCTGGATATTCGAGTGAACGCAAGAGCCAAACAGCAGATGTTGCAAAGAGGTAATCCGGGCCACGCTTGGTCTCAAAGAGGAATTCTGAAACAGTATGGCCGGTGTCTCCAGTTGCACGGGCGCTGTTATCAAGTGTGTATTCATCACGCAGGTGCTTAATGATCGCATCAATCTGTTCCCAGCCCTTCTGCTTGCCAAATGTCCAACGTTGGGCTAATCGACGTATGCGGTAAGAGGCCTCGCCGTCATCGAATTGACGGTACTGTTGTGGTGAAAAGATTCCAGAGTAGTCTCTCTCTTTCAGCTTTCGAACGTCAACCAAACGAGATTGAACATGAAGTGTTGTGAGTTCTGGCAAACTGTCCCTATCAACGCCAACAATCTCAGGTTGTTCCCAGCGAAAAAAATCAGCACGATTGAGCTGGTCGATAGAGACGCCAGTGAGTTGTATTGGCGCCGGCACGCGATTCGTTTTAAGGTTAATAACTTTTATAGAGTGTATTTCTGGTGCAGCATGTGGGTCATCGGGCTTTGTTTGGACCCCAAGTCGAAGCCATGGTCGGTCGGCCACGGTATCGAGAGTCAGTTCCGGCAATTTCTCAGGCAAAGGCTCTGCCGACCACTCAATACCATCATAAATGTCAAAAGACTCCAATTTGAGGTGAAGTGGCAGGCGGCCACGAACATAAATTAATGCATCGCTGTCGATACTCGAGAGGGTCTGTGACTTTGCTTTTCCTGGTCGGCGTACGGTGGAGAATTCTCGTGACCCCTTTTTACTCTTGGCCATGCGGTGGTTTTCAGCAAGGGCATGAATTTCAGGTGCAAGGCTGATGACCTTTTGCCTCTTGTTTTTGTTAAAAAAGTTTTCGTTGTAACTATCATCAAAAACGTCATAGAGCGTGGGATCATGGGAGGCAGCAAAAGGCGCGTTCTCGATTGGGGCAAAGCTGCGAATGTTATCGAGCCCTGCCACGAGGAGGTCACCATTTCCTATTCCGTCTCGAGCCATTGAAGAGGCGTCATCACCTCCGCCGGATGTTGGTAGCCAGCCTTCCGTCGCGATAAGCCGACCACGTGCAGCTGGAATAAGGAGTGGCAATACTAATGGGATTGCTAAGGCCGGTGTCCACCAAGGACGTTTTCTCTGAACCACCTTGGATGTGAGGGTGATATGAAGCCGCTCCCAATAACGTGCGCCAAGCCAAATAATGGAAGTGATTGCGAAAGCGATAGACAAAGCGGTGCACCACGGCAAGGTTGTGATGGAAGCATCAAAGCATGCTGAAGCAAATACAAATACGAAGGTGCTGAGTGCGACTGATGGTCCCTGGTTGAGTGGGTGATGTGCAACTGTGGCGAGTCCAATCATTACATTCCGGAGCAATGTAAGCAGTAAGGAGTCCATTAAATATGGAGCTTCAAAGGAGAAGCGTAAGAACATTTCTATGCAGAAGCCGACCACCATTACCCCGATGGCCCACGAGCGACGTGAGTTGTTCGTACTTCCAATACTGGGAGCGAATCGTCGCACGCACTCAGATAAAAGAATGGTTATAAAAGCAAACGTAAGGGATGCCGTCCAGAAGGCTTTTGGTTCTGGTGGAACTACAAATCCGAAACCAGCTGCATCCACGGCCGAAGAAGCAATAATCGCCATCGCGATACAGAGCCAACCAGAGAAACCTCTCTTGGGAGGCGCCTGTTTTACCTTCTCAACTTTTTTTGTTTGTGAATTTGGTTTAACCGACATGGCAGAGTTTCTCCCATGAATTTTGGAATGCCAGCAAAGGATCTTCGGATTGGCGAATCCATATTGTTCTTCCAAATTTTGTATGTCTTATAAACGCCGCTTCATCATTGTCTTCATTGGTAAGTACAATACATAGTTGATCTCCTTGCACGGATTGATTTTCTGAACCTCGGTGCAGTCCTTGGCGTGTGGTTACTCTGACTTGAAAGACGCCGCAATCGGTGCGTGTTTTTCTAGGAGGCGACGCCTGATTCTCTTCGGAGTCAAGACTTCCTAATCGCTTGCCATTTTCAGTAGATTTAAAATGAGCTAATTGATCGAGGAAGCGGACAGCACCGCTGGTGCCCTGACCAACCCTGACGCATTGACCACGGAAACAGACCTCAACAGCCGCTTGTTTGCTCTGGTAGGCCATGGCAATGCTTGCCACGATACGAATGGCCCACTCGATACTGCTTTCCCCGTTAATGATTTCGTGGATCGTTGGGTCTGTATCAACTACAATTCGAATGGCGGACGTTGCCGGCGCTTGACGCTCACAGACTACAAGAGAACCTGTTCTCGCTGTTTGCGGCCAATGAATACGGCGAAGCGAGTCGCCATTCCGAAAGGGTCGTGTTCCTAAAACATCACCAGACTCACCACATCGTGCATCCGTAAAACGATCCTCGGATGGTCTCGTCTCAGCGCTGTCGAGCAGACTTTTCAAAGGCACCGTACGTGGCCACACAATAAGCGTGTTCTTGATTTTGGTCGGTCGAGATCTGTTGTATATGCCAAACGGAAATCCAGTAGAAATAAGACACTCCTGCATGGGGTAGACGCCTCGAAGCAGCGGAGTGAATAAAGAAGTGAAAGTGGTTTTGCTAGCCGCCGGCAGGCCACCGCAAGCGGCAGGCTCTGGTTCTGAAAGATCCCGTCTGCACATAATACCCCAAGTAGGCCATGGCCAGCGGTTTTCAAGAGTCAACTTTGTTTGAAGAGGCTCTTGTTCAGTAACTCTGCGGCGTTCGAATTCTAATTCACCTCGGAGTCCCATGATGGTGACTGCGGGCCAGATAGTACCGACTGCGCCGATGAAAAAGATCGTGCCAGCTGCCCACAGCATGCTGGTGCCTACGGCTATGCCTAGTATCAACACAACAATGAAAGCAGCAACAAGGGCACCTAAAGGTGTTTTGATGGCGGCGACTAAAGGATCGGCAAATCCACACCAGTTGTGAGACGTGATCCAGTAGTAAAACTGTGATCGCGTTGGAGCCGAAGACGGTGGTATCTCACTAACGTTTTTCATGGATTGGCTGTTATAGGAAAATCAACTGATTGAATTGGAAAACATGCATTACGAAGAGTTCGATTATGTGCCAGATCTTCCACAGAGGTGCTGTATCAGACCGCGTTTACTGATGCATCTAGGCGTTTGCATGTGCTGCGGACAGGGCCTTACTGCCCTGTGGTATCCAGCACCTAGGGCAAACCCACATTTGTAGACACATATTTGTTTGCTCACGGTGCAATCATTATGAAGAGATGATTGCAGGCGGTCCACGAGGGATTGGTCGTAGCGAGTAGTCAAAGGCAGCAAAAATATCTTCTGGAAAGATACTTCTATGAAGAACAAAATGATTCACCTGCGTTGGTGGTTGTGTGTAGACAGCCTGAAGCTTTGCACAACTAAAAAATTGACAGAGAACGCATTCTTCAGAATTTTCTGATGGCTCGCTTGATTGTTTGGGTGAAATCGGCCCTGAGTCAGAGTGGGTTATTCCTGCAGGGACGGTACGGCGTTCAGGATTGTTGTCATGATGGTGAAAATCACAGGCGAGTTGCTGAGTTTGTGAACTGGGGCCGTATTCGATGGAACAGTGACAGTCGCAATGAGAATGAATGCCGAGAACTGCAAATCCCGCATATCCCAGTAAAGAAACTGGAATAAAAGCTGTGAGCAAGACTATGACAAGAAGGCGTCGCATAAGTTTCGCCGATTCAGAATAAAGCACCCAATACCACCAAATTTAAAGTATTCCGAATGAACGAAAAACACAAGTGAATGGTCCATTTGGCCGTAGATGACCCATAAAACACAGAACAAATATATCGGGAGATATTTCGCCCAGTGGCAAATCGTTATCAATTTGTTCTAGGTAGATTTGGTGGGGTGATGAGTGATGCATGTCGGTCTAACTTCTATTACCAGCCACCACCACCTCCTCCACCACCACCACCGCCAGAAAATCCTCCTCCACTACTACCACTTGATGATGACGGACTCGTTGCGGCGGCGGCGACTGAGGCAGTCATGGCAGAACCAAGGCCAGCGGCAGTTGCGCCTATCGTTGATGCACTCCAGGCGTCACCGTGATACCAGGCAGGATGGTATCCGGATCCGTTAGCTGTTTGTGTAGATAGACTTGCGTCTGCAATGAGATCTTGAAATTGATCTGCCCACTTATTGGCGACATTGAGTGCAACGGCATAAGGCAGAAAACGTTCAAATAACTCAATGGTGTGCGGTGCGGCATGCATGTGCTGATGGGCTGTTGCCTGTTG
>CAXEMW010000050.1:0-16390 GCA_963997395.1 uncultured Planctomycetaceae bacterium
TTCGGACTCGGAGGCTTTTATTCATTGTCATGGCGGGGATTCCTACGTTTGAGATGATATTTTTGGTAGAAGCGTTCGAATGAAGTCAAATCGTCGTAAATAGACCAAAATCTAAGTGTAAATCACGTCTTGGGTCCTTCAAGCCCCATTCTCTAGTTCAAACGTGCAATTTTCCGAAGAAAATCTTCCATTGTGTCATGCCGGTTTTCAGGATCAGGCTTGAGACAGTCCATTATGGCCTCTGCTAGGCGATCAGGGATGTCATTGTCCAGTTCTCGAATATCTTGAACCGGTGTGTCATGAGCCAAAGCTGCACGAGCGTCACCACCAGGCCACGGTAACGTGCCACTACAAATTTCATAAGCAGTGACACCAAAGGAAAAGATGTCGAGTCGGTGGTCAGATTGCCGCCGTCGAATGACCTCTGGAGCCATGTAGTTTGGCGTTCCGGTCCGGTTTCCGGGTCTGAGGAACGCTGGCTTATTTGGAACAGAAAGACCAAAATCAAATAACGTAGTCTTGCCTTCAGGACTCATCATCAGATTTCTTGGACAGATGTCACGATGAACAAACCCAGCCTCATGAACCGCAGCGACACCTTGTGCTGTTTGCCGAATTAAATCAATTCGATGGTCTAGTGAGAGTGGATCGCCTCGCTTTAAGCGAAAGTGAACGAGCATGCCATCCAGAAAGTTCTGGACGATGAACTGTCCGCCGTCGTGTGTTTTTCCATGCTCAAGGGTTTTGACGACATGGTCACCGACTATCAGTTGACCGATTTCACCCTCAGTCGGTTTGTTTAACCCTTTAAAGCGACTCTCTATTGGAGCAACCTTGTCCATGTTTGGAAGCTTCAGGCCCACAGTGTTGCCAGACTCTTTGTCACGTGCCTTGTAGAATCGGGACATAGTCCCTGCAATGCCTTCACCAATCGGTTCAAAACGCTGCCATACATGAACTTTGGAAGTCCCTCCAAAATTAAATAATGACCCTAGTAGGCTGCGGATGTTCATAAGCGATGAAGCTGGCAAAAAATAAAATATACAGTCAGTGACTTTTTAGTGACGACATTTCTGCATGTGCCTTGGCTAGCTCCGCTTCGATTCGTGGAATTTCCGCAGGATCATCAGGCTGTTCTTTTTCGGCAGTTAAAAGTCGTTGGAGTTTGGTGATTTTCTGCTGAAGAACATCAATTCGTTTTTTTGTTTTCTTATCCATGAAATTAGCCTGACTGGGAAAGTCAATAAATTATTTATTCAACTCCGATGCGATCGGCTGATTCATCAGGAACGTCTGTGGTGGCCTGCTCACGGAAGGCAGATCCTGCCTCTGTGCTTTTGTAACGATCTTCCTCAGCAGTATCATTTGGAACAGAATCAACACCAAGTGCAACGCCGAGTTCTGCACCAGAGGATTGATTGGGGCCTGTGTGCAGGTTACGAAGCCAACCGGATAATATGATGATGGCAACGGCAATACCAAGAGTAACCCCGGGCCAGCGAGCACGATCACTTCGTATCCAAGCCGTACCAGAACCTCGGCCAACGAGCCCGCTTGCAAAATAGAAAACGATCAAAGCGAGAAGAAACTTAACGCCAAATATAGTGTGGTAACTTGTTTGCTTCATCCACTCGCCATCTCCCCACCCTTGAGATTTAACAGCGCTGTTAAAGAGAAGAAAGTTTGCCAGTCCGCTCACAAGAAGAAGCGTAATAGCGATAATGACCCAGGGCAGCCATTTTCGTCGAATACGTTCCTGAAATTTTTCACGGCTGTCTTCTTCGGTATCAGCCAAGGCAGGCAAAAGAGCAAAGCGAGAAAAGCATAATCCTCCAACAAGAAGTACTACCCCAAAAATATGCATCCATCGCAGCAGAAGTAAGAGGGCGTCCATCGAGATTTCCAAGGGGAGGTATGTAGGGTGTGTATAAAAATAAGCATCAACAGATTTTCACAAATGATGCATTACTATCTTAATTACCACAAGAGCCAGGTGTCCAACGAAGAAGGCAAAGAGCGTTCTGCGGGGGCGATTTGCTGTCCGAAATATTTTTTAGGTAATACTACGCAAGAGCATCGTCGGCTGTTTGGTTTGACTGTGGCTACATTAATAAGCGAGAACAAGAGGAGTAGGTATGTTTTCTCCTGATCAGTTTAGTGGACAGTCAGCGCATGAAAAATGGATGAGGGTTGCTCTCAGTGAAGCGAGGCAAGCAGTTGAGGAAGATGAGGTGCCTGTCGGAGCGGTTGTTGTTACTGCTGGCCGAATTGTTGGTGCCGCTCACAACCAAAGGGAGCAGTTAGCGGATCCGACGGCTCACGCAGAGATGATTGCTTTGACGCAAGCAGCGTCGTCATTGGGTTCTTGGAGGCTTCTCGACTGTGTCTTGTATGTCACACTTGAGCCCTGCCTCATGTGCGCTGGTGCGATCGTGCAGGCAAGAGTACCAGTTGTTGTGTGGGGTGCAGGCGATCCGAAGGCTGGTGCAGTTGAATCGCTCTATCATCTTTTCGAAGACTCCAGACTCAATCATCAGGTCGAGCACGTGGGGCATGTTCTGGAGCAAGAATCCAGTGAACTGCTTTCAACTTTTTTTCGACAGAAGCGTGAAAAGCGTCGGCTAGAGTAAAAGCGAGTGCAAGAACTGCAAGCAAGGTGCAGAACTATCTTTGATCGAGCGGGACAAATTCACGGAGTGTCTCGCCTGAATAGACTTGCCGTGGTCGGCAGATTTTTTTTGTTGGGCTTCGGTGCATTTCCATCCAGTGGGCAATCCATCCGGGAAGGCGTCCCATTGCAAAAAGAACCGTAAACATCTGTTCTGGTATGCCCATCGCACGATAGATGACACCGGAGTAGAAATCGACATTTGGGTATAGTTTACGCTCGATGAAGTAGTCGTCTCCACGAGCAACTTCTTCCAGCTGTTGTGCAATATCAAATAAAGGATCACAGCGATCGATTTTGGCGAGCAGTTTGTCACACGACGCTTTTATGAGCGTTGCTCGTGGGTCATAGTTTTTGTAGACACGGTGTCCAAAGCCCATCAGACGAAATCCAGAGTCCTTCTTTTTGGCAAGTTCTACGTATTTTTTTACGTTGCCACCATCCGCCACAATTTGTTCTAACATCTCGACGCATGCCTGATTGGCGCCACCATGGAGCGGACCCCACAGGGCAGAGACACCTGCAGAAATACTTGCGAAAAGGTTTGCATCGCTTGATCCAACCATGCGAACCGTTGAAGTTGAACAGTTCTGTTCGTGATCGGCATGCACAATGAGGAGCATGTCAAGCGCTTCGGCAAAGTCTGTGTCTATCTCATATTCCTCGCACGGCACAGCAAACATCATCTGTAGGAAGTTTTCGCAATACGAGCGATCATTCCTTGGGTATATGAGGGGTTGTCCAATCGACTTCTTGTAACTGTATGCTGCAATTGTTGGAAGTTTTGCAAGCAGGCGATGAACACTTACTTCAACTTGCTTCGGATCTCGAACATCCAATGAGTCTTGGTAAAATGTTGAAAGCGCGCCAACGACACTACCGACAATAGCCATGGGATGCGCATCACGAGGAAAGCCACTATAAAAGCTTCGCATGTCCTCGTGAATCATTGAGTGATTGGACAAAGAATGGCGGAAAGTAGTTAACTCGTCTTTTGTTGGAAGTTCCCCATAAATAAGGAGATAGGCAACTTCAATAAAATCACAACGTGCCGCAAGGTCTTCAATTGGATATCCCCTATAGCGGAGGATTCCTTTTTCACCATTGAGAAATGTGATGCCGCTTGTCGTTGATCCGGTATTTACATATCCCTCATCAAGTGTGATGTAGCCAGTGCCGGATCGTAAACGAGAGATATCAATCGCCTTCTCGCCCTCACTTCCGACGATGACTGGCAATTCGACAGGCTGCCCTTCGAGGGAAAGGTTTGCTGGCTCCTCGGATCGTGTTCCTGGCCAGGGCGTTGACCGAATTGAATTTGCTGTCGGGGCGCTCATGTGGCGGGGCTCCAAGGTCGTGTTGAGCGATTATCAGACCGCGTTTTCGGCCCGAGTGAACTCACTCAAGTAGTTTAGTCCTCAAGCGACCTGTCAGCAATCGACCTCAATGCCAATAAGGTTTTGCTTTAGTTATGGACTAATCGTGCCGCTGAAGTGCACGTTATCGGGTGGCCGATGGTCTTCCAGCTATTTTGGTGTTTTTCTGCTCTTCATCGAACACCGTCCATATTGGTGTCCGGTCTCTCAGCCTATCCAGATATTCTTTTCTTGCATTTTCTTGCTTCTCTCTGCGAAGGCCCATTCGAATGGCAACCTGCGCGTCAATAAAAGGTGTTCTCCCAGCATCGGTTCGCTCAATGACTCGGATAATGTGAAGTGCATTCTGATCGTCTAGAATTGCACTGAGTTCTCCAATTGGTAGAGAAAAGATTGCCTTGTCGATGACCTCTGAAACTAGACTACCCTGAGTGGTCCAATCGTAGAGCCCGCCATTATAAGCTGTAGGGCCTTCAGATGATTCTTTTGCAACCTCCTCAAATGGGCGACCATTAAGAACATCATTCCCCATTGCAGCAAGTCGATTCCACGATTGATCTCTCGGCTGTTTTTGACTGATTCTCACAGTTAACTGTTCGAATCGGGCTCGCGCCGGAAACTCGTATTGATCGAGATGATTTTGATACCAAGCAATCATTTCTGCATGAGGAATTTCTCCGGCTGTATTTGCGTTTTGTTGCATCCATTCCTGTGCGAGGGCTCTCTCAAAAAACATTTTTCGCATGCGCCCAAGTGACTGACCTTGCGTCCGCAACAGTTGTTCGTACTCACGGACAGACCCCACGCCTGCAGCCTTTACCATTTGTGGCAGTTGTTCTTGATCGAATGCTTCATCTACTTTTTCACGAATCTCTGGGAAATTTTCTTCGGGTATCATTCGGCAAGCATCAACATAAACAAGAAGTGTTTCGAGGTGTTGATCAATTACCTGCTGATAAATTTTAAAGCGGAGTTCAGCAATTTGCTCAGGACGCAGTCCAGGAGAGACTTTTTTAATCCATTCTGACGCCGCCGGAGTCATTAAGTCTCCCGCGAGCACCACCTCAGGCCCGACACGAGCAACAACCTGTGCCATATCAAGAGACTTCATGCCTGGCGTGTCAGCTTCTACCGAGCCAGTTGGCTCAGCAGTGACTTGAGTTTCCTCGTAATCTGCGAGGACAACATCACTCGCGCCACGATCCTTCTCTTTATGTTTGGTGTCATGAACGAGAGGGTTTCCGTCTTCATCGACAGGCTCTAGTGGCGCTCCCGGTCGTTCTAAAATACTCGAAAGTACATTTTTGCTGAGAGTCGACGGAATGCTTGTTGGCCAGTCGGATGGCCTTGAGATCGACTCAGGAATAGTCGGCATAACAGGCTGGAAAAGCTCTGGTATCTCACCAGAGGCCTGAGGCTCATCGGCTACCGTTGCACAAGTTATGCACAAGTAGATAGCGAGTGCATAAGTGATGGAGCGAGGACACAAGTAGTTCAAGTGATACACGACCAATGTAGGAGAAAGTTAAATGGTGGCATACCAGCCGCCACAGTTCGTTGTAAAAGCGATGGGAACTCTACACACCGCGGTACTTTCAAAAAAGGCTACATTCTGAGCCGTTAAAATAGAGAAGACAAGGCCGCCATTATTTGTCTGAAAGCTATTTGAAACACGAAAAAACAGTGCCTTCTGAACAGATTGCTGCACGCGTGGTGGGTTTTTCTGATTGCCAATTCGGGCGTGAGCAGAAAAATACATGCCTTTATGGTAAGGCAGGTAATCTGTGGAGAGCAGCGGCTTCTCTTGATGGCGAGCCTAGTCAGATTTGATCGATGAAGGCTGCCTCATAAAACTATTCAATCTGGAAAAGTTTTTTGACAGTCTGAAAGAGTTTGTCTTCATCAGAAGCAACACGCTTATGGAGAGGTAAGACAACAGTTTTGTTTCCAACGACACGAACCTCTTGTCCAGATAATAGGCAACGCTGTCTCCATTTCTCAATGCGATGAATGTCATGATGACCAATGACAAGAAGTCCCGGCTGCTTGGAAATAGAATCAATGCTCAGCGAAGACGCGATTATTCGTAGCCGTGCAAGATCAAGTAGGCGATGGAAAGCCATCGGTAATGGTCCGAAGCGATCCTCTATTTCTGTCTCGAGGTCATCAACATGTGACAAGGCTGAGGCTCGAGAAATTCGACGGTAGAAGTCAATTTTTGATCGCAGATCGGCTATGTAGTCTCTGGGAATCCACGCATCACCTGGCAGATCGATTCGTACCGGTGGAGGATCCTTTGGAGGGAGATTCTTCAATCCACAGACGGCATTTTCAAGGAGTCGACAGTAGAGTTCGTAACCCACAGATGCTATGTGGCCACTCTGCTGAGTGCCTAGCAGATTGCCAGCGCCTCGAATTTCGAGGTCTCTCATGGCTAAAGAGAAACCGGCTCCGGTACTGGAAAATTCCTGAATCGCTCGAAGCCTTCTCGCCGCTGTTGATGTCAGTCGTGTTGATTCTTTAACGATAAGATAACAATACGCTCGGTGATGTGATCGTCCAACTCGGCCCCTTAGTTGATGTAAGTCAGCAAGCCCATAGTGGTCGGCTTCATTAATGAAAATTGTATTTGCTCTCGGTATATCAAGCCCACTTTCAATGATAGTTGTCGCCAACAGGAGTTGTGTTCGACCTGTAACAAAGTCAACCATGACTTGCTCCAATTCACCTTCATGTAGTCTTCCGTGCGCTATCCCAATGGAAATGTGAGGGGCAATCTTACGAATTTTATCTGCAACTTTTTGAATGTCATTGATTCGGTTGTGAACGAAAAAAATCTGTCCATCTCGAGCAAGTTCTCTATCAATGGCATGACGTAAAAGAGTTTCATCAAATCGGCACGCCCGTGTTTCGACTGCAAGCCTATTAGCCGGTGGTGTTGTCAGATTTGAAATGTCCCGAATACCTAACATGGCCATGTGAAGTGTTCGGGGAATAGGTGTGGCTGTCATGGTAAGAACATCAACACTGGCACGCATTGCCTTGAGCCTCTCTTTCACGTCGACACCAAATCGTTGTTCTTCGTCAACAACGAGAAGCCCTAGGTTGTCGAAGTGAATATCGGCCTGCGCAAGCCTGTGTGTTCCAACGACTATGTCAACAGTTCCTCGCGCGATTCCTTCAAGTGTCTCACGTTCTTCACGAGATGCTGTGAGTCGTGAAAGGCCACGAATGGTAAACGGATATTCTGCAAATCGCTCAGTGAAGGTGCGACGGTGTTGTTCAGCTAAAATCGTAGTCGGTACCAAGACAGCCACCTGGTTGCCAGCTTCGGCAACCTTGAATGCTGCCCGCATAGCAAGCTCAGTTTTGCCAAATCCGACATCACCGCAGAGGAGTCTATCCATTGGTTTGAACTGTTCCAGATCGCCTCGGATTGTTTCAATGGCTGTTGCTTGATCTGGAGTAGGATCGAACTGAAACGATTGTTCAAACGCTTTTTGCCAAGGCGTGTCAGGTGGAAATGCTCGACCAGGCTGCTTTGCCCGTACTGCTTGAATCTCGAGCATGTCAGCCGCCATGTCGGCAACTGCTTTTTCAACCGCTAACTTTTGGCGTGTCCAGAGAGTCCCGCCGATCTTTGCAAGTTTAGGGCCAGTTTTTCCACCACCGACATATTTCTGAACCAATTCAATGGATGAGGCTGGCACATACACTCGAGTTGATTCTGCAAACTCAAGCTCCAGGAATTCCTCCGTCCGCCCATGTTTTTCAAGGAGCTTCAAGCCTTTATAGCGAGCTATTCCATGCGCGACATGAACAACAAAATCCCCTTCATTGAGGTCGAGGAACGTGTCGATGGTTCGGGTGAGCCGATGTTTCGGTAATCTATTTCGTGGGGAATCTTGTCGGCGGAAGAGTTCAGCTGCAGAGATCAGCACTAGTTTGTCTGGAACGAGACGAAATCCGGCAGAGAGTCTCCCTTGCAAGAAGTGGAGGCGTCCAGCCCGCGCCGGAGCCGATGGAGATAAAAGCTCGTTCAGCCTTTGTTCTTCGGCTTCTGTGGGCGCGGCGATCCAAACATCTTGGTCTTTTCCTACCGTGTCGAGTTCATGACAGACTCTATCAAGTTGGCCAGTGAAGCGTTCGACGCTTTCAACGGCTAAATGGGCAGTTGCCTCAAGACTTGCAGGAGCGATCGCAGATAAAATCACAGATGGAAATCGGTATACACGAGTGAAGAATTCTTCTGACGGAAGCACTAGTTCCATCGGAAGGATGGTAGCTAGTCGTTTTCCTTCATCTGACAACTCCTGTGGTTCGACAAGGCTCCACCAGGTGCCCGAAGGTACAACATCCGTGAGCCAAGCTCGTCGATTACTTTTGTTTAATGATTGCAGAGCGGTCAGGTCGACGGACTCTAGCGTTCGAACACTTCGTTGACTCACGGTATCGAATGTTCGAAGTGAATCAATTTCATCATCATTGAGTTCAAGCCGAACAGGTCGCTCCCAGTCAGAGGCAAAAAGATCAATAATGCCACCCCGACGAGCGAAGCTGCCGGGAGAATCAAGTGTGTCGACTTGTTGCCATCCTCGGGCAGAAAGCCATTCAGCTAACTCTTGAGGATCAACCTTGGCTCCAAGAGTGAGGTGTCGTGTGCTCTCCTCAATCTGCCGTGGGTCGGCAAGTGGAGTTAATACAGCCTGCATAGACGTGACTAGAATTCGCGGGCTTTTATCCGAGTAGTCCACTAGATGTTTGACGGTAGCCAATCGTTTCGCTTCTGCTGGATCATTAACCTGAGTGTCGTGGTCAGTGGGTGGGTCGCCGATCGATTCGATGGGCGGTAGAACGTCAATGGCCAAGGAGGTAAAAAGTGTGAGGTCATCAGCAAACATGTCCGCATCCACTGCATGCGGAACAACAACAACAACGAGGCCTTGCCGCTCGTTGGCTCTTGCTGATGCAATGCCAGCGACAGCCAGACTGCTTGCCGCTCCCCAGGTTCCCCCAATTGTCCCACCATGACCCTGCTGAAGACTGGTAAGAACCTCGACAAAACCACTATGCTCGCGCAGTCCGTCGGCAAGTTGTTGCAGTTGCCCCGAAGTTACGGGTGACAATGCGTTTTCACGGTCATTCTGAGCAGCTAACACAGTCGTATTGTAGGGGATGTTCTAAAGAAATAGTGCCTATTATAGCGCCTTAATAGCTGACCCGAGGCTTCTTTTCGTGTATCGTTGAAGTGTACGAAGTTTACCGAGTCTGGTGTTCTCCCAATATGGGCGAGTATTCGCGGAGGGGCCGTGGGGTAAACTCGAGCAAAATACGTATATCTGCTTCAAAGACAACAAGAGAGGACGATGGCGATGGCAACCGCACCTGATCAGACACGAAACGAATCTCTTATCAGCGGAGCCGATGCAGTCATTGAATCACTTGTCCGCAATGGTGTCGAGGTAGTGTTTGCATATCCGGGTGGTGCGAGTATGCCCCTGCATCAATCACTTACTCGGTTTGGTGATAAACTTCGAACTATCCTACCGCGTCATGAGCAAGGTGGTGGTTTTGCAGCACAGGGATACGCCCGCACAACTGGAAAGCCCGGAGTCTGTATGGCAACGAGCGGTCCAGGCGCTCTCAATCTTGTGACGGCGATTGCTGATGCAAAACTCGATAGCATTCCATTAGTGGCCATCACTGGGCAGGTTGGTACGAGTGTTATCGGTACGGATGCATTTCAGGAAACACCAATAGTTGAAGTGTGTCGAGGTATCACCAAACATCATTATCTTGTGACCAATGCAGAGGACATTCCGCGTGTGATGAAGGAAGCATTCTTCATAGCAACGACCGGAAGGCCGGGGCCTGTCCTCGTTGATCTGCCGAAGGATATTCAATTGACTCATATACATCCGGATTATGAAGTCGAAATGAATTTGCCTGGCTATCACCCTGAAGTTCGTCGTGCCCACTCCGAGCAGATTGCGCAGGTTGCAGCTGCGATCCGACGTTCAAAAAGACCAGTGATTTATGCAGGTGGTGGAGTCATTGCGGGGGATGCTTCTGAAAACTTGCGAACACTCGTTGAGAAAACGGGAATACCAGTCACAATGACACTTATGGGGCTAGGTGCATTTCCCGGTGATGATCAGAGGTCACTCGACATGCTAGGAATGCATGGCAGTGTCTACGCAAATTATGCGGTTGACGAGGCAGATTTGCTCATCGCAGTTGGTGTTCGATTTGATGATCGTGTCACGGGTAAAGTAGAAGAATTTGCCCAGCATGGATTTATCGTGCATATAGATATCGATCCGTCGGAAATTAATAAGAATAAGTTAGTTCACATACCAATCGTAGCCGATGTCAACGAAGCCCTGTCACAACTCAATGAGATTGTAGAGCCACCAGAAGAGGGCTTGGATGAATGGCATGCGAAGATAGCTAGCTGGAAGAAAGAAGATCCTTTCGCATTTGATGAAACGTACCCAGGTATTCTTGCTCAAGAGGCTATTGCAGAATTATCTCGTTTGACGGCAGAGCGCAATACGGTTGTGGCTGTCGGGGTTGGCCAGCATCAGATGTGGGCTGCACAGTTTTATAAATTCAGGCGACCGAGAACATGGCTTTCTTCAAGTGGCCTTGGGACGATGGGCTTTGGATTGCCGGCGGCAATGGGTGCAAAAATAGGCTGTCCGGACGATATCGTCATTGATATCGATGGAGACGGCAGCATCCTGATGAACATTCAAGAATTTGCAACGTGCACATGCGAAAATATTCCCGTCAAGGTTCTCCTGTTGAATAACCAACATTTAGGTATGGTCGTGCAGTGGGAAGACCGCTTCTTTAAGGGGAATCGGGCGCACACCTACCTCGGGCCAGTTGGAAACCCTGAGGCCTCAGGTCAGGGTGACGGAATTTCCCCAGATGCCCGTTATCCAGATTTTGTAGCCATTGCACAAGGTTTTGGATGGCAGGCCGAGACCATATCTGAAAAGAAGGACCTGGAATCAGCTTTAACGCGGTTGCTAGATTCTGACGGGCCTGCACTTCTGGATGTTCAAGTGCCATATCAGGAACAGGTGTTGCCAATGATTCCATCAGGCATGTCTGTTCGTGAATTAATTAAGAAGTAGGCGACGAATATCTCACCGTAGTTTGAACGGGGACAATCTCTTAGGAGTTGTTTCTTTGTCAGGATCCTCAGACTCTGGGTCATCTGCTTCGGGTACAATGGATTCTGGATCAAAAGCTTCAAGAGCACTTAAAAGAGATGAATCTTTTGGTTCTTCGTAGAGCTTGACTCCATAGGAACGAATGCGTTTCGCACTCTCTTCGTATTGGTCTTTATTGTTGTCGAGTTGTTGTGCGAGGCGAGTCATTGAATCAGCAAGCGTTACAAGGCGCCAACTAGCTCGAACGAAGTAGGTGATTGGCAGGTAATTCTTTTCAGTCTCGACAGGCATGCCCATCCCGTCATAGCCCATCATTTCACCGCCCATGCCCATATCACTCAGTCCGGTTACTTCCTCCTCGAATTTTTTGTCTTGAATGATGCCATACGCATCACGAAGCGATTCTTTTACAAGTTCTTCAGCAGCTGTCAGGATTTCATTTGCTGGTACAGTGATTCCAACACGGGCAGAGTTAGAGAGGAAGACGACCGCACGAATTCGGAGGTCGATAGAGCGATTTGAATTTTTAAGAATTATCGCGGCATTTTTTACTACGACTTCGAGTTTTTGTGGTGAATCATCCATGATTTCAAGCATGTCGCTAGAAACTTTGAATGCCTGCCGTTGCATCCAGTCTCGACCAACCGGCGGTACGGATTCTGCAGGGAGTGCGACGATTGTACTCAGGGCAGGTAGGATTATGTCTGCTTCCGACAGTTGGTTGGTGCCCCCCGATGCTTTCAAGGCTTGTATTTTCTTTCCAAGTCCCGTCAAAGCAGCGATACGCACGGAAGGTGTGACAGAATCATCAGATACAATCTCGGAAAGTGGTTGTGTTGCTGTTGTGAGTAGCTGACCTTGCTTGTCCCTCAGATCTCCGAGAAATAGGGCAGCATTAATGCTTCCATTGATAGAAATTTGTTCACTGCGAGCCAAAGTAGTCAACTGTTTGACGGCCGTGTCTGTTGCCTTCTTGTGTGCAGCGGAATCAGCTATTGACTCAAAAAATATTTTTTCAAGACGTTGCCGCACCTGTGCCCTATCGAGCCGATTGCCATCAATAAATAGTTGCGGAAGTCCTTCGTTCAATAGAAGTTGCTGATGTTTTTCCGCAAATTGTGCACCAGACCGAAGGTCTTTTTGATACGCCTTCATCTCGTTTGAAGCTTCAAGAGAAGCCATGTTTTTGTACCGTGGTTCGTTCTGCGCTGAAACAGAATCGGCGTAGCAAGCCAAGATAAGCAGAAAAAGACCAGCGTGCGGTATGGACAAGGATCTGTTCTGGAATAAAAGTTTTGTCATAAACATTCGAGCGGATCTCAGTCTGGGGGTCGTTAGGCTGTTCGTGTGAGAGGCGACATTCGCTAGAAGCCCATCATTTCCATTTCCATTTCTTCCATCATGCTCGGATCGACCGCTTGTGGTGGTTGAAATCCGGGGAGAGTTGGCAAGTATTCTCGAACAGTTTCTTCACATGCATCTGCCAAAATGACCTCAAGAGTTCCAGCGGAATCAGTAATGAGGATCTCCAAGGGCTCCGGTGGAACGAATCCCCTTCCTGGACGCTTTTTCCCATCGATAGTTTGTTGCCCAACTACCGCCAACAGTGTTTGGTCACTATCAACATTATGTGGCGGAACAGAGATTCTTTGATTGTTGAATTGCTTAATCTTTCGCTTGCCTTTTTTGCTCCCGACAATGTTTCCAGGCTTACTTTCAATCGAATGCAGTTCAAAGTTTCCTGAATCCTCATTGCTATCGAGAACAAGGAGTTCCTGATCACTCACCCCTAGCCCATACACCTTCTTTTCATCCCGTAATAAAAGTCGTGCAAGGAGCAGGTTGTCTGCCGGTACATGAATAGGCGTAGCGTCCAGACTGGGGAACGGTTCTGAGGTGGCCGATTGTACAAATTGCTCGTCAGCCGCTTCGGGACTTTCAAGAAATTTTTTAGGGAGATTCCAGTTTGGATTCCAGGCGCGAAGAGTCACTCGGTATCGATAGAGCCGACCAGGTTCAACACTTGTGTCAATAAATCTGAAGAGGCAATAGTCTTGGTCGAGCATCATCATTCCTTCGCCTTCGCCACCATAGCCCATCATCATGCTTTCATCATACTGTTCCTCCATGCCTCCTTCGTCCATGCCCATCTCGATGTCTCGGAATGGACTGAAGGTGCCTGTGGTGGTCCCAGTCATTCCACCGCCAAATTCACCACCAGAGTCCATGCCGTATCCCATTTCACCACCAAGCCCCATGTTTTCTTGCTGTTCAAGTGCCAACTGTTTTTGTTCTGCAAGCAACTCTTTCATCTCATCTTTTGCCCAAGGGTGGATCGACTGTAGGCCCCATGATGAGCCGTAGCCAGGGCCACCCATTCCTGGGTCCCCACCGGACATGGTATCTACGCCATTGAGCGTGGGTCTGGCCGCAAGCGTTGGGAGAGGGCTCCAGTAGCCGAATGGCACATCAGCAGGATCAAAGAGATTTTGTGTTGAAGGTAGTATAAATTGCTGAGGAACTGAGTCAGTTGCAGTGCCGGCCCAGTTGTCTTTCCAGTCTTCGTACAGACGAGTGATGTCAATCACCTTCCATTCACCCCCACCGTCGGGCCGAACTTCCAAACGCTCAACGGCATAGTCATGCCAGATAGGCAAGTCGCGTTCTGGACTTTGATAACTTGCTCGCGAATACAGCGCAATGTATTCATCGATTTGTTTGCGAAAAGGGACAAGGCCAGTCAAAAGCACGTATGGCATTTTTTTTGCTGGTGGTGACATGACGGTGGGCTGCATGCCCATTGGGTCTTCCATCATTTCCATTTCAGGGAAACCTCCTGCAAAAGAGGGGTCTCCGTCCATAAGAAGATCATCTTGATTCGCAATGGCAACTACTCCAGCGTTAGCAACTAATTGCTCAAGCGGGAAAATGACAGGAACCTGTCGTCGTTGTATGTCGCCAAGCAGGGGACGATTTAATCCCGAGTCAACGGATAGCCTACTAATCTCAGTAGGATTCCATGCTTCGAGCGAAGCACTAGGATCAACGCTTGTAGAACCAAGGTTTTTATTGAGTTCCGCTTGTTGATCAGTTGGGAGTGGTCGATTTAATAAGCTGTCTGCATTTTCGACTAGACGCATGATTTGAGCAGGGTCTTCTTTTGACGACCGAGTCTTCAACCTCAAAGCATTAATGCCACCCCAAGCAAGCGGCAAACTGCATAGCACTACAATTCCAACAAGTATTTTTTCACCATGGTTTGCAACGAATCCAAAGATTGCTTCAGGTGTAAATTTTATTTTCGGAAGTCCCATAAAAGAAATCCTCCTTACTCATTCTTGTGATTCAGTATCTAGTCCCAAGACTGTCGCGTCAGGTTTCTGGGCAAGTGCAATCGTTCCCCTCAGTTCGACATTAAAATCATAACGCCGAACACCATCGGTAGACATGGCATCTGGGCCCATCCCGCCCATCATCTCACCGCCACCATACATGCCTTCGTCACCATACATGGAATCAGCACTGCCAGGATTTACCCTGACTTGTCGGACATCAATTGGCACTGACATGGTTGCGAATGATCGAAGAAGAAGGTCCATTTTTCTCTGGTCCACCCGACCCTTCAAGCAAAATGGGATGTAATGAACAAATTTTGTGTCTGGTGATTCTGCAACGAGTTCACTTTCTAAAGGCGTTCCCTCGGAATCTACATAAATCCAGTTTAGCAGAGCCTCGTCATTATCTTCTGAAGCTGAATCAATTGGCATGCCTGTAAATTCGTCATACATTTCCTCCTCCATGCCGTACCCGCCGACGTTAGCAAATCGAGGATTCGCTGGCTTGCCCATCATCTCGCCATCCATTCCCATTTCCATGTCCATTTCCATGTATTCGTCAAAGCCACCAGCTGATTTTGTTTTTAATCGCCCCCCCTTGCGTCCACCAGGATCTTCTTCCGCAGCACGATATCCAACTGCCAGTTGGCTGATATAAGGAATTGTTGCATTATGGGAGCCAGTCGACTCATTGTTTGCTTGTGCGATTGCATCGCAAAGAATTTCATATGCCCAGAGCTCTTCTTGTGCGAGAAGAATTTGCTTTGTTGAGGGTGTCGATGTCCAGTAAAAAGTCTGAAATAGCTCGTTTTGGTCCATCGCATCCCAGATAACCTTGTTGTCCGTGTCATCATCGGTGATATCCATGTCTGGAGGCATTCCAAACTCACCCCTCTCGAATCCGCTACCCCCTCCAAGTGCTTCCATTGATTCTTTTGCATCAATTCGCGCGGGTAGCTTTTGGACAACACGACGAATTCTCTGGAGATACCGGTCTCGAAAACGAGTAGGCAAGTTTTCATCAGGTTTCAAGCGACTAATTGCCCTCAAGAAATCAGCCCCAATATCAGCAGCTGTAGGCCACATTCGAATATCTTTTTGTTGATCCCAAAGATATGTCCACTCAGCGAGAATTTGTTCACGCAGAGTATTATTTGAACGTGTGATCACCGCTGCCCAATCTGATTGTGGATGTCCAAACTCCTCGAGACCTTCTACCTTCTTGCCCGCAACAGAGTTAATCGAATCAACTTTTGATTTTACGGCAGATGAGCGAGTATTTATTTCATTAAGAAGCTTTGCATCGGCAGTAAATGCAAGAGGGACAAGTACAAGTGGCATAAGCAGCGCTAGTAGCCAGAAGTGATACTTCTGTACTTGCTTTAGATAACCTTTGATATCCTCTGGAATTTCAACCATAGTCTTTCCAATTTTAATAAAGGGCTCGATTCGTGCGTTTTTTATTACCGCTCGAATTTATTGTTAATAATCGCCACTTCCGCTTTCAGCAACCAATTCAACAGCTCCCGGTGTTTTTGGTTTCCAGACAAATTGGATTACAAATCGGTATTTTTTTAACTCTATTCCATCTTCCATCAATTCTCCACCGGCTCCTCTGGTTGGGATTCGGCTTGGACCCATTCCCATCCCATCATCACCAATACTGTCAACAGCCGTTGATACCCAGTAGTCCTCGATTGGGTTGGATTCGATGATGGCCGGAAAGCCAATACCAATCTCCTTCGGCAAAACTTTTTCTCCAGCCATTGGGCCAGCAGATACCGTTACAATCTCTCCTCTTTCACCCAAAAGCGATTCGATCAATGT
>CAXEMW010000051.1:0-16144 GCA_963997395.1 uncultured Planctomycetaceae bacterium
TGCGTGGTCATCCACGAGAAAAACAGCCCCTGAGTGCGGCCTGCGAGGGTGGTGCGCTTGTCTCAGGGGTGCACATCTTTGCAAACGTGCCGAAATTCGGCACCTCCGTGTGAAACAACATGAGCCTGGACGGAGGACGCAGCCTCACGAACTTTCGTGACCAGTTCGCCGCTTCCTTCGAGATCGGCTTCATCAATGTTTGCCACGTAAAGAATGGGTTTGGCAGAAAGGAGTCCAAGTTCTTTAATAGCCACTCGCTCTGTATCAATGAGGTCAAGTGTTCTAATCGGCTTCTCTTCTGCTAGATGGCTTTGGCATTTTTTTAGTACCTCGAGTCGACTCTTGGCTTCTTTGTCCTGCCCCCGAGCATTCCGCTCGGCTTTGGGTAAAATTGTTTCAAAGTGCTGCAGGTCGGCGAGCAACAATTCAAGTTCGATTGTTTCCATGTCAGCAACAGGGTCAACTGTTCCGGCAACATGAATCACGTCTGGATCATCGAAGCATCTCACAACTTGGAGGATTGCATCGACCTCACGGATGTGCGCAAGAAACTTATTCCCCAAGCCTTGCCCTTCGCTTGCTCCCTGCACGATTCCCGCAATATCCACCAGTTTGAGTGCTGCAGGAATTACTTTTTGCGTTTGCACGTGCGATGTAATTCGGTCAAGCCGTTCGTCAGGAACGCTGACCATGCCCTCGTTGGGTTCGATCGTGCAAAAGGGATAATTCTCACTTTGTGCTGCCTTGGAAAGAGTTAACGCGTTGAAAAGCGTGCTTTTTCCAACATTTGGCAGGCCGACAATACCAGCTTCCATAAATGTTACGAGGTGGCAGCTGCCGCCCTTTCTCCACCAAAGATAGTTCTTTTTGCAACAACCCACCAACCCGGCCGATCAAGTCCTCTGTACGGAGAGTCTTCTGGTAGGTGTTGAATGAGATACGTATGTGCTCCTGCCAGGTTGTGGTACGGAAGCGAAGGAAAAAGATGGTGCAATGCGTGATAACGGATTGAAAACGGAAAGAAAAGGAGCGTCAGTGGGTCATTCCGTGTGAAATTACATGAATCAAGAATGTGTGATTCAACGTCACTTGTTTCTCCATCTCCATCAAAGTGGTGGTCGGCAAGTTGCCGCATCTGATTCATCACAAGTGTTGACAGCCCAAGCAAATAAAGGAGTGGAATACGACTTAACGGTGCAGCGCCTGTGAAAACAGCAAGTGGAATAGCAGCTGCTCGAATAAAGCAGAGCACTTCCATTGTGGTGATCATCTTCCGGTCAAAGTCGTTGATCTGTCGTCTATACTTTAAGTTCAGCGTGAGTGAGCTGCCCCTTTCGAGTACGAACTCACGAAGTCTTGGATGCAAGAAACTTAATGGTGCAAGTAGGAAACGGAGGAAGACGATAATGGGATACGCCATTATGAATAGGCTGTAGCAAAGAGCACTCTTCCAGTTGCCTGCCTCTAAAACGTTGGCAACGTACTCTGGATCTTCAGGAGTGCCATACATTCGCTGACTGTGATGGTCACGGTGATGTCGAGTGAAAAAGCATGAGGGTGTTAGTGTGAAAACACCAACGAGTAGGTTCCAGGCCACTTTAAACGTTCGCATCTCGTTCGCACCGAGGTGGCAGACTTCATGAATCAGCGAGCCCAGTCGATAGAGCCAGAAAACTGCTATTGGGAATGCAACTATTTGCTGCCATGAACCAAGCGGTGCAAGGAGATAAATCATGGCAGCTGAGTAGGCGAAGACCAGGCTCATTAAAAAGTCGGCCCAGTAACGAACGGGTGATACCTTAAAAAAATTTGTATCAGACCGGCTGATAGTTTTACGGGCGTCACGAATCCATGTGGGAACACTGCCTGTATAAGAAGAGTCTGTCAATTCGTTCGTTGATACGTCAACGGCCTCAAGTGTTTGTTCCATTGAACTCTCCTCTGTACACTATCACAGTGCTGGCGGAATCTATTTTGTATGATTCTGAAGGGGAAACGTTGTGAAAACCAAGACGACACCATCTGTTACTAGCATAGGTAACAGACCAAAAACGTCGAAATCTCAAAAGGGGTTGTCGTCTAAAAGCAGCAAAACCACGCCCATAGGTGGTTCGCGGAAGATCCTTGGCCCCTCATTTTTCAATCGACGCGCTGACTCAGTTGCTCGAGATCTCCTAGGTTGTTGGCTTATCGTCCAGAGAGGCAAGCGGCATCAAGAAAAACACCGTATTTTCGAAACAGAGGCATATTTGGGTCCTCACGATCTTGCCTGCCATGGTCGTGCCGGGCTCACACCACGCAATCGGACGATGTTTGGGCCCGCTGGATATTGGTACGTTTACCTTTGTTACGGGATGCATTGGATGCTGAATATAGTGACCGGACGGGAAGGTCTGCCAGCTGCGGTGCTCCTCCGTGGGGCGGGTGAGTTAGTGGGCCCTGGCAGACTTACGAAAATGCTTGGTGTCACGAAACAGCATGATGGAAGACAAGCCAACTCAGTCACGGGGTTATGGGTTGAAGAAGGGACTAGAGTGCCGCGTCGCCAAATCCAGCGGACGCCGCGCATTGGAGTCGACTATGCTAAAGAATGGGCTGAAAAACCATTGAGATACGTTGTTGATCCAAACATCTTTGATACGCGTACCGTAATATTGCAGAGGATGTATCGTTAGTCAGTAATCAAGAGCAGGATTCCTTTAATGGGGGAGATTGAAATCATGACTGTTTTGCACAATGAAACTCGCTATGGTTTCTCAACCAGACGGCTTCTGGTTTGTGTTGTCGCAATATGTATGTCAGGAGTTTTTATGACAGATGAAATTGTTGCAGAGGAATCGTCTTCTATTGCCACAGCCACTTTTGGAGGCGGTTGTTTTTGGTGCACTGAAGCGGTGTATGCTGAAATCCGTGGAGTAAAGAGTGTTACGAGTGGTTACACGGGTGGTCGTATTCCGAATCCAAACTACAAGCAGGTATGTAGTGGTCTCACCGGTCATGCTGAAGCAGTTGAGATTGAGTACGATTCAGAAGTTGTGCCGTATGAGAAACTACTTGAAATATTTTTTGCAACACATGACCCAACAACGCTCAATCGGCAGGGCGCAGATGTTGGCACTCAGTATCGTTCAGCAATTTTCTACCACGATGACACACAGAAAGAGATCGCCAAGAACGTTATTGAAAAGCTCAACGAATCAAAGGTTTTCCCGTCACCGATCGTGACCACACTTGAGAAAGCAAAGGTTTTTTATGCTGCTGAGAGCTATCACCAAGATTATTTTGCGAATAATGGCTATCAGCCCTATTGCCAAGCCGTTGTTGCGCCCAAAGTGGCAAAGGTTCGTAAGGTCTTCAAGGAGCTTTTGAAATCAGACGAACTTCAATGACTACAGCGGTGGGTGCCTGAGTGAAGGTGGTTGTTTCCTCTTTTCCGAACAGGTAATGAGTTCAGTCTTCTCCGTATCTCGCGATGAGTTCACCTGCTTCAACTGGGCTGCCAGGGCTTACAAGCACTTCTGAAAGTGTTCCGTCTTGCTCCGCATAGACCGTTGTTTCCATTTTCATGGCTTCTAGGCTCAGGATCTTATCACCCTTCTTGACGGTATCGCCGGGCTTGACGGCAACCGTCACAATCAATCCAGGCATCGGAGCGCCAATATCTCGAGGATTTCCAATGTCCGCTTTCGGGCGTTGCTGGATCGTGCCTTCGAGCGTGCGGTCGACGACAGAAACACTCCGAGGCTGCCCGTTCAATTCAAAGAAAACAGTCCGCGTACCATCTGCATGGGCTTCTCCGACTGTCAGAAGACGGATCACAAGCGTTTTGCCAGGTTCAATATCAACAAAAAGCTCTTCACCAGGTTTCGGGCCCTCAAGGAAAGCCGGGGTGGGTAGGACAGCGACATCACCGTATTTCGCCCTGTGTTCAGCGAAATCCTGAAAGACTCGTGAATAGAGAAGCCATGATGAAACGTCACGTGGGGATGCCTTGTGTCCAAGAAGAGAGGTGACTTCAGTTGTTGCGTCTTCCATATTGGCTGGTGGAAGTGTGGCTCCCGGCCGGCCGTCAATAATCGTCTGATTGCGAACGACTCGCGCAACGACTTCGGCTGGAAAGCCCCCCGGTGGCTGTCCCATGCGGCCTGACAGAAGGTCGACCACTGATTCGGGAAAAGCTATCTCACGGTTCGTTTCCAGAAGTTCACTGGCTTCCATGTCATTGGTAACAAGCAGAAGTGCAAGGTCACCAACCGCTTTACTCGTTGGTGTAACCTTAACAATGTCTCCAAGGAGTTGGTTCACCTCTGCGTATGTTCGGCACACGTCTTCCCAACGGTCTGTAAGACCAAGAGCCCGCGCCTGTTCAAGTAAGTTGGTAAATTGACCACCTGGCATCTCGTGAAGATAGAGGTCTGCATCAGGTGCTTTCATTCCACACTCAAACGGAGAGTAGTGTTCCCGAACTGCTCCCCAGTAGTGCGTTAACTGCCGGAGAGGCTCGGGGTCGAGACCTGTGTCGAGGTCAGTGTTCCGTGTTGCTTCGACGATGGCATTGAGGTTTGGTTGGCTTGTGAGTCCAGCAAAAGGCGCCATGGCGGCGTCCACAATACTCGCTCCATGCCGAGCAGCTTCCAGACAACTTGCGAGCGAAGCACCTGATGTGTCGTGGGTGTGAAAATGGATCGGAAGACCAACTTCGTCATGGAGTGCTTTTGCCAATCGGCCTGCAGCAAATGGCTTGCAAAGACCAGCCATATCTTTGATTGCCAGAAGGTGAGCGCCTCGTTTTTCAAGCTCTTTTGCAAGGTCTACGTAATACTTCAGTGTGTACTTGTCTCGTTTGGGGTCGAGTACATCGCCGGTGTAACAGACAGTGGCTTCGCATAGGGCCCCACTCTCCTGAACAGCAGTCATGGCGACTTCCATGTTTGGGACCCAATTCAATGGATCAAAAACTCGAAATACGTCGATTCCAGCCGATGCAGATTCCCTGACAAATCCTTGAACAACATTGTCAGGATAATTTGTGTATCCCACGGCATTACTTGCACGAAGAAGCATTTGGAAAAGTATGTTTGGTACCTTTTCACGCAGTCGGGTCAAACGCTCCCAAGGACACTCCTTCAGAAATCGCATCGCGGTATCGAAGGTTGCGCCACCCCACATCTCGAGTGAAAAGAGGCCGCTTGCAAGCCTGGCATACGCGTCAGCAACGGCGATCATGTCATAGCTTCTCATGCGAGTTGCTAAGAGTGACTGATGGGCGTCACGCATTGTGGTGTCTGTTAGGTAAAGGCCTTTGTGCGACCGAAGGGAGGCAGCAAATTTCTCTGGTCCGAGTTCAAGAAGTTTTGTCCGACTACCGGCTGGAGGGGGCTGCTGGGAATCAAACGCTGGTACAATTGCTGGACTTCGACGCACAACTGGCTGACGGTTTTTCATCAGCGGATTACCATTTACGATGGTTTCAGCAAGAAAGTTGAGGAGGCGAGTGGCACGATCCTGCCGAATCGGGAAGTCGAAAAGGCTCTGTGTTTCATCGATGAATCGTGTGGTGCAATTCCCTGCGAGAAACTCTGGGTGCGTTACAAGATTGATAAGGAACGGGATATTAGTTTTGACTCCCCGTACACGAAACTCTTGGAGACATCGTTCGATATGACCGGCTGTTTCGACGTGAGAAAGCCCTCGTGCAGTTACTTTCACCAAGAGTGAGTCAAAGTATGGCGTGACAACGGCTCCAGAGAAGGCTGTGCCTGCATCGAGTCGAATCCCCATCCCACTTGCTGAACGGTACGCTGTAATTCGACCATAATCTGGCAGGAAACGGTTTTCCGGATCTTCCGTTGTAACCCGACATTGGATGGCGGCCCCCATCGTGCGTATGGCACGTTGGTCTCCCAGCCCGATTTCTGGATCTGTCAATTTTTTGCCCGCAGCAATCTGTAGCTGTCTGCGAACAATATCAACACCTGTGATCTCTTCGGTCACGGTGTGTTCAACCTGAATACGTGGATTGACTTCGATGAAATAAAATCTGTCGGCGTCAGCATCGACAAGGAATTCAACTGTTCCGGCATTTTCATAATTAGCAGTGCGTCCAATGGCGATTGCAGCGTCACAGATCTGCTCTCGTATGGTCGGAGAAATATTCGGCGCTGGAGCTACCTCAACAACTTTTTGATGCCGGCGCTGAACAGAACAGTCGCGCTCGTAAAGGTGTACAAGATTTCCATGCGTATCTCCGAGAAGTTGTACTTCGATGTGTCTGGCACGTTCGATAAACTTTTCAATGAAGACGCTTGTACTGCCAAAAGCAGTTTTACTTTCGCGCTGAGCACTCTCGAGTGCGGCTGGCAGATCCTCTTTGCTCCGTACAATCCGCATCCCACGACCACCGCCACCATGAGCCGCCTTGAGCATGACAGGGAATCCGAGTTCTTCTGCAGTCTTAATGGCCTCTTCGAGGCTTTCGAGAGCGCGTGACGACCCCGCGAGAATCGGGACACCAGCACGTTCCGCGAGTTCCCGAGCGGCGGTTTTATCACCGAGGTTTTCTAAAAGTTCGACTCGTGGTCCAACAAAGATGATTCCAGCTTCGCTACAAGCCCGAGCGAATTGTGCGTTTTCTGAGAGGAATCCATAGCCCGGATGAATCGCATCAACGTTGTGTTCTTTTGCAAGCGAAACGATTCCATCAATATCCAGGTAGCTCCGTAATGGTTCGCCAGGGCGTCCGACAACATACGCTTCGTCTGCTTTAAAACGGTGTAAAGAGAACCGGTCTTCATGGGCATAAATTGCTACGGTTCGCATTCCGAGTTCATGTGCTGAACGAAAGACTCGGATGGCAATTTCACTACGATTCGCAACAAGAAGTTTGCGGATTGGTTGCATGACAGTGACTTCGTACTCAATGAAAAAATTAATGTATCGCTTAAAAACGATGGTTACGGCACAGGAGGTTTTTCAGGCGGCAAGGAGCCCATGTCAGGCGACCTCCATAAACTATCCGGCCCAAAATCCTGCTCAGTGCCTAATGGTACCGTGCGTTCGCAGTCGGTCATACAGGGGAGACGTGTCGCCGAGGAATAATGGCCTCTTGGAATTGGCGGTGGGTATCGTTCACGTGCGTGAACGATCTTCAGCGTAGCTGGCTCTAAGATATGCTGGCATTAATTCAGCTGGTAGAGTAGTCATGCCCTTTTCAAACATTGCCAGACCAATACACGATAATGTGCGGGTGTGTGGATACCATGCTGCGACTGGAGGGACTTTCAGCGTTCCGGGGTTGTCGTTAATTTCATAAATAATATCGTGTTGCATGGCGAGGCCCGGACCGGTGACGAGAGAGCCTGGAGCCAACGTTTTGCGCCACTCAGCGGGTTTCCGGACCGTGCCCTCGCTGATCTGCCAAATGAGATTGTCTATCGGCTGAGATGCTGTCGCGACATAGAGCTCTCCGCGGCCAGCATCAAAAATGACCTCCACTCGATCGCACGAACCGCATTCTGCAACGGCCTGAGTTGCTAGGCAGGATGCTGTTGACACGCCTACAAGGGGGCAGTCATTTGTCCAGGCAAGTGCTTTCGCTGTCGTGACGCCTACTCTCAGGCCCGTAAATGGACCGGGGCCTGTTGCGACAACAACAAGGGCAACCTCATTGAGTGGCCAGCCTGCTGACTCAACGAGTGCAACAAGAGTTGGCATGAGGTGTCGTCCCTGCCCACCCTCTTCAGGGAGCTGAGTTTCCTGCAAAAGGAAATTTCCAAAGCGATCTGACTCGGGTTTTCCGGCGTCGTGTGACGGCAGAGTCCCAACTGCCACGCTGCCCGGACTCGTGCTGGTCTCGATAGCTAGAAACTTATGAATTGAGGGCATGTGGAGAGTCTGCTTGACCGCAATCGAACAGTGAACAAAACTTACTGTAGTATTATGGAGTATGTTGAATCAGAGAGCACACCAGAAAAATCGGATTTCGCTTTTTTTTGGTGTGTCAAAATTTTCTACACTATTTTTTCGGCGTCTGAGCGTGTGCCCTGTTAGATCGCCACAACACTGATTACTTGAGGCTGATCCAGCGACAGGGAAGTATTTGTGAAGATTGCACTGATTAGTGATATTCATGGAAATCTGGAGGCACTCACTGCAGTTCTTCAGGATATTGAAGAGCAGAGTGTTGATGCTCTCTACTGCCTTGGTGACATCGTTGGATATGGCCCTAATCCATGCGAGTGTCTTTCTACTGTTCGTGATCGATGTGAGAAGATAATTCTCGGGAATCATGATCAAGCGGCCCTATTTGATCCAGATGGATTTAATGTAGGAGCCGAACGAGCTATTCGCTGGACCCGTGACCAACTTGAGTCTCATGATCAGCGATCGCGTCGATCAGAGGAGAACCTCTTTGATTTCCTTGGTGAATTACCAAGGAGCTTTAAGGAAGGGGAGATACTTTTTGTTCATGGATCAGCACGACGGCCGCTCGATGAGTACGTGTTTCCCGAAGATATCTACAACCCACTGAAACTAAAGCACATTTTCGAATTGGTGTCTCGTCTCTGCTTTCAAGGGCATACGCACATTCCTGGAGTCTTTACTATTGCGCCGGAATTCGTGGCTGCGGCCGTTGGGCCGGGTACGACTGAGGTCAAGATGGCCTTGCCTGCCACCAAGGCCATGATCAACGTTGGATCGGTCGGGCAGCCCAGAGACAATGACCCTCGATCCTGTTATGTCATTGTCGAAGATTTTGAAACCGTGCGTTATCGGCGAATACAATACGATATGAAAGTGACCTGCGACAAGATTTACAATATCCCTGAACTAGACAACTTTCTCGGTGATCGGCTGTTGGTAGGGCGTTAATAAAAACAGAGGACGCCCCCCTCCTGATTGCACCGAAAACAGGCTACACTACCCTTTTTCCCGCTGGATTACCGTGGAACGACGCTACGCTGTTTTTATCGCTCTTTCATTGGCTGCTGTTCTCAGCAGTCAGATCATGCGCTCAATTCTATTTCCGCAGGCAGAAGAAAAGCCGCCTGTTGTAAAGCCCGTTGTGGACGGCGATGCAAAGGGTCAGGAAAACCCTGTCAGACCAAAAGAAGAACGTGGTCCCATCACTGAAGAACCAAATCGTTCTGCCGGAGATCCACCAACAAAAGAGTTGGGAAGTGAAGTAACGCCAGATTCGGAGCCTTCGGCAACACAATCGGCACCACGTCGTCACCTGTCGTTGGGGTCACTGAATACTGATGCTCCGGCCGGCATGCTGGTGACGTTGTCGAGTCGTGGCGCGACTGTTGAGCGCATTGAATTAGCAGGCGAACAGTTTCATGATCAGGATGATCGCGGGGCTTACATTGGTCACTTTGCAGCAGATGTCGTTCCTGAGGGGTGCCGACTCAATGTTGTTGGTGATGGGACACCAGCAGAAATCGGAGGGCTTCAGACTGGGGACGTCATTGTTCGCGTAGCAGATTCAACGACTCCTGATCCACAGAGCCTTGCAGCTGTTTTGTCCCGCTTGAAACCTCGCCAGATTGTTTCTGTTACCTTCCGTCGGCCACAAGGAGAAGCACTTGGTCGAGAACAAACTGTCGACGTACAGGCAACGCGGCGGCCCCTTGAGGTAATACGCCCAGAGTTTAGCACTGTTCCAGTCGTCGATGTGAATGCGGGCTTTCACGATCCACTGTCCTTTCGTTTGTCGATCGCATCCCGTGATGGGCAAAAGCGTTCTGAGGACCGCGAGATTGAGGGCAATAAACTGGAACAAAAAGATTGGGATGTAACTGTTTCAAGTGACAGAATGTCTGTCGAGTTTCGTCGAACGCTCGATGGGGGGCTGACTGTAATAAAGCAGTATCGCCTTGTTACGGCAGCAGATAACCCAGTCGGACTTGTGGAGAATGCCCGCGCAGGACGGTATCGCCTGCAGCTTCGTGTGTCTTTCAGGGCATCGCAAAAGACTCAGCTTGAGTACGCAATTGATGGCCCAAACGGCCTGCCGACAGAAGGGTGGTGGTATGCAGCTCGAGTGTCACGTTCATGGGGTTCATTAGGCGTGCGAGATGTCGCAATGCGTTTTGTTGGAGAGCCATCGACGCTTATCAGTGGGCTGGCTTTGACAGATGAAGATGCTGAACAAACAGCGAGTGCGATTCTTGATGAAAAGCCACTGTCATTTGCTGGGGTGGATGCTCTGTATTTTGCGAGTGGGTTACTACCAGCGGTTGAAGGTGCCGAGATTCCGCAACTGGCAGAGGTTCAATCAGTCGTCATTGGAGAAGTGCCGGAGGCCGCTCGTCGGAAGTTGGTCAATGTGAGCTGTCGATTGCTCTCCCGGGAATTACAGCTCGAACCGGATGTGCCAGTGACACATCGATTCGACATATTTGCTGGGCCGAAGCGTCCAAGTTTGCTTGCAACGTTTGGTCTTCCGCAGGCATCCATGAATGATCTGGTGTATTACGGCTGGTTTGGCTGGGTTGCGAGGCCAATGATCGCAATTCTTCATGTTCTTCATGCCATTATTCGGAACTATGGAATCGCTATTATTCTTCTAACAGTGATTGTTCGTGGTGCAATGTTTCCAATCAGTCGGAAGCAGGCATTGTCCTCACAAAAAATGCAGGTTCTTCAGCCGGAAATGAAGGCCATTGCAGAAAAATATAAGAACGATCCTCAAAAACGTACGATGGTTACCCAAGAGCTTTGGCGAAAACATAACTACAATCCAGCCGGCGGGTGCCTTCTGGTGTTTATTCAGATTCCTATCTTTATGGGGCTCTATCGTTCGTTGGCGACAGATGTCGAACTCAGGCAAGCACCACTGTTCACATCGACCATCCGCTGGTGTTCCAACCTTGCTGCACCAGATATGATGCTCGATTGGTCAGGCTTTATGCCAGGCTTCCTGGTCGCTCCTGAAGGGTGGCTCGGCCCCTATCTGAACCTCTTTCCGTTGCTTACGATCGGGCTCTTCTTGTGGCAGCAGAAGCTCTTCATGCCACCTGCCGTTGATGAGCAGGCAAAGATGCAGCAGCAGGTAATGAAGTACATGATGTTCTTTATGGCCCTTATGTTTTTTAAGGTTCCGTGCGGTTTGTGCCTCTATTTTATTGCATCCAGTCTTTGGGGCATTGCTGAACGACTACTACTCCCAACTCCGAAGCCTGGTGGTGCACTTGCTGGGGCAGGAGGGCCAACCATAGTAGATGCAGTCAGTAGTAAACCAGGTGAGCGATCCTCAGGTGGGCGGAAGCGTCGAAAACGCCGATAGACTGTAAGCTGCGTTCATGCGGGTTATTCCTTTTTGGTTCCTGCTTCTCACCACTGTCTACTACAGTTTGGTTGTCATGGATTCCACGACTGATCTTATTGTTGCTCCAGCAACGGCTCCCCAACCATCTGCACGGTCCATTGTGCGTTTTGCAGGAGACGGCCTCAGTGGTGTTTTATGCCATCTTTTCCTTTCTGCTGACGGATCACCGCTTCAGTTGCCCGATCTGCAGCAGTCTGCACAGATGGTAGATGTGGTATTTCATCCCGAATCACTTGGATTGGTTTGGGGAGAGCTGCCTGTTGCCATGCTATTTTGGCCTGGCCCTGCTGGGCCATTAGGATCTGCAGTCGCTGAGGTGCAACTCCCTGGCTCGGCCCCCCTGCAAGCGGCTTTGGTGCAGGAAGCCTGCCGGCTCGGAGCGAGATTGGCACGCGGTGGAGAGTTTTCTTTACGGAGTTTTCTTGCGGGAAAAATCGACTTGCTTCAGGCGGAGGCAGTTGTCGCCGTTGTTGATGCTCGCACGCCACAGGAATTATCTCAGGCACTCGACCGTATGGCGGGAGGCGTTGGTCGGTCAGTCGAGGAACTACGGGAATACCTGCTTGATCTTGTTGCTGATATTGAAGCAGCAATTGATTTTGCTGATGACCTTGCGCCTGATGCTGTTCCAGTTCCTGATACTACTCACAACGCAATAATGCCAAAGATTCGGCATGTCTGCCGACAATTGGATAGTGTTACGCATCAGTTAGACGGTCGTGATAGTGGAGGGCAGGGTGGTTTGCCGAGGGTGGTTCTGGCTGGTGCACCGAATATCGGTAAGAGCAGCCTCTTTAATCATTTGGTTGGTCGTGACGCTGCACTCGTAGAAAATGCAGCGGGAACAACACGTGATTGGATTGCTGGCGAGCTGTACGACACTTCAGGGATCGTGTCGTGCCTTCTTGTTGATCTTGCAGGCATTGGCGGGCGTTCGGAAACCGTTGATTGTCTCACGGGCGAGCGTGAGGTAGGGATGGAAGCTGACCGAGTTGCCCGGGAAGAGATTCAACGGGCAGATGTTATTGTCGCATGTCATGATGCTGACGCAGATCCTGCTGTTGCTATGGCTGGTCGAACCACGATTGAATGCATTCATGTCATAACTCGTGTTGACCAACAACAGACTGAAAAAAAAATACCCAGACCCCAGGATCACATTTTGACAAGTGTGAAATCGGGTGTTGGAATTGATCGCCTGAGGCAACGGATTCTCGAGAAGGTTTCATTACTCAATCGAGCGACACCTGCTACGATTCGGCTTCGTGCAGGAATTATATCAGCACGTGAATCACTTGTTCAGGCTGAAAAAAGTATGACCGGTTGTGATGGTCTGCCACCGGATGAAGCGTTGCTTGCAGTCCTTCTCCGTCATGCCATTGACAAACTCGGTGAGGTAACAGGCGCCGTGGTAGGAACAGACATTCTCGACCGGGTCTTTTCACGACACTGCATTGGGAAATAGTGCGAACATGTTCACCGGAAACGTTCCGTATACTGGAATTTTTTCAGGCATATAGTTCTCTAATGGGTTGCAGTTCAGTGAAAAGGTCGAATGTGTCTATCTTGCTCACGTGCTTCCGTGAAGCAGGTCTGCTTGCCATACGAAAACAACGAGGAAATCATGATGCTCCCTAGTTTCGATATTGCTTCTGAATGTCAGCAATTATCGCATGCAGCGGATCGCTGGAGGAGTGTCGCCCCACGTGAACGAGCAGAACTCGCCATGAGAACAGCTCAATCAATTGGAAGTAAATCGGAGGCTTGGGTTCGCGCTGCTGTCGCAATGAAATCAGTAGGGCCTGATGGTCAGGATGCATGCACTGACCGCCTTCGCTCGGTGCTACGGGCAGAGGAATGTGCAACCGGTCCTATCGCGACGTTACGTCTTTTGTTCCTCACTGCTAAATCGCTACAAAGTATCGGCAAAATCGGCGTTCCCGATGCGTCTATAAGGCCTCGGATGACGCACGGACAGAATCGAATTCATGAGTCACCATTTGGGTCACCGTCTTCATTTGTAGCCGTAGACGTCCTGCCTGTGTGCAAACTTTACGACCCCACGATCTTTCGAGGCCATCGAGCGACTGTTCGTTGTGCGAATACGGGTAGTGTCGAAACATTCATGAAGCTTTGGCAGGAGGAGTGTCGACCGAGTCCAGATGCAGAGGGGGTCGCTGTTGTTCTCGGTGCAGGGAATGTTACGGGCCTGGCCGCAGCGGATGCTGTGAGTCAAATCTTTGAACATGGCCGTGCTGTTTTACTCAAGCTTCATCCGGTACAGGCCTCTCTTGCGCCGGTTTTACAGGCTGCATTGAGCCCACTTGTAAAGGCGGACTTGCTCCGAATTGTCGTGGGCGGTGCAGCACTTGCACGCGATGCAATCAGTGCTCAGGAAGTGACGGCGATGCACCTTACAGGAGGAGAGGAAACATTTAGAAACGTTGTTTCAAGTAATAAAAGTAAGCTGCGTACCAAGTCTATTACCTGTGAGCTTGGCAATGTCACGCCATGGATTGTTATTCCCGGAAACTATTCAGAGAAAGACCTTTGTTTTCAGGCAGACCAGATCGCGGCATCGATCGCAAATAATTCGTCTTTTAATTGTATTGCGACAAAAGTTGTTTTAACGAGTCGACACTGGGCCCAGCGGCAACGTTTTCTTGATCGCATTGAACAACGGCTAAGAAGTCTGCCAGCTCGACCAGCATGGTATCCGGGTGCTGCAGATATCCACCGAAAGGCCACAGGAGATCCGGTTCCGGACGAGTGTTTGCAGCCGAAGCTCCTTCGAGATGTTAATCGAGATTCACACTCCCATTGGTTCGCTCGGGAATGGTTTATTCCGATTGCGGTTGAGACAACTGTGGAAGGAGAGACGATCGAAGATTTTTGTGTGGCTGTCTCTCATGTTGTGCATGACCTACCAGGAAACCTCGCAGCAAGTGTGACGCGTCCCGATGGAATGGCAACACATGATGAGTCTCGCGTCGAACTGTTGATAGAGCATCTGCGGTATGGGGTCGTTGCCGTGAACGCCTGGTCAGCGCTCGCCTATGCGGTAGCGAATATTCCCTGGGGTGGTTTTCCAGGAGGTACTCTTGAGGCTCCTGAAAGCGGTTTGGGGTATGTTCATAATCCATACTTTTTGCCCTTGGTCCAAAATTCGATTCTTCGAGCACCGCTGCGGGTTTGGCCAACGCCGCCATGGTTTCCTTGGCATACGAAGGGAGAGCGGCTTGCTGGAGGAGTTGCAGAGATGTATTCAGCTATCGCGGCAGGGAAGAGTGGGCTCTGGAACCTGATTGCAATGTTGCCAGATGTTCTTCGAGGGTGAGCAAAATTCTCTACCCACGTCTTTGTTGCAGCAGAGCATAAACGTCGCGTAGGCCTTGGTCGTTTGCCTTCAACGTGGTGCCTGACGTGTTCGTGGCCTTGCCCCAACTTTTTCTCGTGCCTTCGCAGGTCCTTCGGAAAATTTCTCTGATTGACCGGTTAGTTCGTAGAGAAAGCGGCTTGGTTTGCAGGGTTTGGCTTTTCCCCACTTCATTCGTGTCAGGGCGAGCGAAAGAACAAGACGCTTTCGGGCTCGTGTCACTCCCACGTAGCAAAGTCGTCGTTCTTCGTCGATTGCGGAGAGTCCTTCATTCGCAGCTCGGATATGCGGCAAAAGGTTCTCTTCCATGCCAACCATCCAAACGCAGTCAAACTCAAGCCCTTTTGCGGCATGAAGCGTCATGAGTTTAAGTGTATTTCCTTTTGGCTTATCGTCCTCAAAACGCTCGGCTTCCTGAACTTCGAGGATCAGGTCATCGAGATATCGTTGGACGACTGTGGCCGGGTCAGTGTCTCGGTTATCTTTTTCGTGCCTCGCGAGACCGTTGACGATTTCCTCAACCGACAACCAACGTGCTTCCTGCTCCCTCTCATCTTCAAATTCCTTTTCAAGGTACTGTCGGTAATTTGCTTGATTAAGAACATGTTGAAGCGCCTCTGCCGCGGTTGTCCCACCGTGGGTGTTGGCTGGACCCAGACCAATCAGTTTTTCAAGCGTATCAACACCTGCCGATGCTGCTGATGACAACTGTCCGGTTCTGCTGAGATCAAGAAGTGTTGACCAGAGGCTTTCTCCTGACTCGGTGGCCTTTTTGCGAGCTTTCTCCACTGCGTTATATGAAAGACCACGTGGTGGTACGTTGGCGATTCTTGAAAGTGCGAGGTCATCAGTTTGATCAACAAGAAGACGAAGGAAAGACAGTACATCCTTGACCTCTCGCCGGTCGAAAAAAGAACGGCTTCCGATAAGTTCATACGGAATATTGCGGTGGCGTAATTCAGTCTCAAAAACGCGAGTCTGTTCGCCAGTTCGAACAAGAATGGCCATTTCGTTTTGTGGCGCGTACCGTTCTCTCAGCAATCCTTCGACATCTGCAGTAACGCGACGGGCTTCGTCAACTTCGTCTTGGGCTTGCACGATGCTTGGCTTCAGTCCAGATGGCACTTTGGACACAAGGGTTTTGTCATGGCGACGTGAATTACGCTCAATGAGCTTGTTGGCAGCTTCAATGATCTCAGGCGTAGATCGATAGTTTTCCTCAAGCCGTACGACGGTGGCCCCTGGCCATCGTGTCGGAAAATCAAGAATGTGTGAGATCTGTGCCCCCCGCCATGCATAGATTGATTGGTCGTCATCACCAACAACGCAGAGGCTTCTATGCTCACGGGCGAGGGCGGAAAGGATGCGTTCCTGAATACCGCTCGTATCCTGATACTCATCAACCAGAACATGATCGAAGCGTTGTGCTTCTTGTT
>CAXEMW010000052.1:0-15704 GCA_963997395.1 uncultured Planctomycetaceae bacterium
AACGACGAAAGGCCTCTTGCGACGGGAGGTCACACGAATCGTTACCCCAGGTATCGCATCAGATGAATCGTTACTCCAGCCTGATAGTGCAAACCATCTTGTAGCGATTGCACTCGGGGCTCTTCTGTTACGAGAGAATCTTGGCAAAGATTTCTACGAAAGTGATGCGACTGTTGGGATTGCATGGATTGATGTGTCGGTTGGTTGCTTTCAATCAGCAGTCCGAACTGTCGAAGAATTGAAAGATCATCTGTTGAGGCTTGAGGCGTCTGAGATACTTTGCAGTGAACGGGATCGGTCGTTTGTAGAAAAAATTCTTGCTGACACTGGAATCAGAACAGTCTTGACGGCACGTCCAGAATGGTGGTTTGAGGATAAACAGGCTGAAACAAAAGTGACCTCGGCGATTGGCAGCCTTCGTTTCGATGGTTTGGGATTCAATCTTCCGGAAGAACAGTTGGCGATAACTGCGGCTGGAGGCATCCTCGCATATCTCGAAGAGAATGAGCCAGCAGCAATTGGTCGAATTAAGACTCTCTCAGCCTGGCGATCAGGATCACGAATGGAGATTGACGAAGCAACCCGGCGGAGCTTGGAGCTCGTACGAAGTTCTTCTCAGTCTGGGCACCGTCGGGATGGTTCGTTGGCGGGTGCCTTTGGAAAAACACGTTCGGCTATGGGGAGTCGGCTTCTGGTCGACTGGCTGAGCGCTCCTCTGGTTGAGAAGACCGCAATCGAGGAGCGAATAGATGCAGTCGCCGTGCTCGTAGATCATCCCGGTATTGCTAATCAATTGAGTGCAACACTTCAGGGAGTCGGTGATATTGAGCGATTGATAGGACGTGTTATGTCTGGTCGAGCTGGTCCACGAGACATTGAGCGGATCGGTCACGTCACAAAAATCCTGCCGGAATTGATCAAGCTCCTTGGTGAAGCAGGGGCACTGGTGGCAGCAGATGCACCCAGTGGGTCTACGTTACTCAATCATTTCAGTGAGCATCTTGACCCGTGCCTTGATCTTTCAAAGCAAATTATGGCAACGCTTCGTGACGGCTGCCCGACGTTTGCGCGTGACGGAGGTTTTATTCGGCCAGGATTCGATGATCGCTATGATGAGTTCGTCGAGCTTGCAACGGGTGGAAAGGCATGGATTACGAAATATCAGGCCTCAGAGAGTGAGCGGACGGGCATTCCAAAACTAAAAGTTGGATTTAACCGAGTTTTTGGGTTTTTCCTGGAAGTAGGTCGGGGTTATTCAGATAAAGTGCCATCCGAATATGTTCGTAAACAGACTGTTAAAAATGCTGAACGATACACAACACCAGAGCTTGATGAGCGGCAGCGGCAAGTTCTTGGTGCGGAGGAGGAAGGTGTTCGTCGGGAACTCGAACTCTTTGAGAATTTACGAAATTTTGTGGCACAGCATCGAGAGCGTCTGGATGAGGTTGCGGAGCAAGTAGCGACCGTCGATGTACTCTTAACATTTGCCGATGTAGCGAGGTCACGTCGATGGGTACGGGCTGATATTTCTAATGACACTGTACTTGCTATTGATCAGGGGCGACATCCGGTGCTCGAACAACTGTTGCCTGCAGGCACGTTGGTGCCGAATGATCTTGCGCTCGTTGGAAGACGTGGGGAAGGTGCAGGGGGGGATTCTCTTCCCTCTGTGTTGCTAGTCACCGGACCAAATATGGGTGGTAAGAGTACGTTTATTCGGCAAGCCGCGTTGCTCACAGTTTTGGCGCAGGCGGGTTCTTTCGTGCCGGCAAAGGCAGCCAGAATCGGAATAGTCGACAGGTTGTTCGCCCGCATTGGGGCTGGCGATGATCTTGCCAGCGGCGCGAGTACATTTCTCGTCGAAATGTCACAGACTGCACGTATCCTCAACAGAGCTACTGAGAAAAGTCTCGTGATTCTTGATGAGGTTGGGCGTGGAACCAGCACATTTGACGGGCTCGCTTTGGCTCAATCTGTTGTCGAGTACCTCTATAAAAAACTTTATTGCAGGACCTTATTTGCAACGCATTATCTTCAACTTGCAGCGCTCGATAAATACGCAGGTGTTGCGAACGCCCAGGTGCTTGTTGAACAGCATGAAGGACAGCTCATTTTTCTCCATCAGGTCACTGCAGGTGCTGCAGATAAAAGCTGGGGGGTGCATGTCGCGAGGCTTGCTGGCGTTCCAGATGCTGTTATTCATCGAGCCAGAGACCTGTTACTAGCCTACGAAACGGGTGGAACACAGAAGTCTTCCAAAGCAAAACGTCCCCAAGATTTAAGTGAGGGACAATCACTTTTATTTGACTAGTTGGTTGCTGCTCACATGAGCTTTTGTTTCAAAATGATGTCGGATAGTGTCCAGTATTGCGGCCGATATGTTTTCATTTGTCACAGTTTGAAGAGCCCGCCAGCCGGGAACCGCATTTACTTCCAGTACCCATACAGATCCATCGCTACAAGGCAATATGTCGACCCCCGCAATGTTGGCCCCAAGTGCTTGAGCGGCAGCGTGAGCGAGTTCGATCCATTCTGTTGGTGGAGTGAATAATTCAGCTCGTCCACCGCGTGAGATATTTGTTCGCCATTCTCCGTCTGCTGCGACCCGCCTCATCGCAAATGCTTCTGATCCAACGACAAGAATGCGTACATCCCACCCATCATTGGCAATGTACTGCTGGGCTACTGCCACACCCGTTTCAGAGAAAAAAGGAGGTATCTGTTTTGCGTTACCTTCGAACCTCTCAAGTCCTTGGCCATTGGATCCAAAAATAGGTTTGAGCACAGCAATGCCACCGAATTCATCGGTACACATTTGGAGGTCAACAGATGATTGAATAATCGCTGACCGGGGAACAGGTATTCCAGCGTCAACGAGTCGAGTTGCTGTCACGTATTTATCAATTGCCGCTTCCAGAGATCTTGGATTGTTGAGTACAGCGATCCCTCGATTGGCAAGTCGTGCAAGGATGTCCATGCGGCTGATGACTTGTTCAAGTGTTCCTGCGGGCATGGTGCGGACAAGGATTGCATCGGCCTTGTGAAGAAAATCGGGCCAAAACCTGTCCCTGCTGCTGTCAGTCAAAGAACCTATTGTCCCCCAATCAATTACAGATCCACAGATGTTTTCAGAGGAAGACGCCTTGAGAAGCTCGGCGACATGCCAGCTTTTAGCTGACCCCAGTATGGCGAGCGACAAGGACATGGTGAACTTAACCGGCAGCTGAGAAAGATTTTTCGATAATATCTGGTGATACCACACCAAATCGATGGTGGCGACCGGATTCAAGGTTTCTAATTTCAAGTACAGCCGGTGCAAAGAGGGCTGGATCAATCGCATAGAAGTCGTTATTTGCCTGCCTGAACAAATCAGAGAATAACTCGCCATGCAGATTCGAATGGCTACTGACAGCACGAGGACCAATAGCCTCCAAGCTGGCATCGTCACCTATAACATCAAGTCTTACAACGCCTCCGTAAAGTATCGCATCATTTGCACAGCCAATTGCTGCAAGTGATTCTCGCAATGTAGACGGAAGGGGTGCGACCCCAGTGCCTCGAACAATGCGTTCTAAATCGAAGCCACACTCGTGAAGCTGGTGAATCGCTGTTTCGAGCGATCGGGCAATGACCTGAACCATTCCAGCCGGACTCTTTGTGGCGGCGACAAGTAGTGTGATGTCGCGAGTGGAAAGACCGGCTAGGGCGGCGAGTTCATGGCAGACAGCTTCTGGAGGCAGGCGATCGGTTTCGAGCAAACCGATCGTTTCTTGTGGTTGTTCTCGACGACCGATTGTTTCAAAAATGTTCTCTTTACCAATTGCGGCGCGAATCGGTCCACTTGCCATCGCTTTAAAGTTTTTATGATCAATCTGCCAGCCTGCATACTGTGAGGCAAGGCATGCAGACACGGGGTCATTCGAATGTACTTGAACAAGGGGCCACGAACACTGCGGCCAGATGTCTGAAAGAAACATCAATTTTCCATCAGAGATCAAATCAGTTTTTCCGCGGCCACCCATCGCAACGTCAGCCATAATGGCACCGAGTTCCGCTGTTCCTTGAGCTTCTACGCCGCAGTCAAGTATTCGTGTGCCCGAACAGTCGAGAATAGCGGCCAAGTGTTTTTCAGGTGACGCAAGAAGCCCTTCAAGGCAAATTGCTGCACCGTCACTCAGTGACTTTACTGCTGGTGGAGAGCTACTTGGTGGTGTCTCTGTATTATGCAACGGGTGATGATATGTTGGGGGTAGATAAATGACGACAAGCGTGGGGCGGCCGGTGGAAAAACACGAGTCGCGACCCCGCGATCAGTGAGCCGATATTTTGATTGGCCCCAGATGAAATCGCAATATGACTATTCATAGTGTACACCGACTGTTCTTATTTTTCTGGAGATTGTTGTGCCTAGCCTTACGGTAGAAAATTATATCAAAGCGATATATCAAATCTCTGTTCAGCAGGACAAGAAGCCTGTGACTACCGGACAATTAGCTACAGCTCTTGGGGTTGCGCCAGGGACCGTGACGAGTATGCTGAAAACGCTCAATACTGCTGGTCTTGCTCGCCACACTCCGTATGAAGGTGTTTCACTGACACGAACAGGCCAAGTCCTTGCTTTACGAATGATTCGTCGCCATCGACTCATTGAACAGTTTTTAGTTCAGACGCTTTCAATGAATTGGGATGAGGTGCATGATGAAGCTGAGCATATGGAGCATGCCGTCAGCGATTTCCTCGTTGACAGGATCGATGAATACCTTGGAAAGCCCGATGTTGATCCTCACGGTGATCCGATCCCTCGGGGCACGACAGCATCTGTTCCAGAGAGGATGGATGAGTATCACACGCTGTCAACATTTCCGAAGGGTGTTAGTTTCCGAGTGACCCGGGTGCTTGATCAATCGCCAGTTTTTTTGAGATATCTTGCAGAAACCGGATTGGTTCTTGGGTCAAGGGGGCATGTGGAGGAAACTGGAAATCCTACAGGCGTACTCTATATTCGGGTCGGTGATTCTATCGTTGCCCTTGCACGTGAAGCTGCAAGTAATTTGCTCGTTGAAGAAGCAGCTACTCCATAATGGCTTTGTTTTCCCAGGATGCCGACTGGCCAAAGCATTCGTCGACCTCGATACGAATGTTTCTTGTTTGTGAATAATCATTTCGTTTAAGCGCCTGGATCAACTCGTTGCCAATCCATTTTGCCAGCAACTCGGCAGTTGTATTAGCAAGAGGGAGTAGCCTGCATTCGTCAGCGGGAAAAACCCACCGTCGTTCTCCAAACTTTACAAGGACTTCTTCCTGTCCTTGTTCGGTTTGCATGGTGACTTGAAGAAATGAGTTCTCTGTTGGAAGTAGCATGCAGTGGTCAAGTTTGGAAATGATTTGAGTCAGCGTGTCCCGAAGAAAAATAAAATCAATGACCATGCCGTGGGTATCTGGAGTCCCGGAGATTGAACAGGAAACAGTCCAATTGTGGCCATGCACCGCTTCGCAGGTGTCGTCTGTGAGAGTGATAAAGTGGCCAGCTGAAAAAACATGCACTGCTTTTTTTAAACACACGGAATAGGAATCAGTCATTCGGATCGCTCGTTATAAGAGGGTGTGAAAATTTGAATTCCACAGATGGACGTATAATGCGGCGGCAACAAGGTCGGCAGTGGTGCCTGGGTTTATACGGCACGGGTGCCGAAGACGCCAGTCAAACGCCTCAATAGCAGCTGCGCGATCATCATGAGGCAATTCAAGTACAACGGCAGCCTCTGATGAAACCTGAACAGCTTTTTGTCTTCCATGTCGACGGATGATGAGTGAGTCTGGTGTACGAGCGAGTTGCGATAGTGCGGTGAAAATAATTGACTGCTCCCACGATGCGCCATGTGCGTCGTTATATTGTAAATCAGATACAAGGCTATCCCATAATGATTGGTAGCCAGACGCCCATAGGGCAGCGATGCTGTCTGTCGGTTCTGTTACCGCTGCATGTTGCATAGCGTCACGGATTGATTCCGGAGCCGGGCTGTGAATATCGTATGAGTCGCGTGTGCCTAGCGATCCAGGTGTTGAGAGTTTTATCGCATCGTAGATGTCTAGTGAGTCTTGATGATTGCATTGTTCAATTTCAGTGTCCGCATCAGTTGGCCTTAAAAGGTGCCCGGGGGACGTGCTCGCAGCAGCAAGAGGATAAATTGCAAGAATGATCCCTAAGTTTGCATTCGAAAGGGTCTTTGATCGTGAGTAGATGACGGCATCCTTGATCATTCTCCCAAGAGAAGTTTTTTCTCCTCGGTCTAATGCCGGCACCATAGCAAGTGCGGCACTGCAGAGGTCATCATAAGACAGGTCACTGAAGCTCCTGTCAGGACTGACATTGCCGGGCTTGCGTGCGGTTGCCTCGAGAATACTCGCGACGGCGGCACACCAGCCGGGGGTCAGGGGGGGTGGCCGAGGCAGCAGTTTCCGACTGATTGCCACAGCCGCTTCAAGAAGAGTCGAATTGTTGGGTATTTCGATCATTTTCACAGAGTTTTTAACCACATGGCCCTTTGGAATATGAAACAATTAATTGCGTAGCTGAAGGCTTGTGTCCCGTTTTCGTTGGGTGAGGACTGTTGGCGTGGTAGCTGGAGGAGCAGACTCAAAGAGGCCTTTCTCGAAAGGATAGTACCGTTGGCTAAGAAACCTGAAATAACGATTGGACCAGAAGCATTTATCAATCGTGAATTAAGTTGGCTTGAGTTTAATCTGCGAGTCCTTGAGGAAGCAGAAAATGAAGAGAATCCGCTGCTTGAACGGATGAAATTTCTTGCCATTTTCAGCTCCAACCTCGATGAGTTTTTTATGGTCCGGGTGGCCGGTGTTCGAGAGCAGGCATTTGGTGACGGTGCACCACAGGACTTTGCGGCTGATGGTCTGACGGCTAGTGAGCAGTTGCGGGCCATAGCTGCTCGAAGTCAGGAACTTGTGGCAAGGCAATATCGGTGTCTCCGCGAAAGTATCGGCCCGGCCATGCGTGAGGCAGGTTTTAATCTTCTGAGGAACACGGAATTAACACGAGAACAGAAGAAATACGTTGATCGATTCTTTCGTGAGCGTGCATTGCCAATCCTTACACCGATGGCGTGTGATCCTGCTCATCCTTCTCCACGGTACCATAACCGTGGCCTCTATCTTGGCACAATGCTCGAACATGAAAAAGGCTTAGGACCAAAGCAGTTGTTTGCTGTTGTACAGGTGCCTCAAGTTTTGCCGAGAGTTATCTTGCTGCCAGGAAATAACACAAACAATGTCTCCTTCGTACTTTTGGAAGAATTAGTGGCAGCAAGACTGCCAGAACTATTTGGTGGTTTTTCTGTTAAGTCGTGGACAACTTTTAGAATTACACGTGACTGTGATCAGGAACTTCTTGAGCAAGAGTCCGATGACATGCTCAGGCTAATTGAAGAGCGATTGAAGGAACGGCAACGAGGCCAAGCTGTTCGCCTGGAGATTGCAGCAAAGGCAGATGAGCTAATTGCTCAAAGAATTATTGATGACGAGGATCTGAGAGGATTGAGTGAGGAGCCAGGTGCGACGACGTACAACGAGGTCTACCGAATCGACGGCCCTCTTGATCTGACGGGGCTTTGGGAGCTTTATAAACTGCCAGGTTTTGAAAAGTTTCATGACAAACCACATACGCCGAGAAGGCCTGCCGCATTCCGCCAGCAGCGAGATATTTTTTCAACGGTCTCTCGTGAGGATGTCTTGGTTCATCATCCGTATGAATCATTCGATCCCGTCGTGGACTTTGTCACATCGGCAGCGAGAGATCCGCGGGTATTGGCTATCAAGCAAACGCTTTATCGTACGAGTGGTGATTCGCCAATTATTCGTGCACTCATGGATGCTGCAGAAGCAGGCAAGCATGTGACGGCGCTTGTGGAACTGAAGGCCAGGTTTGACGAAGCTAATAATGTTAGTTGGGCCCGTCAATTGGAAAGGGCGGGAGTCCATGTCGTATTTGGCTTTCTCGATCTCAAGACGCATTGCAAGGTGTCACTCGTGATTCGGAATGAACGTGAAGGACTTAAGCGATACGTTCATCTTGGGACAGGTAACTACAATCCAGCGACGGCAACCTCGTACACAGACCTCGGTTTGTTTACAGCTGATGCCGAGATTGCCGAAGATGCCTCCGCACTGTTCAATCTGCTTACGGGCTATTCTCAAGGCCATCAGTGGAAGAAACTCATAGTCGCTCCTAACGACCTCCATAGCCGCACGCTTGAGTTGATAGGAATTCAGGCTGCCCTGGCTTCAGCTGGAAAACCATCGAGAATTTTTGCAAAAGTAAATTCGCTAGCGGATCATCAGATTATCGAAGCCCTTTACAGTGCCAGCCAGGCTGGCGTCCCGATTGAAATACTCTCTCGAGGCATTTGCTGCTTGCGGCCCGGCGTCACTGGGCTGAGTGAAAACATACGGGTTCGGAGTATCGTCGATCGTTTTCTCGAACACAGTCGAATATTTATATTTGGTGAGGGAGTCGATGCAGAGGTCTATTTAGGAAGCGCAGACTGGATGCCCCGAAACTTCTTCCGCAGAGTTGAAGTGATGTTTCCCGTGCTTGCAGAATCACTCAAGGAACGTTTGCTTACGACTATTGTTCCAACATATAGCGATGATACGGCACGAGCCAGAAGGCTTTGTTCAGACGGTACTTATACTCTTGATACTCCATCGAAAAAACAAACACCACAACGTAGTCAGATCCTATTTATGGAGGAAGCATCTGCTATGAGTGATACAATTACCCAACTCCCAAATCATGGAAGCAGTAACGAAAAAAAACAGTCCCCGGGTTTAATTGGTTCGCGGGTTTCATCCAGGAGTAATTCGTCGCAGAGGCAAAACCGTTCGAGGTCGAGGAAGAGTTAGTCGTAAACTAGAAGTTTTCAGGGAGTTCGGTACTCTAGTACGTAGCGTTTTCACAAAGTCTGTAGGAGCACATGTGAGTAATTTGTATGTCGGATGATCACTACCAAATACTGGGAGTTTCCCGGACTGCGACATCAGAGGATATTCAGAAGGCGTACCGAGAAATGGCGCGGAAATATCACCCGGATTTACATCCCGACGACGATGCCGCAAAGGAGCAGTTCAAAAAAGTACAAACGGCGTTTGATGTGCTGAACGACCCCAGCAAACGTGAGATGTATGATCGATACGGAAGCTCTTTTGAAGGAGTTGGAGCGGGAGGAGGAGGGTGGTCGCCGCAAGGCCAGCAGGGCGGCTTTCAGTCTGGGGGAGAGGTTGATTTAGAAAGCCTGTTTGGTGGCGGTTTTGCCGACTTGTTTGGCGGTGGAAAACGGCGGTCAAGTCGCCCGAGACGTAGCCGCAGCGCACCAGGAGAGGACATTACTGCAAATATCCGAATTCCTTTTCAGCTGGCAATTGATGGTGGAAAAACAGAGGTTCGTTTTGATAGAGATGGTTCTAGTGAGACTCTCAGTATAACGATCCCTCAAGGCCTTCCCGATGGAGCTCGTATGAGGTTACGAGGACAGGGGAGACCTGGTGTCGGTGGTGGTGCGTCGGGTGATCTTCTTCTTGACGTGGGAGTTGAATCACATCCGGTGTATCGCCGAGAAAGAGACATGCTCGCAGTCAGTTTGCCAATAAGTCTTTCAGAGGCATTGGAGGGTGCAAAAGTTGACCTGCCAACTCCTTGGGGAGTCATTAGCCTACGGATACCAGCAGGGACGTCTTCTGGCAAGAAACTTCGTGCCGCTGGCATGGGAGTTCGGCATGCGAATGGTTCAAAGGGAGATTTGATTGCAGAAGTTCAGATTGAACTGCCAGAGATGCATGACGAGGCGGTATCAAATTCCCTGCTAGAGGCGGTAAAGGCAGCTGAGTTGAACTCACCCAAGGATCCACGGGCTTCAATCAAGTGGTAGCAAGAAACGAAACAGAATTCCGTTTTCAGAAAAAGCAACGCTTGCTTCGCACGACTGATTTTCGTCGCGTCTATGCTCAACGTCAGTCTGTCGCTATTGGACCACTCGTGATGTACGGCGCTCAGCAAGTCACAAAGCTGAGCCATGCTAGGATTGGAATATCCGTCTCTCGTCGTGTTGGGAATGCAGTTGTAAGAAATCAATGGAAAAGAAGATTACGAGAAGCGTTTCGAAAGGTAAAAACACAGTTTTCTCCAGATATCGACGTTGTTGTAGTTGTTCGAGCTACAGGGAAACCTGCTACGGGTCAGAACGCTGCGATGGACACGGAGCAACTTCTTCTTGGTTTGATGAATCGGCTCAGGCTGAAGGTTAAGCGTTCTGGTAAATAATTAAATGGTGATCTGCCTCTATTTCGAAATGTTTCTTTGGAGAATGTAAGTGAGTGTCCAGGCATTTCGTTCGTGTATCTGTTGGCTCATCAGAATGATTAGCTGGGCTGTGGTGAGGGTGTTAGTTGCGATCATTTGTGTGTACCAAGTCCTGATAAGTCCGTTGCTTGGGAAGCAGTGTCGGTTTCGGCCAAGTTGCAGCAGGTACTTCCAGGAATCTGTCACAAAGTACGGGCCACTTCGAGGGACATGGAAAGGCCTCACTCGTATCTGCCGATGCCATCCATGGAATCGTGGCGGTTATGATCCACCTTGATTCGTTGACAAGGAGTCACGTAGCCAATTCACAACAGATCCATTGGCTGCAGGGAATGTACACTGATCAAGTTCAATCCAAGAGAGCCATTTGAATGGTTTGCAAGGCTCTGGATTTGCACATGATTCGAGTGATCCTAAGAAAAAAATGATCTCAAAGTGCCCCTCGTCAGTGAGTGTTCTGTCGAGTTGTCGTTCGATGGAAATATGAAGGCCGGTCTCCTCGAGGCATTCTCGTACTGCTGCCCCTGATGCACTTTCACCTTCCTCTATTTTACCTCCTGGGAACTCATGGAATCCTTTTGCTGTAGCCGCATTACTCGCGCGCTTGCCTACAAGCACTCGTTGCTGATGGACAACGATAACAACAGCAATATGTCGTTTTTCAGGCACGTTGAATGGATCAGTCTTGTTTCGGCACAAGATCGAGGAGCCGTCCTGGCGACCCCATGATGTTGTAGCCAGCATCCACGTGAAGAAGTTCTCCGGTAATTCCTAGTGAGTCACGTGATACGAGCCAAGCACCTGCTTTTCCAACTTCTTCGTGTGTGATGTTCCGGCCCATTGGAGACATGTGCTGGTATAAGCCAAGCATGTCTTCGACCCCTGCTCCTCGGCCTGCAAGTGTGCGTAAAGGGCCGGCGCTGATTGCATTTACTCGCACGCCCTGAGGACCAAGATCAAAAGCCATATATTTCACGCAGGCATCGAGTGTGGCCTTGCAGACACCCATGATGTTGTATCCAGGGACAACTTTCTCACCACCAAAATAGGTGAGAGTCAAGATTGAGGCGTCCTTGGCGAGTATTTCCCTGGACAATCGTCCGACAGCAAGAAGACTGTAGGCGCTCGTTTCCATTGCGGTGCGAAAACCATCACGGCTACAGTTTGTTGTTTCTCCCTTGAGGTCATCCATCGGTGCGTATGCAATGGAATGAATGAGGAAATCAATTGTCCCAAATTCTTCCTGTGTTTTTTTCATGACAGCAGCTATTTGCTCGTCACTTGAAACGTCCATCGGCACCAGAAACTTTGCATTTGGTTCATCGTCGGTGAGTAAGGCAACTCGCCGCCGGTTTCGCTGGCGTGTGTCATCTGGTCTGTCCGGGAGATGACTGAAGCCGATCGTCGCACCTTCGGCAAGTAATTCTTTAGCAATAGCCCAAGCAATTGAGTGGTCGTTTGCTACGCCAAGGACAAGGCCCTTCATTCCATCATACCGGCCCATGTGAAAGTCTCCCGTTGAATAGTGTCTTAAGGTGAAGAATGTAACTGCTTCGATCAATACACTCAATGCGCAATCAGGAACTCGAGAAAGATTCACGTTTCGTGGTAGAGTGCTGCCCCTTGCCACGTGGTCAGGCGAAGGGTAAGTTTTCGATCAGATGCCCCGTTAGCTCAATTGGTTAGAGCATCTGACTCTTAATCAGAGGGTTCCAGGTTCGAGTCCTGGACGGGGTACTCGATATTTCTTTTTGTTGCTTTCGATGAGAGCAACTGTTTGTAGCACGTCGTGCTTGTCAAACAATGCTCTTTCAACGTCGCCCTTGAGTTTCTGGAGAGAGCGTCCTTAAAACGTATTCTCGCCGGGGTATGCACGGACTGTTTTGGAAACAAAACATCATTTACTTACCTGTATCGCGTCTTTTTTTTCGTGGCTTCAAAGATTTGATTCACTGGCTTTACGATACCACCAAGAGTGCCACTTTGAAATGTTCTCGTGCCAAGGAGGTTGTGGGTTTGGGTAAGCAATCTGGAAGACGCGATTCATGTAACATTTGTGAGTTTTTGATGCGAGGCCGAGAGTATGCGACGAGTGCTAGGATCTCACGGCAGAGTTGGCAGATGTAGGGTAGCTATTCAAAATAATTCGTATTCTCGATTTATGCGAAGTCTGTTTAGACTGTTCTCTGAAAGACGTGTTTCTACTGTTGATTCAAGGTAAAAATACTTTGTAGGTGGTTATGGAAGACCAGTCTCGTAAATTATTTGTTCTTGATACGAATGTCATTTTGCATGACTCAAACTGCATTCGAAATTTTCAGGAACACGATGTTGCGATACCCATTACAGTTCTTGAAGAACTTGATAAGTTCAAGCGTGGGAATGAAGATATTCATTTTCAGGCGAGGCAATTCCTGCGTGAACTAGATCAATTGACTGGTGATCTTCTGTCGACAACAGGAGCCCCTCTTGGTTCTGGTCGGGGTGGTGTGCGAGTGATATTGGGTGCTGAGCAAGATGATCGGATTGCATCAGCATTTCTTCAAAACACTCCAGACCATCGCATATTAAATACAGCGGCGAGCCTTCAGAAGGAGCGGCTGGGCCGTCGGGTTATTCTGGTCTCGAAAGACACAAACCTGAGGATGAAAGCGAAAGGGCTCGGGGTTCCTGCGCAAGACTATACAAGCGACAAGATTGAGAGTTTCGACAAACTCTACATGGGAAAGCGAGTTGTTGAGGACGTAGATGCAGATGTTATTGGTGGTTTTTATACCGGGTCCGGCAAGGTCTCGGCTGAAGACCTGCCGGATGTGGCCAATCCAATTGCAAATGAAAATTTTGTACTTCGTGCTGGTAGTAAGTCAGTGTTGGTGTCATTTAAGGCATCTGACAATACCTTCGTGAGGGTAGAGAAAAAAAACTGTTATGGAATAAATCCTCGGAATGCTGAGCAATCATTTGCGGTCAACGCACTCTTGGACGATGACGTAAGGTTGGTAACTCTCGCTGGTACCGCTGGCACTGGCAAAACACTGCTGGCACTGGCCGCAGCCCTCGAATGTCGTCAGCAATATCGTCAGATATTGCTGGCTCGCCCTGTTGTGCCTTTGTCGAATCGGGACCTTGGTTTTTTGCCAGGTGATATTACCGATAAACTCGACCCGTATATGCAGCCTCTTTACGACAACCTGACTGTCATTCGCCATCAGTTTCATGAAAGTTCTCCAGCCGCGCAGCGAATTCAAGAGATGCGAGAATCTGAAAAACTACTGGTGACGCCCTTGGCTTATATTCGTGGTCGCAGCTTGCAAAAGATATTTTTTATCGTTGACGAAGCTCAGAACCTCACGCCACATGAGGTGAAAACAATAATCACTCGTGCAGGGGAGGGTACGAAGATTATTTTTACGGGTGACATACGTCAGATTGATCAGCCCTATCTCGATACTCTTTCGAATGGGCTGAGTTATCTCATTAACAGGATGGTAGGGCAGTCAATATTTGCGCACATTACACTCGAAAAAGGTGAAAGGTCTGCCCTTGCGGATCTTGCAAGTGAGCTTTTGTGATTCGTTGTCTATCACAAGTTATCGAAACCCTGCCGAACGGCCCAAACCGCAGCCTGAGTGCGGTCTTTGACTTGAAGTTTTCGTAAAATGTTCTGTACGTGTTCTTTCACTGTTTCGATACTAATTCCAAGCGTGTTAGCAATTTCTTGATTAGAAAGTCCTAGTGAAATGATCTTCAAAACTTGAAACTCTCGCGGTGTTAAGGGAGCATTGATGTCTGAGGGCAGTGTTCTTTTTGATAAACGTGCCGTCAGTTTTTTTAATTTACTGTCGGGACGAGGTGTCGCATTAGCCGCGGCACCCTCGATGGTAGCGAGTAAGGTGTCTTTGCTGGTTGTCTTAAGAATGAAATCAGTGGCACCAGCAGCTGCAGCTCGGGCTATAGCAGTGGGGCTATCGAAAGCAGTGAATACAATAACGCGGCACTTCAGGCAGATGTCCTGTAGTGGCTTGATGAGTGAAATTCCATCTTCGCCACCTTGAAGTCTCACGTCGAGCAAAACAATATCGGGCTGAAGCGTGCGGCAGTCTTCTAGCCCCTGCTCCCCTGACTGTGCCGTTCCCACGACGGTGATGTGGCCGTCATGCAAAATTGCGGAGATTCCTTGTAGGACAACTTCGTGGTCATCAAATAGAAATACACGTATTGGACGAGCATTAGTCATTATGGATATTTTCTCTGCACAACCTAGGGAGCCTTATAGTAGTCGTTTGAGCGTTCGTTGACATCCTTTGGCTTGTCGCCTGCTTATTTCGATAGGTTTAGTGGTTACTTTCGAACTGCGTGTTGAATCAAAAGAGCCGTCTGCGATATCAATAATTGAACACGGATTATCCCTGATAATTAAGTAGTTGGTAAAGCCAGGGATGTGTCCATGGGTTCCAAGTGGGTGCTGCAACGGATAGGACCGAAAGTCCAAGCAGTATCAATAAGACTAAGGAGCCTGTTCGACTAGCAGCCAAACGATCAGATGCCGGGGTGAGGGCAGTTATCCAAATTGGTGCCAGCCAGAATACCCAGCGGAACCCACTCGTCGATCCGCCGTAGTTGCGGTCCCATGGCTGTCGGGTCAAGTAAAAGGCAATAACAGTGATCGAAACAGTGATAATTGCAAAGGATAAAAGCTGCCATCCATGTCCAGTTCTCCGAAGCATGAAGATGAGGCCAGGAAGTACGAGAATCCATGCAGGTGTGAGTGAAAATATTCCGTGATGTCCAATGATTGCGTGGAATGCATAGCGGGTAATTGATGCCTCACCACGGTCGATACCATTAGGTGATCGCCAATAGCTTTCAATCACTCGACCGTTCGGCATCTTGAATCGATAGTCATACCAGTTTTCTGGATTCCACTGATTTACAGCAACTTGTGTTTCAGTAGATTCCAAAGATATTTTAGAAGAAGTTGGTGCCGCACGAAATGCGTATGGTGGCCATGCTGAATCATGAGCAAGAATATTCGATCCAACGGCTGCAATCAAAACGGCAATCACGGCAGGAAGAGTAGCGAGAGCAGTCTGTCGCCAGTTAATTAGGGCTAGTATTCCGATGACAGCCATAGTCCAAGCAAGTGCCGGCAGATCAAAAGCTGCAGCAAGACCAGCCGTCAGTCCGGCTACGGCAAAAAGCAACCACGAGTGTCTTCCCTTTGTAGTGACAGCCAAAACACAGTAAAGGCTTACCGCTGTACACGCTGCGGCAAAGGAGTGATTGGTTAACGCTACTGCAAATGTTGTGAGAAGAGTGCCACAAGCGATAG
>CAXEMW010000053.1:0-15257 GCA_963997395.1 uncultured Planctomycetaceae bacterium
CTGCCGCTGCTGTCAGTTCTAACATTCGGTCCAACGATATCGGTGGCTCCTGACCTTCATCAGTGCCCTTCCCAACAAGGCCTGGCCACATCGCGTTATGAAGTTTTGGACTCGCGTGAGACATCTAGGTTTTCCTTCCATTCATGGGCAAAGTTTCGTGGCCAGCTGAATCCAAATAGCGAAGTGCTGCCAGCGATTCAGGACCTGTATTTCCAACTGGATAGCCATCTGCTGTAGTCATTAATCTGAATACCCCTACGTCAACGCGAATCTAAAGTACGCTACGAACGTACGTTGTACGACCCGGCGTCGAGTGCTGCAAGGAGTAGAAGGCCTTGTTTCTTGCGCTTTTAATACCAAATAGCGTGCCATTATCACCAGTACCGATAAAAACCTGAGACTTGAAGACATTCAGACCAGTTTATCGGCTGGAGGAATATCTTGGTATCTCATGCTGCAAGACTGAAAAAATCCATTAACTCAAGGAAATAAAATGGCCAAAGATCTTGAGGGCTCACCATCTGACATATATGCAGCTGTTTTTGACCTGGATGGTCTGCTCGTGAATACAGAGGAACTCTATCAGGATGTGGGAACCGAGTTATTAAGACGTCGCGGGAAAACTTTCGATGCCGACCTTCTTGATGCAATGATGGGACGTCCTCAGCAGAAGGCATTGTCCATTATGATCGAATGGCATGGGCTAGCTGATACTGTTGAAACTCTTGCGAGTGAAACAAAAGATATTTTCCAAACTCTTCTTTCCACACGACTCGCACTCATGCCGGGTGCAAAAGAGTTGATTGAACACATTCGGCTACTGGATATCACTCTCGGTGTTGCAACAAGCAGTGGGCCAGAATTCGCCCACGATGTTCTCACCCGCGTTGGCCTCATTCAAAACTTTACTTTTATCCTGACATCAGCTGATATCAGTGCAGGAAAACCTGATCCAGAAATCTATCTTTTAGCTGCAAAGAAAGTTGGTACTCAAGCCAAGCACATGCTTGTCTTCGAAGATTCCGAAAATGGATGCAAAGCTGCTGTTGCCTCAGGTGCAATCACCGTAGCTGTCCCATCAGGCCACAGTCTCCGGCATGCTTTTCCTGGTGCGCAAATTGTTGCCACATCCCTTGCTGATCCTCATATTTATGAGTTGCTTAATTCTCGCGCTGATAGAAAAAGTCCTGATGAAGCTTGACCTACTTTTTCTTTTCTTTACCGGTCGGCTCGGGATTCATCACATCGAACAGGTTCCTACGTTTATTCCACGATCGTCTGACCTGTGATCGAATCTTCCAGATCGACACATTATCGAGCTCAACCGTTCCATCCTTTGGTCCCGCAAGGCCGAGCCCATTGCCACCACTGGAGTTCGCCTTTGCCAGACATTCATGCTTGACGTACCAGACTGGTCCATCAACAAACTGAATCACAAACTCATCGCCCTTGAGTTCTGCCAATGCGTGATACCATTTTCCGGGCACGTATTGAAAATCGTCTGACTCTGCTACTTTGAGCGTCTCGTGGTCAACGATTATAAAAGAACCTTTGTTACTAAACTTGACTCGACAGACATGGTGACCAAATTCAACGAAGGGAACGATGTCAGATTCCTCACCACCGACGAAGCGAAAAGAAAAACCTGCAAGAAACTCTGGTGGAGTGACCGGCACACTCACACGGGGCTCATATCCATAATGGTGTGATCGACTTGCCTGATATTCCTCCGAAGAGGGTCGGCCTCGCAAGACTCCGTCTTCTACAGACCAACGCGTACCCTGTCGGTTCTGCCAGTTCGTTTTCTTGACTGGTCCACTTTTCGAAAACGTTTCCTGCAACACACTCTTGTCGGGAATTACCATAAGTGGCTGCAGTGTGTCCCAATCCGCTGCCAAACATGCTGGCAACCCAAAAACCAACCCCAGGGTTACAAGCAACATTCTGATTGAGCACATTTTCATCACTGTTATTCCTCTTTGGTCCACCTTGTTTATCTACTCGAGTTGTTCAGAAACACGTCTCTCTCAGACAACGATGCGGGAATCGCTCCTAATTGCAGATAGGTTCCTTTACCGCCTCACTTTACCAAATGACTTCATTTCATTGAGTACTCAGCCCAAGACTCTGCGAGCGTGCAGAGAATTCTGGTGCATACCGGCTGCGAATGGTCGCGAAACCACTTGATGATTGCCCTCGGTGTGCAACACGCAATGAATACTCAAGAACGTGAGTCCCTTGAGGTAAACGTTCGAAGAAAAACTGTGTACTTGCGTCTCTGGTTACCTGATACCAGCCAACACCATCTGCCCAGCGCCAGCCCGAAAGGACGTCGATTGGCTCTGTCACACTCGGCCGGTGGTCTGTGAGTTCAAGAAACTCGTATGTTCGATCACTTGTGATTTTTAACCGCACAACAAGTTCTTCACCCACGCTCACTTTTTCTATGGCCACCACTGGCTCAAGAACTGGACCTGACTTCGTCATTGTTTTAGTAAAAAGTTCTTTCGTAACTGCTAGCTCTTCTCGGCCAGATGCCTCGACATTCTCAATGTGATCAAGATACTGCCAGTGAACCCCGCCGAACCCCAATCCACCACCCTCAACTTTCTGAAATGTTATTTCTGCCATTGATGGCGTAATTTCTTTTCGCACAAATCTGTTCTCAAAAAAACCGGTGCCTGGTTCTACTTTGCTTGCTCCATCCTCACCGGGCTTGACCGCCTCCCCGCCAACTGTCACCTCGAAGGATGATGAATCACCAAGAAGATCGTCCCCTCGACCAAGGAGCACGCCGACAGCATTTGCAGTAGCAGGACTTCCTGCCCAGCGGCTTGTTCTCTTCTGCTGTATAAGCCAGGCTTTCATTGCTTCAACTGATTCAGCGTCACCAACAATTTCATCAAATGCCTCAATCATGAGCGACTGTGTTTCAATAGGCGCCTGAGCCCAACTCCACCACACCGGATGTCGGTTTCGCCACCACATGCCTTGCCAATTGGCTTCGCCACGATCAGCGGCCTGCTCACCTCGTGGCCCACCAACAGCTCGTTGTTTAAGGCTTTCAATAATCGACTCCGCTGTTTCACGCTCCCCACCACGAAAAAGTGCAATAGCCAATTGCCCCTGACAACGATTATTTGAGAGTTCCGTCCAACTCTTTTGTCCTACCCGCATGCACCATGCATGGGCTTCAGCCGCCTCCCCGGCAGGTGGAGCATCGGCCAGGAAAAAACTTCTTGCATAGAGAGCGAATACACCGAGCTGAGTGAGCACTGGCTCTGAGGCCAATGCCGCATTCCCAGCTTTACGAGCACGCTCCTGGCGCTGGTCAGCTAAGCGCTTTTCTTCAATAAGACGAGCGTCGATCCATGGCAAAGTAGATTGCGCGAGAGCCATATCAATCGTGACACCATTGGCGCGAAGTCGACCAAAGCCCGAAACAATAGATAGCGTAATCGTGTCACTGGAACGACCTCCCGGAAACCACGGCCACCCTCCGTCAGGATTCCGCAGGCTACTGAGGCGTTCAATTGCTAAAGAAATCTCAGACCGGACACGGTTGGTATCAAAAAGATTTGCAACGCGAGCCCTCGCCTCAGTTTCACTCGTGGCATCACGAACCCATGGTGTCTCTGCGAGAAGAGTCTTCACGAGAACTTCATTTTTCTCAAGCGGACTTTTCAGGGTGTTTGTACCGCGCCATTGATCAAAGATCTTTTCAATTCGTGGATCACTTGTAACAAGGTGCTTTGCATACGCATTTGCATACAGTCGATAGAAAAGTGCATCAATGCTTTCATCGCTTCGTTCCATCAAGTAAGGAAGAGCCATGACGGCATACCATGCTGGGTTTGATACAGCCTGAATAGCCAGTGACTCATTCTCGATAGCAGATGATCCCTCTTGCTTGCTCTCTAATAGTTTTTGTAATACGACCGTACGTTGCTCACCACCACGCACCGTAATGGGAATCGTCTCCGTAACGAGCACTTTTCGAGGCAGCACAGGTAGTGTTGCTTCCTCTCCATCAGAAAGACGACGGGCTGATCCAGTCGTTGTTCCTGTCGCACGATACCGGAGGACATCTGTTCCGTCTGTGATAGACACCATAAAAAAGACTGCCTCGGATGATCCCGCTGGCAAATCAAAAGACTGTTCCTTCGCATTCTTTATTAATACATCGCGGTTGTCATTTGTGCGTGCATCAAACAAAGCGAACCGCACTGTTCCCGACATTCGTCCGCTCGATGTATTGCTCACTTTGACTGGAATCTGAACGGTATCACCTTCGCGTAAAAACCGAGGTGGCATGGGCTCCACCATTAAGTCCTTTGATGTCACACAGGTATCAAGGAGGTTTCCACTTCGCATCTGCTTGTCGTGTGCAAGTGCTTTGAATTGCCAGGTTGTCAGCGTGTCGGGCAAAACAAACTCAAGCGTGACACTTCCGGCCTCAGTCGAAGTAAGTGTTGGCATGAAAAAAGCAGTTTCCGCCATATTCGTGCGAGGTGGGGGTGAAACTGCACCATTTCCTCTCTGATTTTTTTCCTCTCTGTTACTTTCTGTTTCTTTTTGAGCGACGGAATTGAACGTCGCCTCTCGGTCTGCACTCGCATCTTCCATCATCATTTCATCAGAGGCAGCAAAAGCCACTGCCCCTTTTGCCATAGCTCCCTCAGGTACCGCCATTGCTGCGGTTGGCATCGATCGCATTCTTGCCATACCTCCACCACCAAGCATGCCTCCAAAGCCACCATTGCCTGGTGATCCAAAAGGGCGACGAAATCGATGATAGGAGATACGGACGCTTTGATGATCTCGTGCCCATGATCCACGAATCTGCCGCATGGCACTCGCAGAATTTGTAAACCTGAGCTGCCAACGACTCGAATCGCGAGCGAAGAGAGAAAGGGTTGGCCATTGGTGCGATGCGAGTGCATCAAGTGATTGGTCGTAAAGCGTTGCGGTCATCTCTGCAAGGACTGCTCGTTCTGGTCCGGCGAGTGGATCAGCCTCTGTGCGAATGGTCGCCTGCCAGACTTGCTCTGTTGCAGGCTCCAACCGTCTGGTGAACTGTTCCCATTCGATAGATAACTTTTTATCCGTCCATGGCACATCAACTCGTTGCGATTCTTGATAGAGGCGACCCTCACGAACCATCCATGCACGAAGTGTGACACCACCACGATGAGCATCTTTTATCTTGAACGAAATTGGTGTCTGTGTTTGTTTATTATTTGTCCAAAAACGTTCTAGCACACGGCCTGACTGGACGATCTCGACCAACAAACTGCCTTGCTCGTATCCAGTTCCCACAATTGCATGTAACTCATCTGCAACGTCAACTGTCGACTTTTCAACTCGTACTACAAACGGCTTCTTAATTTCATATTTTTTTGCCTTGGGGTTCAGCACTTCAACGAGTTGTGTTGCCCTGACTTCAGGGCGGTCTTTTGTTGCCGGGATCGTAAATGTCGCTCGGTAGATACCGGGGTGGAGCTGCACCGTAGTCTGGCCTTTACCGGTGGAGGCATCCGTCACAATTTCATTGGCTACTATCTGTTTTCCGTCGGCCCATGTTTTTGGATCGTCATCTTGGGGCTCCGGAAGAACAGCTGACCCTCCTCTTTTTTGTCTTTGCAACACGTCATATGGAATTGAACGCACTGTAAGATCAGGCCTGGCAACACGCTTCGGTTGGAGTAATTGATTGATTCGCAGCGTTCCAGACACCCCTCGGGGTGCGGCATCAAGCGAGAGGGTGGAAACATGAATTGCGACTGAAGCTGTATTCTCATCATTGGTGACCTGCCAATCACCAACATCAAGGGTTGCTTCCACATCGACATATCCAGCCGAAACTCGCGTATCGGCTGACCGTGTTTCACCACCCGAATCAGTCACATCAGCAGTCACGTGATACGTGAATACCGGAAGCGATTCTGGTGGCGACACTCGATCAGGTACAGCTGGAAACGTAATGGTGAACGTTCCATCGGCATCTGTTATCGAATTCCCACGGGCTATGCGTCGTATTCCGCTATCAAAGGGTAGCCAGGGGAAACACCAACGGCACCATATCGGAAACCGAACCTCTCGCTTCACATTCCAGACAACCTTTGCACCCCCGACGGCTAAACCCGTGTATGTCGAAGCGGTTCCTGAAAGCGTTACATTTTTTTCAAGCTGAACAGACTCTGTCGGTGAGGCCAACTCAACCTGAAATTTAGGTCGCTTATATTCTTCAACTCGAACACCCGCCGCACCTGACCCACCACTTCCCTGAGCACGCACCGACCATCTACCAGGAAGCGAACCTGTCGGAATTGGAAAGGTGCCCTGAAAAGATCCGAAGCCATTTGTTTTCAACGTGAGTTTTGAAACTTGCCTTCCATTCACATCCTGAAGTGTTGCCTCAACCGTGGCTTTTGAAACAGCAGTTGCACTACGACGATCAGCTGCTTGTTCAATCAGAACACCTTTGAAATGAAGCTGTTGACTTGGTCGATAAATTCCTCGATCTGTCATCAGCACGATGGATCGTTTGGACCGTTGTGTATTGTCGCGGCGCCACAAACGTTCTGGCTCAGTCAATACGTGGTGAATCTGTCCATCGATTGTTGAAGACACAACAAAGACAGTTTCCTGTCCTGAATCTGACTTCAATGTGTATTGGCCATCCCGGTTCGTTTCTGTTGTTTCTTGCTTCACCATTCTTCGTGGACGTGATTTCTGGTCGCGACGCCATGCGGTCACTTCTGCTCCCTGAATCGGCTTCCCACTTTCCACGTCGACGACATAGCCCGTGTGTTGTGAAAGTGGTGATTGATAGTCTGTTGTATTGACAGCGGATATTCGACTTACCCAGACAAGCGTTGCGGACACAACATTATCACGTTCACTAAAATCTTCACGATGACTGCATACGACCCAGTACGCACCCGGACCGATCGTTTCTGTTCCAAATACTGAATCGACAGGAAATTCTTTCACAGAAGACCGATAATCATCGGTTGGTGGCAGAACAACAGTGGCCTCTTGAATGCTTGGAAGCGAAAGAATCCGTTCACGATCTTTCTGATCAATCCCGTAACCATACGGCTTTCCTTCAAGCAGTCGCTGTTCCCAATCTGCCTTCACAAGTCGCAGATGGAAGCGATCAATATTGCGATAGGTGACGTGGAGTGCTGGCCAGGGATTGGCCCAGGTGCGTTCTGTTGCAACAGCCAATTCCTTGGCTTCAATCTGTGCAATAAGGTTGTGGCATTGTTTTGCACCAACACTTTGTGGGTGACGCTCAACAGCTTCGAGTGCAACCGCTCTAGCTTCGGCTGGGTTTTTTGGACGAAGGATCTCTGCTAGGGCGACTCGCGCCATCGCACTTATTTCATGATGACCAGCCCGGTCAATAAAATCTGATAGAGCCTTTTGAATGGCATCGTCTGGTTCAGCTTCTGCGTCGGCAACTGCCACACCACGTGCCCAGATAAGACGGTCAAGATCTGCCGAGAGAAAGGCCGTCTGATCTTCATCATCTGCATGGAAATTCAGGATCTTCTGATAGAACCTGATGACTTGAAGGACTGGTGAATCTTTATCCGTTACTGATTCTTTTTCCCCTTCACCTTGGGCTGGCTTCCACGTCTGGAAGATATTGACGTCCTGGAGAGCCGGGCTCGATGCCTCAAGCTCAAATGCATCTTCGGGATCAACCAGCCCCCGTTCACCTGTCTGATGAAACGCGATAGCATCCCGTACCACAACATCCCAGAGAGTCGGCCGATAGGCATCGCCCATTGAACCCGCTTCGATCAGCATGGCCCAGTCTTCAACAGGCAAACCTTTCAGCCCTCCATCATCAGAAAGCGCCTTCTCGAATTGATCACGAATTTCAAGAACAATCCGACGAAGATCCCATGAGTTGATTTCCGACAGATCACGATTTGTGTCGCTCTGCGCTTGTGTTGTTCGCTGTGCAAATCGCCAACGATTCATCTGGAAAAAGTTCCATGTCCAGTTGGCCTGAATGGCTTGGAGGGCACCACGAGTCTGTACTGGTGCACCTTGTATTGCAGCATCCAGATCAATCAACCGCTGTGGATCGTCACCAGGGCGATCTGAATTCTCAAGTAAGACGCGCGTCGCAATCGCACGAGCAACCTCATCCCACTGTTTGCTTTTGATAGCATCTTGTTCAATGCCTACGAGCAAATCTCTACCAGTCTTTGGCTTTCCTTCACGCATCGCTTTCGTAATCAATTGCCATTCATCTTGATGGGATTCCAGCGGCTCAGCTGCGACGAGCATTGGCACCCAACAAACTACAAAGCAGAGTATGGGAAGAATGTATCGATTCATTTTTTAGACATCCTGCAGACGAAAAAGAAAACTCATGTTTGAATATGCGTGTATGCCAAACCCAGAAGACATGATGGCATCTTACGTGCTTTTTTCTCCACCAAGAAAACCATCACTGCCTCGCGTCATTCATGATCCACAAATGCCAATCCTGAATGCTTAAGGAAAGCTCCAGATGCCCCAGAAATGACAGCATTCCGTTTTAGTATGAAAAGTCCTTTTTTTGGTACTTTCACACTTTATAGACGCTGAGACTTTCTTGCCGTTACGGAAAAAACGTGCTAATAATAGAGAGTACGGAGTGGACATATATTCTTGCCCCGCTGATCGATCCCTCTCGGGATCCGCGTTTGAAGGCTTTCCCGCCCTCAAACGGCGATGTGGGTGTTCCCAACGGACTCTCTGGAGTTACATCGATGGAACCCTCAGTGATGCGGTTTTTTATACAACGCCATCAAATGCCTCTGTATCTATCTGGCCTGCTGTTTGTTCTGTCTACCGTGGGTCTGATGCCGAGGAACATCGTAGCTGCAGAGCCGCTTTCGTATAACGAACATATTCGACCGATTTTGGTTGAAAACTGTTTTTCCTGTCACGGAGCAGACTCGGCGAGTCGAAAGGCTGACCTTCGCCTTGATCGTCGAGATGATGCTATTGAGTATGGAGCAATCGTTGCTGGTGACCCTGACTCAACAGTTCTGCTCGACCGGATTTATTCTGAAGATCCCGAAGAGGTCATGCCTCCACCGGAGATCAAGAAAACACTTTCAGCAGAACAGAAAGCTCTTCTGACACAGTGGATAAAAGAAGGTGCCGAATACGAGCCGCACTGGTCATTCATTCCACCAACACGAGTACCAGTTCCACAAGTGAAAAAACAGGACTGGGTTCGCAACCCTATTGACTCGTTTATTCTTTCAAAGCTTGAAGCAGAAGGACTTATGCCAGCTGAAGAAGCTGACCGTCGGACACTCGCTCGTCGGCTATCTTATGACCTCACCGGGCTGCCACCAGAACCATCTGTTGTTGAGGCATTTGTTCTCGATCCGCATGCCGATGCATATGAACGCCTCGTCGATACATTCCTCTCAAAACTTGAGTGGGGTGAACATCGCGGCAGACACTGGCTTGATTATGCTCGATATGCTGACACCCATGGCATTCACTTTGATAACTTCCGTGAAATCTGGACATACCGCCAGTGGGTTATTAATGCGTTCAACCGCAATATGCCATTTGATCAATTCACGATCCTGCAACTTGCAGGAGACCTTCTCACTGATCATGGACCTGATGCCACGCCTGATCAGATTCTTGATAACAAGATTGCCACCGGCTTCAATCGCTGCAATATGACGACCAACGAGGGTGGCATTATTGATGAGGAATATATTGTCCTCTACGCACGGGATCGTACTGAAACCACAGCGCAGGTTTTCATGGGACTTACTGCCGGTTGCGCCGTCTGCCATGACCATAAGTTTGACCCGCTCTCACAAAAAGAGTTTTATGAACTCTCCGCATTTTTTAACAACACAACACAACGAGCAAAAGACGGCAACGTCTATAACACCCCACCTGTTCTCGCAGTTCCCCTTGCTCAGGATCGAACTCGATTTCGTGAAATTGAGAAAGAATTGCCCGTTGCTCGAACGGCCCTAGCCGCTCGCAAGAAAAATGCCAAAGGCGAATTCCACACATGGGTTCAATCACTCACTGCCGATCAAGCCCTTGCGGTGCGGCCGCAGGAAACACCACTGCTCGACATTGCATTTTCCGAGGGTGAGGGAAATAAAACAAAGGCATCTTTTTTAGGGAAACAAACCACCATACCGCTTTCAGACTCGACGTCATGGCTGCCAGGTCCCAGCGGCATGTCTGCTGCATTAGTGAATGGAAAAGCTCTCGAACTTTCATCAGTTGGTGACTTCGAACATGATCAATCCTTTACTATTTCCTGTTGGGTCAAGCCCCCAAAAGAAGATGGCAATAGACGTTTTGCCATTGCTTCTCGGATGGATGAGTCAAACGCACACCGTGGATGGGACTTGTGGGTTGACGACCGGCGTGTTGGGATGCATCTGATTCATAAATGGCCTGAAGATGCATTAAAAGTTGTCACAACACCAAAACAACAACTCAAGCCAGATGTCTGGACACTCGTTACACTGTCATATAACGGCAGCGGCAATCCTGGTGGCATCAAAATCTATTACGACGGTGTTTTGCAACAAAAACCGCAGGTTGCCGTCAACAAATTCAAGAAAAACACAACTCGCACCGATACAGCCCCATTTATTATTGGTAGTCGATCGAAGGGATCACCTGCCAAGAATCTTGGTCTTACCAATGTTTCCATTTGGGGCCGAGCGCTTTCTCAAAACGAAGTTGAAAGTATTGCGAAAGCAGATCTTCTGACTGACATTGTCAAGCTGCCAAAGAAGGAACGGCTCCAGGCTGCAAATCGTCTGTATGATTGGTGGCTCATGGCGTTCGACAAACCGTTTCAGGCAGCCAAGGCTCGAGAAAACGCATTGGTCGCTGAAGAAGCAGCCATTAAAAACCGTGGCACCATCGCTCATGTGATGGAGGAAAAGCCTGACATGGCCAAAGCTTTTGTGCTTGATCGTGGAGAGTACGACAAACGACTTGATGAGGTTGCCCCTGGAACTCCAGCTGCACTTCCGGCCTATCCGGAAACGCTTCCAAAAAATCGTCTGGGCCTAGCGCAGTGGCTCCTCCTGCAAGATCATCCACTTACGAGTCGTGTTACCGTCAATCGATTCTGGCAAGAAGTCTTTGGAACTGGGCTTGTTCGTACCAGTGGCGACTTTGGAATCACGGGAGAACTCCCAAGTAACCAAGACCTTCTCGATTGGCTCGCTGTAGAATTCCGAGAAAGCGGATGGGATGTCAAACATCTATTCCGACTGTTTGTAACCAGCGCTGCCTATCGACAGGCAGCGACAGCGACGCCTGAAAAATTGGTCAAGGATCGCGACAATCGCTTGCTTTCACGAGGTCCTCGCTTTCGAATGGATGCTGAAATGATTCGTGATACAGCCTTGGCTGCCAGTGGTCTACTTGTCCAGAAAGTAGGTGGCCCAAGCGTCAAGCCATACCAACCCGATGGTGTCTGGAAGGCGGTTGCCATGCCAGAGAGCGACACAAAAAAATATGAGGCAAGTACAGGTGCTGATCTGTATCGCAGAAGCATGTATTGGTTCTGGAAACGATCAGCTCCGCCAACCTCGATGGATATTCTTGACGCGCCGTCACGTGAGGTCTGTACAGTGAGACGAGACAGAACGAATACCCCATTACAGGCACTTGTCGTTTTGAATGACCCACAATTTATTGAAGCATCAAGGGCATTAGCGGACGATGCGCTATTTTTGGGTGGGAGCAATGATGACCAACGCATTGATTACATCGCAACCAGACTCTTGTCACGGCCACTGGTTGAAGCCGAAAAGCCTGTTGTTAAAAAATCGCTGGCTGACTTGACGACCTGGTACAAGGAACATCTTGAAGACGCACAAGCTGTTATCACAGTCGGCCAATCACAGCCTCGTCATGAAGATGCTGTGACGTTAGCAAGCTGGACAATGCTGACGAACCAACTTATGAATCTGGACGAAGTACTTTCCAAATAATCCATACGCAAGGCGTGAATCCATGAATCCACCCATTCGATCACCGCTGGACGAACTGGGGCTCAACCTCACACGAAGACGGTTTTTTGAACAAGGAAGCCATGTTCTTGGTGGTGCGGCACTGGCATCGCTACTGCCACGTGGGCTTGCACACGGTGCGCCGAAAGTCCAGAACAATTCAAACGTTGAGATACCACGTGTGCCGGGCGCCATTGGGCCTCACTTTGCCCCAAAAGCAAAACATGTCATCTATCTGCACATGGTTGGCGGACCGCCGCAGCAAGATATGTATGACTACAAGCCCGTAATGAATGACTGGTATGACAAAGACTTACCAGAGAGCATTCGGAACGGCCAACGACTGACAACCATGACATCTGGTCAGAAGCGATTTCCGATTGCACCTTCAAAATTCAAGTTCAAGCAGCATGGTGAAAGTGGCATGTGGGTGACTGAGCTCTTGCCATGGACTGCAAAAATGGTTGATGAGATGTGTTTTGTACGCAGCATGCATACAGAAGCGATCAATCATGAGCCTGCCATTACCTACATGCAGACGGGGAATCAGATTACGGGACGCCCATGTCTCGGTTCATGGACAAGTTATGGCCTTGGCAGCCTGAATGAAGATTTACCAGCGTTTGTTGTTCTCGTTGCCCAATCCACAAAGCCAGCGCAGGCACAGGCAATCGGTGCGCGACTCTGGTCGAGTGGCTATCTTCCGGGTGAATATGCCGGCGTGAGTTTTCGCTCGAGTGGCGACCCCATCCTCTACCTCAACAATCCACCTGGTGTTCCTGATGCCGTTCGCAGAAAAACACTCGATGGACTGCAGGCTTTAAACCAGCAGACGTTTGAGAAGATCGGTGACCCTGAAATACGAACACGTATTGCACAGTATGAGATGGCCTACCGCATGCAGACCAGTGTGCCTGACCTCACTGACATTTCTCAAGAATCTGAGAGCACACTTGCGCTGTATGGTGAACAGGTAAAAAATGCCGGTTCATTCGCCAACTCGGTTCTTATGGCACGACGCATGGTGGAACGCGGTGTCCGGTTCGTACAGCTTTACCTGAACCATTGGGACACACACAGTAACGTTGCGAATCGTCTCCCGAATGGCTGTCGAGATATTGACCAGGCCTGTTACGGATTGATCAATGACTTGAAGTCTCGTGGTCTTCTTGATGACACGCTCATCATCTGGGGTGGTGAATTCGGCCGGACCGTATACTCACAAGGTGGGCTTTCAAAAGAAAATTATGGACGTGATCATCATCCACGTTGTTTCACGATGTGGATGTGTGGTGGTGGAGCCAAGCCTGGACAAATCTATGGTGAAACTGATGACTTCTCGTACAACATCGTGAAAGATCCTGTACATATTCGAGATTTTCATGCCACAGTGCTTCACCTGCTTGGATTCGATCATGAGCGATTTACATATCGGCATCTTGGTCTTGATCAGAAACTAACAGGTGTTGAGCACGCCAAGATTGTTCAGGATCTTCTTGCCTGACGCTGCTACTTAGCTTCACTCAGCAACAACAGCCTAATTAGCTGTTTTTTCCGAGATGTTTCTGTAACGCTTGGCAGAACGGGAACATCTGCTCATCATGCAGTCTGAAAGTGTGGTGTTCTTTTCAAAGAGGGGTCTGTCTGATGATCAAGTATTTTGTAGCAGTTGTACTCAGCCTGCACTGTGCGTGTGCCTATGCTGAGAGTCGTCCAAACGTTCTTTGGATTTACCTCGAGGATGTCAGTGGCTGGCTCAGTTGTTATGGCGAGACACTCATTGAAACACCAAACTTTGACAGGCTTGCTGCACGTGGTATTCGCTTTGATCGATTCTACACGCCGGCTGGTGTGTGCTCGGCAACTCGTTCTGCCACGATTGTTGGCGCCATGCAGACAAGCTTTGGCATTCACAACCACCGCAGTGGACGACCAAATTTTCGTGGTCAGACGATGGGGGCTGCCTTTGATGACATTCGATTGCCTGCAGGCGTCGAACCTCTTCCAGTTTTGATGAAGAAAGCCGGGTACTTTACGTTTAATCAATCTGGCAAAGATGATTACAACTTCAAATGGAGTCCAGACGATTTCTATAGCCCGAGCAGCAAAACAAATCTTTGGCGGAACCGTAAAGATGGCCAGCCATTTTTTGGGCAGGTTCAGCTTCGCGGCGGCAAGCTTGGCAACCGGGCAAAGCCGGTGATTGATCCTGCAACAGTACCTGTTCCTCCGTACTACCCAGACATTCCTGAAGTCCGTGAAGAAATTGCACATCACTACGACTGTCTTCTGAAGACTGATCAGGAAATTGGCGACCTGCTTGCCCAGCTTGAAAAGGATGGACTCACTGATTCAACGTACATCTTCTGCTTCAGTGACCATGGCTACAAACTTCACCGCCACAAACAATTTTTATATGAAGGTGGCATCCGCATGCCGCTGCTTGTAGCCGGCCCTGGGATTCAACCGGAGCAAGTGCGTGATGATCTCGTCAGTGGCATTGATATCGCGCCGGCAAGCCTTGCAGCCGCTGGGCTTTCTATTCCTTCTTTTATGGAAGGGCGAGATTTCCTGGCAAAGAATTACACACCACGTGAGTATCTTGTTGCTGCACGTGATCGATGTGATTACAGCATTGAAAAAATTCGCGCAATCGTCACGCCACGATTTAAGTATCTGCGAAATTATCTGACAGACCGTCCTTTTATGCAGCCGAGTTATAAAGACCCGTGGCCTGTTTCCATACGATTTCGGGAGATGATGGCTAACAATGAGATGAATGAAACACAACTCATTTTCTTTGGTCCAGAAAAGCCACCCGAAGAACTGTATGATCTGGAGAATGATCCACATGAAATCCATAATCTTGTAGAAGATCCAGCATTTCAAAAAGAGCTTGAAAAGCATCGCCAACTTTTGAAGGACTGGATTGCAGAAACTGGTGATCAGGGCCAGGCAACAGAGAGTGATGCTGGTTTGCTTGCAGCGTTGAAGCGCTGGGGAGACAAATGCGTCAACCCAGAATATGATCGAGTACGATCACAACTCAACGAATCTAAAAATTGATTCCGTAATTTGCTTCAGTTCTGATAGTTTCACACATTAAATGCCCTCGTAGCTCAGGGGATAGAGCACCGCTTTCCTAAAGCGGGAGTCGCAGGTTCGAATCCTGCCGGGGGTACTTGTTTTTCAGACGTATAGGCGTTTTTTGCGAAAACGACA
>CAXEMW010000054.1:0-15255 GCA_963997395.1 uncultured Planctomycetaceae bacterium
CGCGACACTTTCAACTTTCGCTAACGTTTTGGCAAACATTTCGACCGGCACCAAGCCAGCACCTCCCTCCCAGTTTTCTTTTTCTGGTTCAAGAAAATCTTGCCAACGTACTCCGAGATCCCGCACGCCTTGGACGTATTTCGCCTGAGTAAGGGCCGCTCGACTGGTAGCCTCAAGAAGTCGTGAACCAAGCGTTAATTTTTCAAATAGCCCCGAATGAACAACTCGTACTTCCTCGAAATCATCATGGTCTGCATCTCCTGGATGATAAAAATCAAGACGCAGGCATTCTAACTCACGACGTTCATACTCCGGAGCATGCTCAAGATCTGTCTCAAATTCTGCGTCATGTCGCCACCGAATAGAGTTCGTAAGCCCATAAATAAATACTGTAAAAAAATCGATTCGTGGGTCAATTTCCTGCCATATGGCTACACCCCACCGCTCTTCGCCAGGCTGGATAGGACGCTCTGAAATCGAAACACTGTCGTGCAACATATCGAGTGGAATTTTTTCCCGGCGGCTTATTGGCGCAACTGCTGTTGAAACGAGCCGATCGAGATGATCCTGATGCTCTAAAAGCCCTTCGTCCCGACTTAATGCCTCATGAGTCTCAAAAACAAAGTGCGGTTCGAAGTGAATCGATTGATTAACAAACTTGGTCGTGGGCTTCGTAAGGTCATCGTTACCCTCCTCGTCTTTTTCAAATACAACTCGACGCGTAGACCCCTTTGAACTGGGAGTCACTTCCGCATTTTCATCAACAGCTACGTTCCGAACTCGGTACAGGAGGTACCAGACTCGCTCTTTCTGTATTTCTAGATTTTCCCCAGGCACCTCTACTTCTATTGTCCGTGGTGGCCGGTACGAAAACTCAAGACACCAGACATCTCGCAGAAACTGTCGGTCACTCGCTAAACCAATTAACGTCTCATGAGTGGGCGCGTGGGAAGGATCCCATGCTCCGCCTCGTCCCTGCGCTAACTCATGAAGATTGGCTTTTTGCGCAACGTCATCAACAGATTGATCTGGCGGAATCACAGTCAGACTTTTTGTACTCGGGCGGTCATCCGCAAGGATGAATGCCAAACCTGCACAGCCAATAAATGCGGTTGCACACAGACGCACGAGTTGCTTTATCCCACACATAACATGCTCCAGGCATCATTCCGAAAGACTAAACTGATTAAAAAGTCACTGTTATTGTTTGTCAGAGAGTAAATAGACCAGTTGGAACTCCTACAAACACTTCTTCTTATTTTTGCAAAACCTTGCATTTCATGACCACATTATGAACTTTTGTTGTCAATGAGCCCTCAAACCTATCATTCGGCTCATAATCTGTTTGCACTCCTTAACAATTGGCTGGAAATATATCGCCCACGAACAAGATCAGCCCGAACCACACCATATTTCTACTTAAGGATTCTGCCTAGGCTGCCATTTTATTTATTTCGTATGGCTCTCCGGGCTGCAACTTCGGCAGTACAGCAGCATCCACTTCAGCGGCCAGGTTGTGATAATCAGACGCCCCATTGGAATCATTTGCATATTCGAAAATCGACTGGCCGAAACTTGGTGCCTCAGCCAATCTGATATTTCGTCGAATTTTCGTCTGAAACACCCTGGCGTCTTTCCACGCTGGGTGCCCTTGACCCACCTCTGCAAAAAAAGATTCGACATCTCGTCCAACCTCGGCCGCGAGCCGCGTACCCGCCTCGTACAGGCAGAGTGCCACTCCGAGTAACCGCAAACGGGGATTGATGTGTTCCGCTGAGAGTTCAATCGTCTCAAGTAATTTACTCAGCCCGTGCAGGGCAAGGAAATGTGGTTGCAAAGGAAGTAAAACCTCATCAACCGCTGCCATCGCATTTAATGAAAGCAAACCCAACGATGGAGGGCAATCGATAATAATGTAGTCAAATTCTAACTGCTGCTTGTCATTTTGAGTGTTTGCAAGCTGGTGGGAACCACTACTATCAGTAGCAATTTTTAGCCTTTCACGCAGGATTGACTCCCGACCAGAACGACCCGCCAGAGCCATTTCTGCCACCGAAAGATCGAGGTGTGAAGGCACCACCCAAAGGTTTTCTTGGGCCCGAACAATAGCATCTGCTAATGGCTGCTCGTTAACGAGAACATCGTAAGCCGTACATGGAGTCGATGTCGGTGAGACACCGACATGAAGCGTTGCATGGGCCTGAGGATCAAGGTCGATGAGACAAACCTTTTTCCGTAATCGAGACAGTGCGACGGCAAGATTCACCGAAGTCGTTGTTTTGCCAACACCTCCCTTTTGATTCGCTATCGCAATCGAACGCATGTCACCAGCCTCTCGGAAACGGTGCTGAAAAAACTCAAATGTCGGTTACCGCATCACCTGCCTCTTTCAGAGACGATAACTCCGGCAATATGTTCAACAAAAGACGTCTTTTCGCCGTGTTGCCCGCAAGCCAACCCACAAATCAGTTCGAATCGTCCCAATTTGCTGTACTTTCAACCCATGTTTCCAGACCTTCTGCCATTTTCCCCAAAGCAACCCGCCCAGGCCTCCCAGCTACCGTCAAGTTCGCTCCTTGAGAATTCCCCACGAAATCGATAACAACTACGGTTTGTTCGACGCCAGGTTTTTGTTTGGTATCAGAAAAAACCAGAGCAAGATCCCACGCAGCATCCGGCAACGGTACGTGCGCCGTATCGCCTTTCCCTACCCAGTGAAAATTTGCATCTTCAACAAGGCCCCTCCGGAGATGAACCAGTCCTTTTGCTTCGGTAATGTCTTCGACCCGAATTGCTTCTAAACGCCCGGTATGCCGACCACCAGAGAGCGGCTTCAGCTGCCACAATTCAACAAAAGGTGATTTGGAAATCTGCTCTGTAGCCCTTGTCCCATAAAAAGCAAGACATCGACGGGTCTGCTGCCACTGAAACCAGATACCGACTCCAGCCGCCAGGAGACCAAGAATTAGAAGACCGATAACGAGCATGGAACCGGGTGTGCTTCGGACCACAACGCTGCCTTTTTATGAAAAAACTGCTGAAAAACAAAGAATAGTCGAGCCACTCACTTTCTCAATATATACTCATCAGGAAATTTGTACGAATGAAACGATACAACATAAGTGTCAGGGAAAGCACCGATGCCTAATCAGTTTGATCCATACAGGGATGCACTCGTCGTCGAAAAGCACACCGTTTGGCCTGATGAGTACGAAGATTGGTCGGAGAACGACCGGAGCCGCATTGAGGCACTGCTTCATGCTACTCCAGAAGAAGCATTCGATCTTGACTACGTGCGTCAACATTCCGGATTCGCTCGCATTATTACAGTGACTCCCGACGATCTTGAACGAGTGGCGGCGGCATAACGTGGAACGACACGAAATCAATGTGCGGCTGGATGAAAGCGTTGCAACGACACAACCAGCAACTCGTTCGTACACAATTCATGTTGGTGACACGATACTTCAAGACATTGGGGTTTTACTTGCGAATGACGGCGTGCAAAGAGCGGTCGTTGTTTCTGATCAAGCCGTGAGTGCGACACACGGAAAGACGGTGACAGAAGTCCTGCAAGACGCGTCGATAGCGATCGACCACCTCTCGATTCCATCCGGCGAAGCATCCAAATCTCTTGCTGAATCTGAGCGATTATGGAATGAATTCGCTCGCCTCAAGATCGATCGCAAAACAGCAATACTCGCAATCGGCGGTGGTGTTGTGGGTGACCTTACGGGGTTTGTCGCTGCAACATTTTCACGAGGCTTACATTTCTGGCAGATACCAACGACATTAGTTGCCCAGGTTGACAGCGCTATCGGTGGGAAAACAGGGGTAAATCTTCCAGCGGGTAAAAATCTTGTTGGATCTTTTTGGCAACCTCGAGGAGTCGTGGCCGACATAAGTACGCTTACAACTCTTCCTGATCGTGAATATGTCAGCGGGCTCGCTGAAGTCGTAAAATATGGAATGATTTTAGATGCTGATTTTTTTCGTTGGCTCGAAGAGAATGCTCTTCGGGTTAGAGATCGAGAAAAACGATCCGTAGCCCATATTGTGCGTCGCTCTGCAGAACTCAAGACCTTTGTTGTCGAGAGGGATGAACGTGAAATCACTGGACTGCGAGCCTGCTTAAACTACGGTCATACATTCGCTCATGCATTCGAAACAGCGACTGGCTACGGCACACTTCTCCACGGCGAGGCCGTTTCTCTTGGGATGATGGCAGCAGCAAACCTCGCCTGCTCAATGAACCGTATTGATCAACTCGTTGTTGATCGACAACAAAAACTTCTTGAAACACTTGGGCTACCTGTTTCAACAACGACACTAAACGGCATAGAGGATGACGATCTTTTGGGGGTTATGTCCCGAGACAAAAAAAATATTGGCGGCAAACTACGATTTATTCTCCCAAGTACAATCGGTCAAGTCGAAACTGTTGACAATGTTTGCCATGAATTTGTCGTCTCAGCAATCAACAGGCTTCGCCGGCACGCCTAGCCTGGCTCGAAAAGCAAACAGCACGTAATTCAGTAGCACTGTAGCCAAAAAGTGCATACGTCGCGTTACGACACATTGCATGCCATTGGTATCACTCTGGGCAAAGCAATTTCTACCAACTCGCTTCCAGCCCCAGCCCGCCTTGATTACCGACTGGAACTGGTACAACTCGTACTTGAAAGCCTGCGAAATGATGCTCTGTCCGGCTGACTGCTAACGAACCGGCCCAGGCAAGGTACCAACCAAGAAAAGCCTGAGAAGAGTAATGCGCATCGTCATTTATTCTTGAAAAACCAACAAATGTAGAACATACGTAAAGTGTTCCTTTAGCAAGTGGGTGCTCGACCATATCAGCCGCCGCAAGAAATGGAATCGCCCCCATAAATGAGTGGCCGCTTACCCCATTATTGTCTTGAAAAAACTTCCAGTCGCTTCCTGAAGGTGATTCTGTATTAGCCGAACCATTATTACTTGGGCGAGAAGCACCTGTTGCCAGCTGAAGAACGTAGACAGGCGGCCCTCCAACCAAAAATATTCGTAGGCTTCGAGAACCCCACCCCCCCAAAGCATCTCCAACCGGCATCCCTTCGAGTGCAACACCTGCCGCTGCGGCTATCCCGGCAGCCGGCAGCAAGTAAATCCCATCACCGATATCTTTCGTTGACGAGAAAAAATCGCCGGTTTGCGACCCTCTTATTCCTGTCTGCCAAGCGTTTTGCATAGTTGTATCAAAGCCGGTATTTGCCATCAGTGCGCCCGCACCAAAAGCAGCGGTGACGCACGTGAGATTTTCACAGGAGTAAAAATTTCGGTAATCTTGGAAAATCTTATGACCTGCGCGAGAAAGCCGTGGAAACTTACTTCCTACCCATGGTTGTTTTTGAACTCTCTGCGAAGAAATAATTTCTGGTGGTGTTGGTAGAGAATAAACAGGCTCGCTTTCGAGACCCATTCTTTGCGCGAGATCAGTGGTTGCATCAACTGACTGCTGTCCCCGCAAGTCGGTCTCCCAACCGCCAGTGAGTACAACTCGGTCTGGCATTAGGCTGGCATCACTCGATGCTAATGGTTGTGTCTCCACTACCGCATCGACCCAAGCACCATTGACAGCAGGAAGCACCTGAACAACCACTCGCTGACGCTGCTGAGGCCAGTGCGGCCAAGAAGTACTCAATCCATCAACCGGATCACCCTGCCTTCTTTCTGGCGGCGGCCGTTCTATCCATGCTGACACGATCCTGCCAGCCCGGGGAGGTATTGAATCAAAGTCTGGTGGAATTGTTTTTATTACAGGCCAGTCAGTGGCAACTGTCTTGATTGTTTTCTCCCATATCGCATGACCATCTTCTGCAGTCAAAAACATTCCATCCGATGCAACGGGTAATGAATCAGGAACAGACACCCCCGGAGAAGAACCAGCAACTATCGAATCTCTTTCATTTGCAGATGATTCAGCAGAAAACTGAATCCCGAGCAAAATAAAAAGATAACCAAGACACCACTGCCAAGGCGGCAATGAGCCAGAACGCGAACAGAAAGAACGGAGAAAGTTGATCATTTGGTGATACAGACTTTCGCAACGACTCGTGCACCAATCAAGACAGATTTCCCTTACGACCCGCCTTTTGTACCCCTCTTGAGAATTCCCTTCCTACCCTCCTTTCCTCATACAACTCCTTTTGCAGCCAAATGCTATTCTGCTGACAAAGAAGATTCATTCCAAAAAGGAAGTACGGTACCCATGCCCAGGAAGGTAAACGCACAAATGCCTCCCTCTCATCCAGTTGGCGGAAAGGAACTAACCGATTCAAAAATCCAGCAAACACTTCTTCGTTGGTGGGGATTCGACACATTTCGGCCATTGCAAATTGAAGCAATCTCTGCTGCCATTCATGGCAGGGACTCCGTTGTTGTGCTCCCAACGGGTGGCGGAAAAAGCCTCTGCTACCAGCTGCCACCTTTGCTGAGCCAAACAACCGATATTGTTGTCTCGCCGTTAGTATCACTTATGAAGGACCAAGTGGACTCACTTGAATCTATCGGCTATCCGGCGGCAGCAATTCACAGCGGCCTCTCTCACAACGACCGAAGAAGAACGTACCAAAACCTTCGCAATGGGAATCTTCGTTTGCTTTTCGTAGCCCCCGAAAGACTTTTCAATTCGAATCTTGTTGAAACACTTTCGCACTTATCAATTCAGCGATTTGCTATAGATGAAGCGCACTGCATCAGCCAGTGGGGCCATGACTTCCGTCCCGAGTACCGTCAACTCTCGGCGTTGAGAGATCGCTTTCCTCAGACGAGTTTCCATGCCTACACCGCCACTGCAACACCTCAAGTTAGAAAAGATATTGCCGAACAACTACATCTCAAAAACCCAGAAATTCTCGTTGGCACGTTCGATCGACCAAACCTCACCTACCGTGTCATCCAACGTACTGATAGAACAGCTCAGATACTCGAAATCCTTGGGCGCCATCCCAAAGAAGCTTCGATTATTTACTGTATCTCACGACGCGAGACAGAAAGGCTAGCGAAACACCTTACAGCAGCCGGGCTTTTAGCACATCCATACCATGCTGGACTCGATGCTAAGAAACGACACAAAACACAAGAAGCTTTTGCAAAGGAAACCCTTGATGTTGTTGTCGCCACTGTTGCATTTGGCATGGGTATAGATCGATCAAATGTGAGACTTGTCCTACACACCGGACTTCCAAAGAGCCTCGAAGCCTACCAGCAAGAAACAGGACGAGCCGGACGTGACGGGCTCGCTGCAGAATGCGTCCTGCTTTATTCACCAGCCGATGTTTTCAGCTGGGAGGCATTGATTCGACGGGGGGCGGAATCTTCTGAACTGACTGAAGATGAATCACAGATACTCATCGACTCGCAGATACTGCATCTCCAACGCATGCGGCAGTATGCCCAAGCAGCACGCTGCCGGCATGCTTTTTTATCAGAACATTTTGGACAATCGTACAAACTCTCTAATTGTAAAAACTGCGACATTTGCCTTGGGGAGACAACGAACCTTGCTGACAGCACCACGGTTGCTCAGAAAATCATCTCGTGTGTCGCCCGGATTGAAGAACGGTTTGGCGTCCGTCACCTTTGCGAGGTGCTTCGTGGCGCAAAAACAGAAGCGGTACAACGAAACGGACATCACCACTTATCAACATATGGACTACTAAAAAGCTTCGACCAGCGAATGTGTGAGAATCTCGTCCATCAACTTCTCGACCAAGAATATCTTTCGAGAAGCCAAAGCGATCGACCAGTTGTCATGCTAAACCAAAAATCTTGGGAAATTCTTCGGAGCCAACGAACCGTTACGCTTCTTGAGCCACGATTAAAGAAAGCAGTACGATCCCGAAAAGAATCCGATGACTGGAATGGAGTTGACCGGCAACTCTTTGACCACCTTAGACAATGGCGCAGAAAAATAGCCGACGGACGAGGAAAGCCTGCCTGGACAATTCTTGATGATCGTGCACTGCGTTCAATCGCTCGTGAAAAGCCAGACACACTGGCAACGCTCTTGCAATGCAAAGGGATTGGCGAAAAGCGATTGGCTGATCATGGCACAGCAATTCTTGAACTTATAAAACAATGCGACTGCGAATCAGCATGAGTGGGTATCGATCCCATCTAGCGCGGTGAAAGATGCACTGTACGATCACAGATCAGCGCAAACGGATCGCTTCCTGCCGAGGTCACAACAAGCGTCAACGCTCCTTTACAGACTTCCTCCAGCAGGTCTGCCAGCGCATGCTGCTGCTGAGTGTTCATACCGTCCGCTGGTTCGTCAATGAGAAGAATCCGAGGATTCATAGCCAGACCGCGAGCAATTCCCAAACAACGTTGCTCGTAACGTGTCAGATCTGAAGCAAACGAGAATGATTGATCGATCAGTCCCACAGACCGAATGAGTTCTTCAGTCCGCTCAATACAGCCCGCTTTATTAACATGTGGCCACCATGCTGAAGATTTTCGATACGCGGCCTGCTCTACCGTAACAAGTATATTTTCAAACACTGTCATCGCGGGAAAGTTTCTAGGAGATCGAAAAGTGCGGGCCACTCCAGCCCGAGCAGCAACCTCTGGCGAACGTCTCCCACGCTGCCAGATTGTCAGCGACATTCCAACTCCAAGAAACAAACCGCAAATAAAAGCAGACCAACCACGAAAACGAATGCGACGTTTCCCGGCTGCCAACCGGTCAAGAGTCGTTTCATCCAATAGAAGCTCGCGTTGCGGCTCATTTGCATCGCCAACTAAATCGGTTAAGTCGGGAACAACACCCGGACCAGTTCGCCGAGCAGTCACTGCTGCTTGCATTTGATTCCGTAATTCCCTGGCTTCAGACAGATCGCGACATACTGCAAGAACTTCACGTCCGTCTGCAGTAACAATTCGCCAATTACCGGCCAGCCGGTCAACAGCGAGTTCCGCGCGGAAATAACTACGAAGTCGTCTCCCAAACGTTGCAGGTGTAAATGGTTCGTCAACTACAAGACCTCGCTTAACAACAGCCAGCCACAATCGATCGATATCTACCGCAGCGGCCGCACATAACAAACCAACAAGAATGCCTGTGAACAGTACTCCCCAGAATGTTTTCGTCGAGAACGCCTGTTTCAATCGACGTCCATCCAATCGGACCGAACCAGAAAATGCCGGCCTTAGCCCACTGATAGCATCAAGCAGAGCAACTTTTGACCCTCTTCCCGAATCTATAATGGCAACACTACTACCTGCCGACACATCGAGTTCTAATTCATCGATGAGCGGTATCCCACCTGATTGAACCGTAAGCCGATCAATACTCAGAAGCGGAATGTCTGCTGGGAGGACAGAGCCGTCGCTCACTTTCGTATTCTCTCCATGAGTCATTGTTGTGACTCCTGAAACTCAGCAGCGAACCGTCGTGATGGAATGAGTCCTACGGGGCGAAATCGCATTACAATGATCAATGCGACACCTACAAGAGCCAATCGCCAACTTCCAAGCGTAAAGAGACTAACATCAAACAACTGCCCCTGAATACGCTGCATCCAGGAATCAACCCACGGAATGACCACTATGTCAAAACCAAACAAGATTGTGACTCCGACAAGTGTTCCTGGAATACTACCTAGGCCACCTATTATGACCGCGCACAGAATCGCGACTGACCGATTAAAACCAAACGCATTTGGGTCTCCTGTAGTACCGATACTTGCGACAGACAGGCAGCCAGCGAGTCCGGCTATCCCTGCTGCTATTGTAAAGGCGGAAAGCCGAACTTTTGTTGCAGAAATACCTATTGTCGCAGCAGCGAGTGGCTCCTCACGAACAGCAATCCAGGCACGGCCGAGTGCCGACTTTTCGAGAATTCGTACAAGCAGTACCACAACAAAGAGCACGATGAGCGACAGGTAGTAGAACCATCGTGAATCAACAACAAACTCTCTGCCAAGATCTATCCCCGAAACGAATATTCCAGATCCCGGGGGTGGAATAGGACCAAGCCCCTGTGTCCCACCTGTTACATTTTCTAGGTTCAAGAATAAGACACGAACAACTTCACCAAAACCAAGCGTAACAATAGCAAGATATTCACCTCGAAGACGCAACGTTGGCGAGCCGAGCAGCGTTCCTATTGCAGCGGTCACACTAACACTGACGAAAACCGCTGGGAGAAAACCGATCTCCAAGGGATTCATTGGGACAGTAAGGATCGCAAGAAAGAGACCTCCCAAGCCAAAAAATGATGCAATTCCTAGGTGAAGTAATCCCGTGAATCCAACCATGACGTTGAGGCCAAGAGCCGCTATACAAATTATTAAGACTGACGTTATCTGTCCGCCAAGCCCTCCGGCTAATGCTGGATGAAGCCATGGCGCGAAGGCTAGAATTAAAAAAACTGGTATTTCCCAATTTTTCTTGGACCAGCTCATGAAACGAGACAAGGAGGCACATTGAATTTTCATCGCTGCCCTCCTCTTGTCTTTGATTTCCCAAAAATTCCTTGCGGGCGAAATGCAAGAAAAATAATGAGTACAAGAAAAACCGATGCGATAGCCCAACGAGGGCCAAGAAGAGCTACTGAAATCGCACGAATTAATCCAACTATAAACCCACCTACTATTGCCCCAGGAACACTCCCTATACCGCCAAGAACTGCTGCAGTAAGCGCATACAACCCCATTTGATGCCCCATCTGATAGTTAATTGTCGTTGCGTGAACACCTGCAGCAACACTCGCAACACCACCGAGAAATCCGCTTATAAAAAAAGTAGCGATAACAAGTTTCCCTGCTTCCCCCGAACGAGCTGTTGCACGGGTGATTGCAGCAATGGAACGCAAGGACCTTCCAAAACGGGTTTGACGAAGAAGAACGTACAGGAAAAAAACGGGTGGCACGATGATGACAAGAACCAGAAGATCAGCCATCGCAACAGGTACTCCACCAACCAAACGCGTAGATTCCCGAAAAATCTCAGGAAATGCACGATCCGTCGGACCGATCCAAACGAGCCCTACATTCATAAGTACGAACGAAACACCGATTGTTGAAACAAGAGGCGATAGAGGAGGGGCATTTCGCAGCGGACGATAGACAAACTGATCAATGCAAACATTCATGCAGCCACAAAACAGTCCACTGCACATAGCAGCCAGAACTACTATGAGGCAACCAGTCAGCGGATCGACCGGGAGTGGCACCAGGAATGACAAGATCGCCAGTGACAGGCAGCCACCGAGCATGACTACATCCCCATGAGCGAAGTGGATGAGGCCTATGGTCCCGTACACCAACGTGTATCCGACAGCAATTAGCCCAAGAAATCCACCACTTGTGATTCCGATACCACATTGCTCAAGAAAGGATGCTACGTCCACGCATGTGTCCCGACAAAGTAATCCGCTGGAAAATTCTTTGTCCTAAGTCTTATCTGCTGCCGTCCTTTTTGCCTATGGCAGACGTCGACATGACTTCCTCATGCACAAACTTGCCATCCCGAACAACACTCACAGACACCTCCTGAAGTGTTGTATCCCCATTTGCATCAATACCCCATTGCCCAAGTACACCATCGTCCACCTGGCTCGCAAAAGCCGATTCTACGATGGCTCGGCGATCTTTCTGGCCAACGTCTGCAATAGCTCGAATCACGAGCCTTGCCGCCTCATAACCGTGAATTACCGCATTGCTTGGACATGTTCCATATTTTTGTCGATACCGAAGAAATAATAATTTTTCGTCGCAATCTGCTTGCTGCGGTGAAAGCCCTGCAGATGTGGCGAAACACCGACCCTCAAGAGAAGCAGCGCCTGCCGCTTCAAGGAAAGCCTCGGTACGACATCCATCAGAAACCAGCAGAATCGCCTCGCTCTCAGCTGACACAAGATCACGTGCGAGTTGCCCGCCTTTGGTTCGAGCACTACCTCCAAAATAGACAAGGTCTGGATCAGCACTCATAACGGACCCAACAAACGATTTGAACTCCGCTGCCTGCGGATCAATCGAGACGTGGTCGAGAACCGTCATTCCTTGCTCACGACATCGATCAGCAAATAAAGACGCTACACCTCGCCCATAAACACCGGCATCATCAATGACGAAAACGCGACGCACCCCGCGCTCGAATGCCCAATCTGCGGCAAGTGGACCTTGAAGATCATCGGCAGGTACAACTCGGATGTAGTTTAATCTGCCAGACGGCCGGTAAACGTTTGGCTCTCCAGGAAGCCCCAAACCCGGTTTGGTCAACCCAACGGCCGTATTCGCTGGAGATACCATCAACAAATCAGCATAGTTAAGAATAGGCATTGAGACTCGGGCTGCTCCTGAGTTCAAGGTACCAATGTACGCCATTACGTCGGAATCCTGAACCGCCATGCGAGCATTGGCTGCCTCTCCTTCACTTGTCCACCGGCCAGATGCTGCTGAGCTGTTATCAAGATCACGATATTCCAAAGTAAACCGCCCGGCTTTTGCTTTCACCTCATCAATTGCGAGCCGAATACCTCGAACAACCTCATCACTGAGCTGCCTAGACACACCCGTACGCGGCAGGCTCGAAACGAGACACACTCGATTGGATTCTATTTTTTGACAGCCGAAAGAATTTAGTCCAATTATCAGGCAAACTACGACGTTCCATAGCAACCTAAACGATGGTGACTTTTGCTGACAAAACCAAATACTTCTCATGATTTCGCCTTCTTCATGTAGTCAACAAAAACTTTTCAGGCCTTTTTCACAAACTTCCATGAACGATGTATCCGAGCATTCCGAAAATCTTCTGGCACTGTCTTCCGGCTAATCTCATATATATCGTACGTATTAGCGAGGAGCTTTTCATCAAATTTGAACCGACGGTAATTTGTTGAAAAATAGACAATACCACCCGTACTAAGATTGTCGGCAACCGCTTGGAGCAGATCGGCATAGTCCCGCTGAACATCCCAGTCCTGTAGCTGTCTCGTCGAACGTGAAAATGTTGGTGGATCAACAACAACAAGATCAAATGAACGCTCGCCTCGGCGAGCACGGTGCTTGAGGAATTCACGAGCGTCATCTCGAAGAAGGGTATGTTGCCGCCTATCTAAAAACCCATTTTCCATGAGATTCCTCCTCGCCCATTCGAGATAGGTATTTGAGAGATCGACAGTTGTGGTTGCTTCTGCTCCACCAGCAGCAGCCGCTACAGAAAAACTACCTGTATAACCAAATAAATTCAGGAAAGAACGACCTGCCGCATCACCGCGAACCATCGCCCGAGTTTGGCGATGATCGAGAAAAAGTCCCGTATCAAGATAATCAGAAAGGTTGACTTCAAACTTCAACCCGTGTTCATTGACTGGGAAAGTAACAGAGCGGTCATCTACTTTTTCATACTGCCCCCCAGTTCGCTGTCGACGACGCACCTTAAAGAACACACAGTCTGGTGCAAGGCCAAGCTGATCAGCTGCAGCCTCAATGAGTCGATCGAGCCACACGTCATGCTCGACAGCTGTTCGCTCATGAGGACGCTCGTATTCGGCCGCATGAAGCCAATCACCATACCTGTCAATAACTAGAGGGATTTCTGGAATATCCCGATCGTAGAGACGATACGCCTCAATCCCTTGCTTCCTCGCCCATCGCCCAAGATGACGAGATCGCTTAGCAAGCCGTCGCCGAAAATCGCCTATCTGGTCACTTACGCTGCGTGACAATTTTTTCGTTGACGTGGAACGCTCTACATCCGATTCTACTGACTTTTGATTCCCAACAAACGCACCCGAGCCTTTCTCTCCGTGAACAACTAACTCTATCAACCGACACTCAATTGGACCATTCGAAAGGACTACACGGCGATATGGCTTTAGCCCAATTGATTTTGCAAGACCAACCGGCGCGAGCACTCCAGCTCGCCAGCCTGGACACACATTTTTCAACCAGTCACCGATCCTTCGAAATACTGCCCCTGCTCTTGGCTGTGTAAGTCGCTCACCATACGGCGGATTGGTGAGCACCAAACCGGGACCACCTTCTGGACTCACCGCTTCAAAGTGATTGCATGAAAATCTGATGGCATCTGCTACTCCGGCCAATTGAGCCGATTGTTCTGCAATCAGAACGACAGCAGGATCAAGATCGCTTGCATGAAACGTACCTAAAGGTGCCTTGGCTCTATTCTCAAGATCGAAAAGAATTTTCCTAGCAAGTTCTCTATCGAAATCATGGAACCGAAAAAAACCCTGCTTCCGACTCCTTGCACGTAACAGACCCGGTGCAAGACCAGCCGCTTGGGTTGCCGCCTCAATAATGAACGTTCCTGAACCACACAGTGGATCCATCAAGGCTTCACCCGGTTGCCAGCCTGAAATACCAAGAATACCGGCAGCCAGAACCTCTGACAGAGGAGCCTCAACTTTCCCTTTCCTCCAACCACGCTGGTGTAAAGACTGACCCGCTGCATCACGAAACAGAGTTGCTGTTTCTCCGGAAAGATGAAGTGACAGCCGAAGGCTTGCCCCATGCAACTGCACATTAGGCCGGCGACCGTGTGCCGCTCGCACGCCATCTACCACTGCGTCCTTAACAACCTGGGAGGCGTAGAGTGAATGATCTATAAATGAATCATGGACTCGTGCATCGACTCTCAGTGTTTGAGTCGGACGAAGATGCTTCGCCCAATCTACACTCGATATCGATTTATAAAGTGATTCTGGTGAACTCACAGCGAACCGCCCAAGTGGCTCGAGAATCCGAATAGCTACACGAGACTCCAGCACCGCTCTATACAGCGTCTCTGTTGTTCCAGCGAATTCGATTGTGCGACGCCCAATTCTTAAATTTGTAGCGCCAAGCTCTGATAACTCTTTCGCCAGCAGCCACTCGAGACCATCAAGTGTTCTTGCTGTCAGGCTTGCCGGCACATCCGGCTCACTAGGAAGCAATGGTCGTGGAGCTGGGGGTACTTCAGGGAAAAGAGATTCCATTACGCCTGCCAGAACTCTCGTTAACGCTCATCGATCAATCGATGCTGTCCCTGCCATAAACCTATCCTGCATTGCCTGCACCTTCATTGGCTCACTTTCCAGGGCCTCCATCGCCCGCACGCACGCTTCAGCGGCCGCAAGTGTCGTTATGCAAGGAACCCCGTAGAGCACACTGGCCGCTCGGATTCTTCCTTCGTCAGTGCGTGCACCCTTACCACGAGGCGTATTGAATATCAGTTGAACGCGACCATCAATCAGATGATCAATAAGGT
>CAXEMW010000055.1:0-15137 GCA_963997395.1 uncultured Planctomycetaceae bacterium
CAACCACAGAATCGAAACATGGTTGAAGATCTTCCATTGCTGTACGACTTAATTGTTATGGCGTTGCAGACAAATGCAACAAAAGTTGCAACACTAGAAATAGGTGGCGATTTCAATCCTGCAGATCTTGGTGTGCGAGGAGGGTACCACAGCCTTTCACACCATGGTCAACTTCAGGAGCGAATTGACGCACTAATTACTCTTGAGACGTATCAAATTGAGCAGTTCGTTCGTTTCGTCAAAAAGCTGGCGATGACCTCTGGTGACACAGGTCCACTGATTGATACCACGACAGTTCTTTTTGGAAGTGGCATGGGGGATGCAAATTCACATACCAATCGTAATCTTCCAATTGTTTTGGCAGGAGGAGATTTTTCTCATGGAAATCTTCTTGCTTTTGATACGGCGCACCCACATCGACCTCCATTAGCGAATCTTTTTGTGACCATGCTTCAAAAGTTTGGTGTTGAGTCAGATTCTTTCGCCAAGAGCACGGGGACGTTGCGGGGCCTTGTGTGATGAAATTCCTGTGCGGCACAAAAGTTGTCTTAGAATGCTGTTTTGTGCCCCTCTTATTTCTGTCAATCCAGCGCTATGTGGATGCTGATCAAGTAAAAAAGATAGAAGGCTTTCTCGAGCAACATTGTATTACGTGTCACAACAGCAGTGATCAAAGTGGTGATCGTGACTTTGAAGAACTCAGGTTGTTTCAAACGGATGTTGAAACACAGTTGCTGCTGCAAGAAATCATCGATCAAATTACTCTCGGCGCAATGCCACCAGAGGACATGGAGCAACCAACAGATGATGCGAGGGTGAGTGTGATCCGCGCACTCTCGGCCTGCCTCCAGTCCATGCGAGAGCAGACAACAAGTACTGGTGGCCGGACGGTTCTACGAAGGTTAAGTCATCGTGAGTACAGGAATACCGTGAGTGATTTACTTGGGATCAGTATGAATACGTTTGATCCAACAAAGGCGTTTCCACATGAATCTCTATCTCGTGGCTTTGATAATATTGGTGATCAACTTGTTACGTCCGGTTTTCTCCTTGATCAGTACCTCGCGGCTGCAGATGCTTCTGTGGAGAAAGCATTTCTTACAGGGCCATACCCAGAGCCGCAGACCTGGAAGTTTGATTCAAACTTCAAGCAGCAGCAAGAATTAGATAGAGCGCATCAAAAGGCATTTGATCAAAAATATCTGGTTCTCTATGATCACCCGTTCAACGATAAGCCAGAGGGGGCATATGGGGCACTGAATGCATTTCCACAAGGAGTTCCAATTGATGGACTGTATAAGGTGCGTGTGCTCGCAAGCGCCCTTCATCGAAAAACACCGTACAGTAAAAAGGCCGTAAAGCTAGATTCATCTGAGCCATTTCGAATGGGCATTCGGCCAGGTAGTGCACGTGTTGGACCACTCTACAAGGCTCAGCCCCTCCAGCCAAAATTGGCAGAACACGTTCTTGCTGATGATGTAGACCGGTGGTACGAGTGTGTCATTCCGCTGGATAGGGGATACAGTCCTCGTTTCACGTTTGAAAATGGACAGCATGATATTCGTGGTGCATATTCTCGTATTTTCAAATTTCATCAGGATACATTCCCTGAATCACTACGGCATAAAAAGGGAATCGTAGAGCAAAGAATCGCATGCCTTCGTGATGGATTTATGCCCCAAATCCGAATACAAAAAGTAGAAATTCATGGCCCACTAAAAAACTCTCCTCAGATCAAAAATACTGAGCGGCTTGTAGGTGGTTCGACCTTTCGCAAAGAAGAAGTCCTCTATCGTATTGATCAATTTGCGACACAAGCATTCCGAAGACCAGTTTCTTCAGAGGAAATAAAAGAATTCTACGCACTGTTTCAGTCTCAAAATCAGGCTGGACGAACGCCTTTTGAATCATACAAAGACACGCTGAAAGCGATTCTCTGTTCACCAAAATTCCTCTATTTTAATTCGGAAGAACAGGAAGCAGGCAATAAAAAAAGAGAGAAGAAGATTTCTCAGCATGCGTTAGCAGAGCGACTCTCCTATTTTTTAACCTCATCTATGCCTGACGCACAGCTCCAGCAAGTAGCTGATGATGGGAGGTTGAATGCTCCTCATGCATTACGTGCTGAGGTGATACGACTTCTTGGGAGTGAAGTTTCCAATAAGTTTGTCTATGACTTTCTGGAGAGCTGGCTAAATCTTCGTGAGCTTGGAAGCATGCCACCAGATTTTGAAACATTTCCAGAATACTATGCATCAAATCTCCAGTCAGAGATGAAGGAGGAAACACGATTATTTTTTCGTCATGTACTAGATAATAATCTGCCGGCACGGGAACTGCTTAGTGCAAATTATAGTTTTCTAAATCGTGATCTTGCAAAACTTTATGGTGTCGAGAACCAGACATCTTTTAGTGAAGCAGCAGAATTTCAACGTGTGCAATTTACAGATAAGAATCGTGGTGGCTTACTTGGTCAGGGCAGTGTCCTCACGGTAACAGCAAATGGAATTGAGACATCACCAGTAATTCGTGGTGTGTGGATGTTGGAGCATGTTCTGGGCACCCCAACTCCTCCCCCACCGGATGACGTTCCTGCTATAGACCCAGATATTCGGGGTGTAACAACTGTTAAGGCCCAACTTGAGAAGCATCGTTCTTCGGCAGCATGTAATGAGTGTCATCGTAAGATTGATCCACTCGGTTTTGCCATGGAGTGTTTTGATCCGATTGGGCGAACACGAACTACATACGATGTACGTGGAAAAAGAAAAGTTGATACAGCGGGTGTTTTGCCAAGTGGTGAATCATTTTCAAATCTAGCAGACCTAAAAACAATACTGGTACGTCACGAAGAGTTTTTTGTACGAACGCTTGTCACGCATCTTCTGACTCATGCTCTTGGACGACATATAGAACCAGAAGATCGGTTTGCTATAGACAAAATAATGGTGTCTGTTGAGGATGATGGTTACAGGCTCCGAGATCTGGTCGTAGCAATCATTACGTCAGATCTTTTTGTTAGACAGTAAAAGTTTTGTCAAATTTCTTCCATTGTTCTCAGGGTACAAAAAATGTTTTGTCATCGTATCGTATGGTTTTCTGTCGCAATGCTTACAGCTGTACCCGGTTTTAGTAACGATTTAATTGACCCCTTCACGGCAAAAAAATTTGAAACGAGGAAGGCTGAGCGCGGAGACTGGTCATTTCAAGATGGGGTCGCTTCAGTCGTTTCTGATCCAGTTCTGTACAAGAAATACTCAAACCATGGGCCGATATTAAAATGGGCCGTTGATTGCTCACAAGGCAAGACCATCTTTGGGATGAAGCCTTCAGGCTGCCAACGGGTAGTATTTACTCTCAACGGGGATGGCCATGTTTTTCGGATTTCATTAATCAATCCAGAAAAGGCAATGAGTCCGTGGCAGAAAAAAAGTACATCACGAATGATTGCCTGGGCTGAAAAATCATCAAAGACAAATAAAGGAGACTCCTTGCAGCCGCACGGGTTCCCTTCACTGAGTGCCTTGGATGACAGATGGACGCAGGTTTCTATTGCTATAGATGGTGATACTGCGTTGGTAAGAATCGGAGAGTTTCAAACAGAAATTCAACACGAGGCAATGCAGCGAGAAAAGACGGAGATAACTATTTCATTTGCATCTGGTAGTTTGCAGGTCCGTGATTTCGGATTCAGAAGTACCAAAACAGACACCTGATTGTTGCTTCGAAATCACGAATACTCTCACGTGCTGAACTGCAATCCATACCTATTTAACAATTTATTGGAAGGTGAATTCTATGTTGTTTAAAGCTGCGCGGATTCTTTGTATTCAGAGTGCTTGGCTCCTGCTTGTCATTGTTCAGCCAATGCACGCTGCCGAGCCGGTACGGATGGGAAGCGGCTTGATGACGTTTGACACTGTACCTGACTGGGGTCTGGATTCTCAGGGGAAATCACAAATCGGATCGACTCACGGAAACGTTGTCGTTGACAGTCGAGGACAAATCTACACCAGTTCAAATCGTGGGATCTTTGTATTTTCTCCTGATGGAAAGATCGCACGAGAATATCTCGGAAGTGATCACACTGGGCTTCACGATATGGAAATACGAAATGAAGATGGCAAGGATTACATATATGGAGCACGAAATAAAGCAGGTGAGGGAATTAAGTTCGAAGCAGCGACCGGCACAGTGAAAATGCGTTTCGGTATTCCGAGTAAAGAGGAATGTGGTTTAGAGATAGCCAAGTGGTCGCCAACAGCAATCACTGTCGGGCCTGACGGTGACGTCTACTTGTCAGATGGGTATGCCAGTAACCGAATTTTTCGATTTAATAAGGATGGGGAATACCAATCACACTTTGGAAAGAAAGGGAACGGCACAAAAGAATTTAATACGGCCCATGGGATGACCCTCGACAATCGATATAGTCCCCCACGGCTCTTAATTTGTGACAGAAATCATCAGCCTAAAGGTCGGTTAGTTCATTACAGTCTTGATGGAAATTATATTGAAGACGTTATGCCCGGACTTGGGATGCCAACATCGGTTGCGATTCGAGGTGACTACGTGGCGGTGCCAGATCTTCAAGGAAGATTAGTAATTCTTGACAAGGACAATACGATCATGTCTGTACTTGGATTCAACTCAGACACCAAAACACGAGGGAGTTTCAAAGTGCCACAAGAGCAATGGCAGGAAGGAATATTTAGTGGAACTCATGGGGCATGTTGGGATAACAAAGGCAATTTGTACGTGCAAGACTGGAATATTTCTGGACGAATTATGAAACTCGTCCGTGTTTCTGCTGGTCAAGGCGAGTAGTAGGCGAGATACATTGACCAATCATTGATCAGGAACAGGGATACCACTAACTTGCTGTGGAGGTGGCGTGCCGCCAGTCATGGTGAGGTAAAAAGGTTCAGGTAATTCTTCTTTCTCGCATCTTAAAAACTGACTGAAAATTAGGCCATCTTCGGGCCATTCACGCGTTCCAGTTAATCGTGCACGGACCCAAACTGTTTGTGAATCAGCCACATACTCAGAGATATCAAAAAAATTCCCACCAAACCCACCGTGGTTTGCAGCACGTGTGTCGAGAGTTGTCCATGTTTCACCATCAGGCGAAATATCAAGAGCTGCGATTGCTCCTGGGTCATAGGGAGACGGATCGCCAGTTGTCCAGACCTTAATAGTTGCTTTGATCGTTGCGTTCCGGATTGAAAATGGAGCATCAAATTTCAGAACGGTAACACCTTCCTTGTTCACTACGGTCGGTCGAATGAATGTACAACCGCCGGCGGAGTGCTCCGTATAGCACTCCGCACCCCTTATTGAAACAAGGTATTGTCTCCATGAATCATCAAGAAGATTAAGACGCACGTCTTTGAACGGCGGCATTGTCCACGTTGTGGTGTATGTTTGTCGTAAGCTGTGCCCTGCAATATTTCGGGGAGTCGATTCAGTCCCACACAAACTTAAGACGTAGTCTCCTTCCTTTGCAGTAAGTTCTTCCATTCCGCTTATCTCCCAGCTGTTTCGATTGCCAGAGACTGTCACACCGTCAAGAGGGACGTCTTCACCATTACGCGTAAGATGAAAGTCAGCGGTAGTGAGACTGAGTATTGGCTCGTTGAATGCGAAATGAAGCCAGCGAAGTGGTGTGGTCCTGTAGCTCGATACTCCAGGAAATGTGACCTCAAGCGATTTGACATTCTCGAAAGAATCACTTGAATTTTTGATGATACTTGTTTCTTGTACGAAGAAATTGAAAAAGAAAAACACACTTATAACGAGTAGGAATGACCCAATTGTTGCAGTAAGTGATGAATGGGCCATCACGTAACTCAGGCCTCTTTTGAGAACTGTTTGTGGCTTCGCGGCAAGTGGTTGTCCCGCAAGAAGAGCGTCAACATCGTGACTGAGTTCTTCAGCATTTAAGTATCGGTCGTGAGGATTTTTTTCTAGGCACTTTTCTGCAATTAATTCAATGCCAGAACGTAATTTATTTTCAGGAATTCGTAGCCTATTTGGTTGTTTGTCGTGAATGATGCGAGCCGTTTCAAGGAGCGAAGCACCTTTTAATTCATACGGCAGTTTTCCTGTAAGTAATTCATGGAGAAGGACACCGAGTGAATAGACATCACTGCGGGTATCGGCTTTCTTTCCGGCAGATTGTTCAGGGCTACTGTATTGGCGTGTCCCAAGAAATGTACCTGTTTCAGTTGCATCATTGTCTTGTTCTATTCGAGCAATACCGAAGTCAATGACCTTCGGGTGCCCTGCGGCATCAACGAGTATGTTACTTGGCTTGAGGTCACGATGAATAACAGAGTGTAAGTGGCCGTATGCAACAGCTTTACATACCGATGAAAAGAGAACCAGGCGCTCCCTATTCGACAAATTGCGGTGATTAGCAAACTTTACCAATGGCATTGCGTCTTGAATCAGTTCCATCACAAAGTATGGTGAATCCTCTCCATTCTTTTTGATAGAACCGGCTGTATAGATCTGAGCGATCCCAGGATGGCTAAGTCGTCCTAAGAGCTCAGTCTCACGTTGAAATCGTTGGAATGCACGTGGTGATCGATGACCTGGACGAATGACTTTGATGGCTACTTTTCTGTCAGGTGATCGCTGTCGTCCTTGATAGACACGTCCCATACCACCTGATGCGAGAAGTGACTCAATCACGACATCACCGGAAGCATGGCCAATGAGAGGGTCAGAATGTTCTGTGACAGTCTCTTCGCTTCCTAGTCCAAAATCAGTTGTCTGCCTTGATAACTCCTCAATTGAGGCAATGGTGTCATGATGATCTGTTGAGGGTGATACATCACGAGTGTCATTTTTCTCAGAGTGGTGCCCCTGTTCGTGCCGTTTGATTGTCGTTGCTCCTGTTTTTTGATCCAGTCTATTAGCACGTAATAACTAGATCCTAGGATTCATGAATGGTCGACGATCTCAACACAAGTGTAAACAAAGTTTGGATGAAAATATTCCCGGAATTCTGAAGGCCGTATAAACTAAATCGACTATGCCACTTTCCATTCAATACGTTACGAGTTTGGATGCTGTTGTAGATGAGGCCGTTGAATTTTTGTCTCAGCCAACGGATCTTTTCACATCTTATAAGATTGTCATACCAACTATCGGAGCTCGCAGTTGGTTAGCCGACAAACTCGCGAGAAGACTCGGTTCGACAGCCACGGGTCTCGGTGACGGAATAGTCGCCGGAGTCGATTTTTCCTATCCAGGGTCACTGTCACTACTGATTGGGTCGTATGAATATGAGAACGATCCATGGTCTGTTCAGCGACTGACATTTGCTGTACTTGATGTCATTACGAAGTCACGCGATTACGAATGGCTTATTCAGCAAGCAGGAGGCCCTTTACTTGCGGCTCGGCGTATTGCTGACAGATTCGACCACTATCACTTTCGACGATCAGGAATGATTTTAGCATGGGAGGATGGCAAGCCAGCTCTTGCTCCGATGGCTGAAGAAATGAATGGAGCTGACAATGAATTTATTATTCCGTTGTCCCGTAGTGATCGTTGGCAATTTGATCTGTGGCGTTTGATTCGTACGGCTATCAATCAACCAAGTCCACCAGTTCGGGACCGAAATGCTGAAGGACCGGTTCCGTCAGCAGTTTTCATAGCGGGTCTCGAAGCGCTGTCGTTACAACAAACTGAAGTGCTTAAAAAACTTTCTTCACTCAAGGGAGAAAATGGAGAGTGCTGTGATGTTCGTGCATTGCTTGTTCATCCTTCCCCATCTCTTCAAGCTCAATGGGAACAAATGGCTCCTGCGTTGACGCCTGGGTATTTACCGAAGAAACAAGAAATAGATAGTGCGCAAGATGGTGATCCGCTTGTTACTTCATGGCTACGGGGAACGCAAGAAACCCAAATGCTCCTTGCCTCTCAGGGTTTTTTCCCGAAGCATATGGTGCAGCATGAAAGCGCTGTCAGCAAGCAGTCAGGATCGCTGCTCAGGTCAATCCAGCAGACAATCACAGCTGGAAGTATTAGTACTGATACTCTCTGTAAAGCAGATGATTCATTACTTGTTCACCGTTGTCATGATCTCAGCAGGCAGGCAGAGGTTATTCATGATGCACTTCTGCATTCATTCAAGCATCTTGATAATCTCGCCCCTCATGAGATTCTTATCGTAAGTCCACGAATTTCTGATTTAGCGCCTCACCTCGAAGCTGTCTTTAGCCGCAAGCTAACAGAAGGTAACTGTACTATTGAACTCCCTCTGGTCATTGCAGATCGAGGAATTCGTGAAGTGAGTGACGGGGCGGAGCTCCTTATTGCATTACTCAAACTCATTGGATCGCGGTGTTCGGTTGATGATATGTTGGCAGTCGCTACGCATCGCCTAGTCCAGAGTCACTATGGTCTCGATGATAATGCAATAGAAGTTTGGCAACGCTGTATTGAACGCACACGTATTCGCTGGGGTATTGATGGTCCTCGCCGTAGGCGAGATGGACTTGATCAACCAGGTTTAGCAGCACACACGTGGTGGCAGGGTCTTGAGAGAATGCTGCTGGGTATTTTGCTGCCAGACGGGACACCAGAAGCAGCGCTTGGTGGTGTTGTCCCGTTAACGGGCGTAGATACTGCAGATATCGAATCGATTGCGCCACTTCTGTCTATCGTGCGCGTGATCGATGCGTTGGATTGTCTCGTGAATAATGATCAATCCGTTGGTGTTTGGTGCGATCATTTTGAGCAAACATTGATACAGCTCATTGGGGATGAAGCAGAAGAGTTGGAGACAGTGATCTATGAACTCGATCAGTTACGACGAGTTGCAACAGAAACCAAAGTTCCTTACCACGATATTAAAACAATTCTGATAACAACATTAACAGCTGCAGTTGGTCATCAGCCACTGCGTACAGGAGCGATTACAGCAACTTCTATGATTCCGCTCCGTGCTGTTCCATTTCGTGTGATCTGTGTTGCTGGTTTTGATGAAGATGTAGCTGAAACGGCTGCCAGTGATCATGACAATCTTGTTGAGCGGCAGCAGTTGCTCGGTGATAGTGACCCTCGAGTTAATCTTCGTCGTGGTTTCCTCGATTGTGTTGTATCAGCACAAGATCAATTGATTATCACCTGTACTGGAATGAGTGTTTCAACAAATGCAACCTTGCCTTTGGTAACACCGTTGGCCGAATTCATTGATTTTATAGGCCGTCATGGTGTGCCTCTCTGGGACTGGAATGGCGAACAATTCAGCAATGTTGAGGTGTTTCATCCTCGCCATGCGTGTAGCCAGAGAAATTTTCGTGTGAATGAGATTCGGCCAGACATCATATGGAGTCACGATCAAAAAGCTTTACATGTTGCAACAGCATTGGGAGAACCACTTCATCCTATCATGGCTGAACCCATATCTGCTGCACCACGAACACTCATCGAACTCTCATCACTTTCCGCTTTTATGTGTGACCCGCTATGGCCATTTGTACGTGAAACATTAGGTATCAATCCATGGAGAAATGACGACGTTGAGATTCCAGCTACACTTCCACTCATGCTCTCAACGTATGAGCAGCGCGAATTACGGGACAACTACATTCAGGGGTACATTACGAGTGAAAAGAGTGAGGAGTTTGAAGAGTCGTGGATGCAGGCTGTTCGAGCAGATGGCGATGTGCCAATCTGGGGGTTCGGTGAGGCAGCAATTGAGGAAATCACAGGCTTTGCTCAGGCAGTTGTAAAACAGACAGATGAAGACGGGTTGCCGCTTATCAAACGACAGGCTGAAAGAGTGCGTGTCGAAGCGAATGACGTGCAGATCTCAGGCACACTGGAGTTCTGTCAGGATGATCCTATGTCGCTCATACTGCTTCACCCAAGTGCAAAGAATGCAACACAATTTCGAAGGTCGAAGTATCTTGCACTGGCACAATTACTCGTCGCTATGGTTGCCGGCTTACCGGCAAAACGCGCCTATGTTTATAGCCAGCATGAGAAGTGGTCACCTGGTGCAGTAGATGACAAGGGAAAGCCTCGAAAAGCTGTTATGGTCCGTGAAGTAACTTTGGAAGACCGTATAAATAGACAAGATTCACAGCATCTCATTGAAAAGTTGTGCAGCCTGTATCAACAGGCAGCTGTGAGTGCGTACAGTAGTTTTGGGAAGACAGCGGCGGACTTTCTGACCGATCCCAAAAAATCAAGAAAGTCATTTTCTTCGTTTATCACATACGCTTCATACGAAAACAGCCTTGAAGTAGTCGTCCATGGCCGAAGCCCGGTTTTCGATGATGTTTTTTCAGACGTTAAAAAACAAAAAGCATTTTTTAACCAATATCTTGCACTCACACGTTTTAAACCTAGAACGAATATCTACAGTCCAGAATGAAACTTGACCTGACTAGTGATCAAATTCGCACGAGCATGATCGTTGAGGCGAGTGCTGGTACTGGAAAAACATATGCCGTTGCTGCGCTCGTGGCGCGGGAGTTAGCCATCCGTGATGATCTACGGATCGGACATATCCTGATAACAACATTCACGCGAAATGCAGCGATGGAATTACGCCATCGAATTCGAAAGCGACTTCTTTCAACAGCCTCGAATCTACGAAGTTCATCTGTTGATGGCGCCGACGCTGTTACAAGTTTTTTATTCGGTGCTGATGAAATTGAGCGATCGAAACGAGCTCTCCGTCTCGAAAGAGCTCTTGTTGAGTTTGACACGGCAACGATTTCAACAATTCACGGGGTTTGCAGTCGTGTACTCCGCACGGCTGGTGTCGATATCGAAACGGTGGTCGATGCCGAAGAGACTGACCGTGTTGTGAATGAGGTTGTAAACGATGCAATCGTTGCTGCAGCTGCGTCCGGTCAATGCTGGGACGAGGCAACCTTGCAATCCCTTCTGACAATTTTGTTAGGAGATCCTTTTATCGAGGCCTGGTTCGATGAGCAGGAAATAGCAGACGATTCAGTTATTGACCGTCTTTGTAAGCTGAAGGAAATGTTGGCTCAGTGTGTTCATCGTGTGCATAATGCAATGGCGGCTACGCCGGATTCAAATGATCTTCTGAGGCGTGCGTATGAACTCGTAGCAGATCCGCAATCTTCGGTGGTAAAACGTTTACAAAAGCGGTTCCTATTGGCGATCGTTGATGAGGCGCAGGACACAGATAGGCTTCAGTGGGAGTTTTTTACAAGGCTTTTCCCTGGAAATGATGATCGGTCATTAGTGAGTGTCGGTGATCCAAAGCAGGCTATCTATAGTTTTCGTGGTGCGGACGTACAGGCGTATGTGAATTTTACGAAAAAAGCGAAGAACCACCGGACGCTTTCGACGAACTGGCGTTCAGATCAACCTCTTCTGGACAATCTAAACAAGGCATTTTCGCCTGTGAGCTTTGGGGATGGAATTTCCTACAGTGATGTCACGGCGTCAGATGATCACTGGGAGTCATGTCTTGTAGGTGAGATACAACCACTTGAGATGATCCATCTAGGGAATACGGATAGTCAGCAATCACTTGTTGGACCGACCGTCGGAAAAGTTATTCATCTCTTAGAACAGGTGCAATTGATTCCGCGTGGTGAGACGAGTGCCCGCCAGTTAGAGCCGAATGATATTTGCATTCTGACGCGCACAGGAAGTGTGAGTCGAATGATTGAACGACGGCTGGCTCAGGTGGGTATTCCAGCGGTGAGTGGTGGCACAAGTAGTGTTATGACAGGTCGCATGGCATTTGACCTTCGTCTTATTTTTGAAGCTATTGAGAAGCCGGCCAGCAACGGTCACGTTCGCCGAGCAGCAGCCACATGTTTTTTTGGCTATGCCCTATCAGAGAGTGGCCTTTTGCCCGATGCTGTCATGTATAAGGTGCAGGAAGAGTTGATGAAGCTTTCGGCTGTGTTGACGCGCCAGGGCCTCGCTGCTTTCGGTGTGGCAATCGAACAAGAGGTGGCCATGATGCAGCGTCTTGTTGCCGGCCCTGATGGTGAACGAAATCTCACAGACTTCCTTCATATCTTTGAAGCAATGGATGCTCTTGGTCCTTCTGGTGGCTGTACTCCTCATCAGGCTGTTGAAACATTTATCCATCTATCGAATAAGGATCCAAGACACGACCTTGTGAGTCGACGGATAGAGAGCGATGCTGATGCGGTACGAGTCCTCACAATGCATGCCGCAAAGGGGCTGCAGTTTCCATGTGTTATTGTGGCTGATCTTTGGAAGCCAGCTGCAAAAAACATGCATGCCAAATCTCGACCTACCGTTTTCTATGCTGAAGACGGGAAACGGAAAGTGGATATTGGTTTCGCCGTTGAAAAGACTTCAACAACAGCACGACGGCGACATGAGGAAGCAGAGGATCAAGAGTCAAAACGCCTTCTCTATGTTGCCGCAACTCGAGCAGAGCACTATCTTGGAGTTCTCGTTGCTGACGGGAAAGTGCCCAGCATCATTGAGCAGTCATTTTCATTTCCGGATACGTCGGTTTACTCAGGTGAACATCTGGATCATCTGAAACGGAATCTACGAATAGATATATCTAGAGACTCCATGCAAAATGCTGGGTTACCCTCGGCGATTCGTTCCTCACGGCGAATGTCTTTCAGTAGTATCGTTGCTACACGTGGTCGGGAAACATTTTATAGACCGGAACGTGGTGGATATGACGAGCATGTGTCAACCGGCGTAAGGCAGTCATCGCTATCTGTATCCGGCACAACAGCAGGGCATCAGGTGATTGATTTGCCAGCGGGTCTGGCAGTTGGCAGAACAGTTCATGAAGTTTTTGAGGAAGTAGATGCAACCGTTGCGCCTCTTCAGGAAGAAATACAGCGCGTCATAAAAGAGAAAACATCAAATGGAATGCTTCGGCACTACCGTGAGAGCCTCAATACGATGGTGTACGAAACTCTAACAACGCCGCTTGGTGGTCCATTTGGTGACTGCCGCCTAACAGATATTCCACCTTCTCAAATCATGCCTGAGCTTGGTTTTGAAATGGGACTGGGCGGACAGTTGAAAAATATTAGGGTAACTTCTATCGGGAAAGTTCTGCAGCAATTTATAAGTCCTGAGGATTCTCTCGCGAGATATGCAAAACTACTTTGTAGTCCAGCTTTTGATATACCTGTCGGCGGTCTTCTTACGGGTTCAGTGGATGCCGTCTTGGGTTTGCCTGGCAGTCAACCCGATAATCCCAGGCTCGCAATATGCGACTACAAAAGTAATCGATTACATTCGCTAGGAGTATCAGACGCACTACAAGCCTACGCACCTGAACGACTTCTTGATGCGATGGTAGGTCATCATTATCCATTACAGGCACTTCTCTATGGAACAGCCTTATTTCGCATGTTGAGGTGGCGGGTGCCTCAGGCAGATCCAGACCAATGTATTGTTGGTATTATTTATGCATTCACTCGTGGGATGAAAGGAGCGCAGGCACCGATTGATGAACAAGGAAGAAGATACGGTGTTTTTACATGGCGTGCACCAGATGGCCTTTGGCAAGAACTAAGTGACTTGCTCTCTGGGAAAAACGAGGCAAACGCATGATGCCCCCGGCTTCATTACAGGACTATCGAAAGTTGGGAGTGATTGGTCGCGAAGATATCGCAGCCGCTACGGTACTGGTGTCAATGGCTCATCGAGAGCGCGAAGAACAACCAGATCTTCTTGCCTGGGTTGGTTTGTGTCTGGCACTTCGAAGCGTACGTGATGGTCACACCTGTGTGGATTTTGACAACATTCAGGAGTGGGCAGGCGGAATTGAAATCGGTGTGACCGGTGCGCCGGACTGGCCACTGCATCCTCATACGTGGCTTGATTCATTACGGGCTGTTTCATCACTTGTCGGATCTTCGAGCAGTCGATGTCCTTTCATAATTGACGGGCATCTGTTGTATCTCGCCAGAGCACTCTCGGAGGAGCGAGATATTGCAGAAGTATTCATGCGAGACTCATGTCACCACGTACGTATTCTTCTAGGTGGGCCAGGCACAGGAAAAACAACAAAAATAGCTCATGATTTGGTTGAGCGGTTTTCTGTTCTTCCTGTGGAGGGCCCTTGGCCAAGACTAGGCCTTGCTGCACCAACTGGTAAAGCAGCATCACGTATGACAGACGTATTACGTCAAAGATGTATAGAAGTAGGAGCCTCACCGAGTATCGTCGCTGCCGTGACAGCAGAACCGGCTCGTACGGTGCATAAGTTATTAGACTTTAATCCATCGCGTTCGCAGCCTTTTCGATATGATGCAAGTAATCGATTACCATACGACATTGTGATCGTTGATGAAGCGTCGATGCTTTCAAGTTCCTTGATGTACCATCTGCTTATTGCACTTGCTGAAGATGCTGAGATTATTCTCGTGGGTGATCCTGATCAGCTTGCCAGTGTCGATGCTGGAACAGTGCTAGGAGACATTGCCACTTTTCGATCCAGTCAATTCAGTCAGCATCCACTCCATAAAAGAATTGAAGAATTAAAGATCATTCACCGTGCAAAGGATGCACCGGGTGTTTTGGCGTTAGCAGAGTCTATTCGTGCGGGTGATGTTTCTCAAACGCTCACAGTTCTTCAGTCAGGGCATTCTGATATTCAGTGGATTGAACCAAGTAATGGGCCAGCAATAGAGGAACTCGTAGCCGAAATTGGTAGCCACGCAAAACGATTGCAAGGGGTGGCACAACAAGATGATCTAGATGCTGTTCTTAGTGTGCAACAGGAACTCCAAGTTCTTTGTGCGCATCGTGGGGGCTTTGCGGGAGTCAGTCAATGGAATGCGAGTGTTGAATCAAGACTCGGCATTTCTCCGGCGACAACGTGGTATGTAGGCCAGCCAGTGATGGTTACAAAAAATTGCCGGTCACTGGCACTCTTTAATGGTGATGTTGGGGTTATTGTGCGTTCTGAAACCGGTGAGAATCGCTTGGAGGCAGTTTTCGGCCAGCCGGGACAGCACGTCCGAGTTCCGGTCTCAAGACTCGAAGATGTATCAACCGTACATGCGATTACTATTCATAAAAGTCAGGGGTCAGAGTATCAGCATGCGGTTGTTGTGCTGCCAGAACATCGTAGTCGCATCGTCACTCGTGAACTTTTTTATACGGCTGTGACC
>CAXEMW010000056.1:0-15125 GCA_963997395.1 uncultured Planctomycetaceae bacterium
TTTTCTTTGTATCTGAGAAGCACTGCTGCCTGATTTGGATCATCAGCAAGATTCACGGCCTCCTCTGGGTCTTCTGCAATGTGATACAGCTCAAACCTTGGACGGTGAATATATTCTTGGACGGTCTTTGTTCCGTAGGGAGCGTCAAGGCTCCGCCGATACTGAGACTGCCAGCTACTGGCGGCCCATAGATCGGAAGCAAAAGGGTAGGGAAGTGGATGCGCAATATTCCAAATGAGTTTCCAGTCATGATCCCGTATGGCTCTCATAGGATAATACATCTGAATTTCATGGAATGTATGTGATGCAAAATGTGCATCATGAATTGGCATGTCTGTGTCAGACAGAATTGGAATCCAGGATCGTCCGTGATACGCTTCGAAACCTTTTCGAGGACCATGATTTTCATTCGCAGCATACGGTTTATCTTTCCAATATTCTTTTGGTGCCACCCAGTGCTTTGGACGCTGCTTTTGATGGTCAAGCTCGCCTGCAAAATCAAGTAATGACGGCGCGATGTCTGTGTGATTAACAATACTCTGAGTTCGTACTCCTCGTGCTTTTGAATACGGATCACGAACGACAAAAGGAACGCGAAGGCCAGGCTCATAGACTGTTGTTTTTCCGCCAGAGAATGCCATGCCATGATCACTGGTAAAGAGAATGAGTGTTTTATCGAAGAGATCTGCTTCTTTCAAAATCTCAACAAGCCGTGCAAGCCCCTGATCAATGCGAGCACACGACTGGTAATACTGAGCAAGCTCACTACGAGTTTCTGGCGTATCGGGTAAGAAAGCTGGAATCTGCATCTCCTCAGGCTCGAAAAAAACTTCCTTTATTCCTTTATGACTGCCTCGATTTTTTATGTTTCCAAAAAGATCTGGTTTCAGTTCCAAGGAAGAGTCTTCGTCACGCCCACCTCCACGGTGGGGATCACTGGTGGCAAAGTAGAGGAAGAATGGCTTCTCACTTTTCGAATTGATAAACTCAGCGGAAACATCTGCCATCTGGACTGCATTGCGTGGATTTCCGTGGAGTACGGTTTCAAAGTGATACACTTCCTCTGGCGCCACATGGTACTTTCCGATACGCGCGGTTCGGTACTCTGCTCGGGCTAAGGCTCGAGGAAGTGACAAGCTGACCACGTCATACCAACTTGCAAACTTATGAAAGTCATGCTGATGCCCGTACTGGCCATTGGCGTGATTATGTAATCCAGACAGGATGACTGAACGGCTTGCTGAACAACTTGCTGTTGTTGCGAATGCGTTGTCGAACACAACCCCATCCGCCGCCATGGAATCGATAGCCGGAGTCACAGCAACGCGGTCACCGTAACAACCCAACGTTGGCGATTCATCATCTGTCACAAAGACAATGATGTTTCGTTCAGCTGCTTGGCTGGATTGCACACAAAGAATGGTTGAAAGAACTGCAAAGAGAATGACACGCATGAATCCTTCTGGCCGAAAAATTTGGCTTGGTATGTGTGTGTTCATTTTCATAAAAGAGGCTCCAAACGTGGTGTTGAACATTCCACTAAATTACCTATGTTCACGATCTCCAAAAGTATGCCTGAAAAATACCGTAAGAAACCTGGAACTGTGGGCCGAGGAGGAATTGCTTCGTTTCCGTAATTTCCCCTACAGTACGAGAAATTCTTTGTTTTCCCAAACGTGAGAACCGATGACCGCCTACTCGCTTACCCATTTGCGACAGCTTGAAGCTGAAAGCATTCACATCATTCGCGAAGTCGCTGCTGAATTTGACAACCCTGTCATGCTTTACTCAATCGGCAAGGATTCGGCCGTTATGGTTCGATTAGCCGAGAAGGCGTTCTATCCAGCCAAGCCACCATTTCCGCTTATGCATGTCGACACCACCTGGAAGTTCCAGGAGATGTATCAGTTGCGGGATAATTACATTGCGAAAGAATTGGGATTCAAACTCATTGTTCATGTCAATGAAGAAGGTCGGGCACAGGGAGTCAACCCTTTTACGCACGGCAGTAAAGTCCATACTGATATCATGAAGACGCAGGCTTTACGGCAAGCACTTGATACTCATCGTTTTGATGCAGCCTTCGGTGGAGCTCGGCGTGATGAAGAAAAAAGCCGTGCCAAGGAAAGAGTCTTTTCTTTCCGTGATGATTTCCATCGCTGGGATCCCAAAAACCAACGACCTGAATTATGGAATCTTTACAACACAAAGGTAAAGAAGAACGAAAGTATTCGAGTCTTCCCAATTTCAAACTGGACTGAACTCGATGTATGGCAGTACATCCATCTTGAGCAGATACCGATAGTACCGCTTTATTTTGCAAAAGAACGACCCATTGTCTGGCGAGAAGGTGTCATGATCATGGTCGATGACGATCGAATGCAATTGGAACCAAATGAAAAACCAGAAATGCGAAGAGTTCGCTTTCGTACCCTTGGCTGCTACCCACTGTCTGGCGCCGTTGACTCAACAGCCACTACGCTTCCTGAGATCATTCAGGAGATGCTACTGACCACATTTTCAGAGCGACAAGGCAGGCTTATCGATAGCGATGAAGCCGGCTCAATGGAGAAGAAAAAGAGAGAGGGATACTTTTAATCTATGTCTCACCAATCATCGCTTATTGCAACTGACATTGATGAATACCTTGCCCAACACGAGCGGAAAGAACTTCTGCGGTTCATTACCTGCGGCAGTGTAGATGACGGCAAAAGCACGCTCATCGGTCGACTCTTCTATGAATCCAAAATGATTTATGAAGATCAGCTTACCGCTATAAAAAAGGATACGACGCGTTACGGAACAACTGGTGAAGAAGTCGACCTAGCACTTTTTACTGATGGGCTTGAGGATGAGCGACAACAGGGAATTACGATCGATGTCGCATACCGTTATTTCTCAACCGAAAAACGAAAATTTATCATAGCTGACACACCGGGCCATGAGCAGTACACCCGAAATATGGCCACTGGTGCATCCACTGCTGATCTTGCCATTATCTTAATAGACGCGCGACATGGCGTTCTTCCGCAAACCAAACGTCACTCTTTTATAGTGTCACTTCTTGGCATCAAACACATCATTGTGGCAATCAACAAAATGGACATTGTTGACTACAGTCAGGATGTGTTTGAATCCATTCGTCGAGACTATGTTGACTTTGCTGCGCGACTTGAATTGCCCGATGTGCACTTCATGCCAATCTCTGCACTCAAAGGTGACAATGTCGTGACAAACAGTGAAAAGATGGCATGGCATGAGGGCCCACCGCTCATGCATCTTCTCGAAACGGTCTACATCGGTTCTGACCGCAACATGGAAGACTTTCGATTTCCTGTGCAATACGTCACACGACCCAACCTCGACTTTCGTGGCTTTGCTGGGACTGTTGCATCAGGAATTATTCGTAAGGGTGATGAGATCATTACCTTACCGTCTCGCAAGAAGAGTCGAATTCAATCAATTGTGACTTTCGATGGTGAACGTGATGAGGCATTTGCTCCTCAGTCAGTAACCCTCACCCTTGAAGATGAAATTGACTCCAGTCGTGGTGATATGATTGTCCGAGTAGGGAATCTCCCAAAGGTCGATCAGAAATTTGAAGCAATGCTTGTCTGGATGGATGAAACGTCACTTATTCCAGGGAAAGAATATCTTTTCAAACAGACCGGAAAAGTCACACCAGGTCGAGTAAGTTCCATCAAGTATCGAGTCGATATCAATACACTTCACCGCGAACCTGCACCGACGTTAGCACTCAATGAGATTGGTCGCTGTGGAGTGACTCTTGCTGTTCCAATTGCTCATGACTCGTATCGACGTAATCGAACAACTGGCTCTTTTATCATTATTGACCGGCTGACAAACGGAACTGTCGGCGCAGGCATGATTCTCGATCGAGAACCAGAAGAAGGAGCTGCCCACTGGGACGATGAGCCAGCGACCGAAGGCCTCACGGTCTCCTCCAGTGAAGTTACCATTGAAGAACGCCAGGCTCGTTTTGGACAAAATCCAGTCACTATCCTCATTACGGGCCTCACCGGTTCAGGAAAGACAACAGTCGCTCAGGCACTTGAGCGCAAACTCTTCGATGATGGTCGTGCCGTTATGGTTCTCGATGGACAAGCCATGCGACTTGGCATAAGTCGAGATCTTGGCTTCTCAGCGAGTGAAAGGAGTGAAAATCTTCGACGATCTGTAGAAGTCGCAAAGATTGCAAATGATGCCGGCTTCATCGTCATTGCAGCTTTTGTGGCACCTGATGAGCAGTCGAGACAGAAAGCCGCCGAACTTGTTGGGACAGAACGGTTTCTCACCATCCACCTCTCAGCACCAGTAGAAGTCTGTCGGGCTCGTGATGAGAAGGGACAGTATGCAAAAGCAGATGCAGGTGAATTGGGTAATTTCCCTGGTGTATCGGCACCGTATGAAGCTCCATCAGAAGCAGATCTTGTGCTGCCTACTGATGAACTCCCGGTCGGTCGATGTGTAGATGCAATCATTGAACTCCTCGAGACTAAGGGTGTTCTGGGGTGAGTAAAGGACCGGATGTAGAGAAAAAGTGCGAGGACTCAATTCGCATCGGAATTCTGACAGTCTCAGACCGGGCCAGTCGGGGTGAATATGCTGACGAAGGTGGGCCCGCGGTTCACGATTATCTTCGTGAGGTACTTTGTGTTTCCTGGGAACCTGAAATTCAAATTGTTTCAGATGATGTCGACTGTGTTGCAGCAGCTATCGAAAATATGTCGGGCCATGGATGCTGTCTTATTATCACAACAGGCGGTACAGGGCCTGCACCACGTGATATCACGCCTGAGGCAACAGAGCGCGTGTGCTCAAAAATGCTGCCGGGATTTGGCGAACTCATGCGGCAGGTATCACTTCAATATGTACCCACTGCAATTCTTTCTCGCCAGACCGCGGGGGTGTGTGGTGGTGCATTGGTCGTTAATCTTCCAGGCCGCCCAAAAAGTATTTGTGAATGCCTTGATGCAGTTTTCCCTGCAATTCCCTACTGCATTGATCTCATTCAGACTGGGAAGCCCCAACCATCTTACCTGGAAACAGACCCAACTCGAATGCAGTCCTTTCGCCCTCAAGGCAAGTAGGTCTGACTGTTCTGATAAGAGTGGCTTTCGCCACTATCTCTTGGCATTCTCTTTTAAGAATTCACTGCTGGTGGTATGCCAACGAATGTGAGGCGGCCAGGAAGCACTCGGATTGTCAACGGCAACTCACCACCCGGGTCACCATCAAGCTGATATGGGACTGGCTCATCAGATTCAATAGAAATATGTGTTACTTGCTCCACGTGTGTGTCACGCCAGCTTCGATGCCAACCAAAAAGGACACCAATAAAATACCGAAGACCATTCCACCAACGACCCCCACGAAAACAACACAGATCGAGTCGTCCATCAGCACAATCACCCTCCGCAACAAATCGAAGCCCAAGTGCATATCGTGGCACATTGAAGACAAATGCCCAGCGTGTATGAATCGCTTTTTCATTTCCTTCCGTTCGGACACGAATTTTGGGAAATTGATATCCACCAAGTGCCTGTAAAATCGGTCGAATCCAGGTTGTATGGTCAATGTGACCGGTTCGTCGAGCACTGAGAAGGCGTACCACTTCTGCATCAAAACCGACAGAAGCGACTGCTAGAAAAAGCTGTCCGTTCGCTTCACCAGCATCGAGTGCAAATGTTTTCGAACTGTCTATCTTGTCCATGAGTCGACTGATATCACAATCAAAACCGAGTTGCTTCGCGAGAACATTTTCTGTCCCAAGTGGGAGAATCGCTAGCGGGGTTGCAGGAGCCGAACAATTCGCAACAAAGCCAATTGTTCCATCACCACCTGCACATATAACACACGCGATTTTTTCCCCATTTGTACTACCGTCAATATCCAACAGGTCCTGTATTTTTTTTCGGTCACTTTCTTGTTCAACAGAATAGCCTCGTGCAATAAGTCCAGCTTTCAGCTCGCTAAGAAGCGACTGCTTGTCTCGTGCACCAGCATTTGGATTTTCAGCTATTACTATTTTTTTGTTCATAACTGATTCAAATCACTCGTGATCCGGAGGTCGTCGCTGTGCCCCAGCGATCAGTCCACTCGCCTAAGTAGGTTGCAAATGAAATCATCCATTTTTTAAGACGCCCTGCTTCCGCATTGTAACCGCATTCGTTCGATATATTGCTTTGAGGACAATGCCATCAGCGGCAATGGTCGCACCGTTCTTCAATCACCCACTCATAACTAGGAACTTTGCGTGTCACTTCAGTCGTTACCGGGATTGTCTTTTTTATCACTTTCGCCCACGTTGGTTTCCAAAGTGGATACCAGAAACATCCGCATTCATCACGTCCGTGCTTTTTTCCACAGAGACACGCTGGGCCCGGTATGATCACATCTTCACACTTTGCATGAATACATGTTTTTTTTACTTCTTTCATAATTGGTTTCGCAACGGGTATGCGACGAATACATTGACAACTCCCGCAGATATCACAATGACCATCATGGTTGTTCGGCCTGTCCTTCTTTTCATCAGCACATACGCTACTAAAAGAAACGCATAAAATAATGAATATGATTCTTTGCATGATGACTCCTAGAACTCTGCTTGAAATCGTGTTCCAAAAATATCAAACGGAACGGGGCCAGTGATGGTCGGTGGTACTAATGATGTAGATCGTGCCGTATACAATGGCATGCTATGAATCCAATTAAACTGCACGCGCATCGATCGATTCCACCACCAATTGATTGCTACCGTTGACTCGTTGAGAACACCAAATTGTGGATTAGGAGGTAAAGCAGCATCTGGGTCTGGAAGATAATTGGCTGGGTCATAGTCACGATTTGCGAGATCAACATAGGACCATCGAAACGCAAGCTCCCAAGCACCCCAACCACGTATGCGTCCTTTACGACCTGTCCCGAAAAATGGTGTAAAAGGATTCACGTTGTAATCAAAAACACCAGCCTGTTTGAGGTATTTTGCGTGTTCTCCTGTGAGAAAATACCCGCACTGCATATATGCACCAGACTGGAGAAGAAGTGGCCCAACTGCTTGTTGTACAGGCTCTAACATGACTTCGCTTTGGAAATTGAACTGGCCACGATTAAAAGCAAGTTCAAGATGATACAGACTGAAATGTGTTGCCTTGAAACGACCAGTATCAAGGACTAACGGTGTTCCGGCAGCAGTGATCTTTCCACCTGCTGATATGTCTCCAACAAAGAACTCGGGAAATGAATGAGATCGATAACTCTTTGCAAATGTTCCAGATGTTTCAGAGTCGCCCCCGATTTGAGCGTAGATAAAACCCGTTCCAACATGGAGGAAATAGCGTCCGTCAGAGGGTTCATCATAATGAACAAGGTGTGTGATCCTTGATGCAAAGGTAACACCGCCTTGATCACTGAGTTGGGCTCCGGTCATATTGTCGCCGAACGTATTGTAATTGCTTTGTGCACCAGAATTGTAAAAAGTAAGTCCGGTTCCATAGACGCTATATGCCCAACTCGTACGCTCATCATCACTGATGTCATACGCCATAATGCCGACACGGCGGAAGGGATCAAAAGCCATAAATGGAGCTGATCGTTCGAGAAAGTTCAGGTGTCGAACACTTGTCCAACTATCCATAGTACCGGGCTGCCTGAACTGACCGATACGAATTGTTCCTAGATACGGAAGCTCTGACTGCTCACCCCAGACATCAAGGAAACTTGGTTTCCCTGATTGACCAAAATCCATTTCAATACTGAATGCATTTGTTTCTGTAACTTTTCCAATTGCCTGAAGACGAGCTCTTCGGAAACCAACACCATTGAGCATGTCTCCGAAATACGTTCGTGCGAGGGTATTCTGGCTGTAGATTCCGCTATCAAGTTGAAAGAAACCACTGAGTCGCACAATTGGCAACTTCTCGCCACCTTCTTCCAGAGCATCAAGTCGGGTCATGAGATTACCGACCTGATTGGGGTCCAGTACGGTATCGTTCGGATCAGAGGCTCCACCAAATTGTTGACCCGCACCACGTTGAATATTTCCAGGTTGATCTGGTGCAAGAATCGTCTGGCTGTCGCTTGGTTCCACCAGACTCTCTGGTTCACTCGTTTCCTGGGGAAGTGGTGCCGGTATTTCCTCAGGCTGAAGTTGAACAGATTCAAATTGCGTTTCACGAATGATACTTGCCGGGAACTGATCGTCCGGTGGTAAGGCAAATGTGCTGAACGAAGAAAAAGAGAACAGAAGAAGTGCGCACACCGTTCCACAGAGTTTTGCGAGAAGACGTTCTCTCTTTCCCGGTCGTATCACGACTGGGCCCTCCATGAATAGCGATCAAGGCAGCCCACATCAGAGTACTGCCTAAAGAATGACGTTTATGCTTTTTTTATCGGCATAAACGTTAAAACTACGCTACTTTGTCAGCCGTAGTCTGATCTTTGTCTGATTGAAAAGGGAGAACCTGGTGATGTTTGGTAGCTTCGCAGCATTCAAGCGGAGCTCAACAAAGTTAAACAGCTTCCCCAGATCACCCATTTCGATGAGTTGATCTGCGGAAGCTGTTTTATAAGGCTGCCAAATGAGATTCTGATCGAGGGCGTGTTATCGCACTCGCACAGACCTCGAAACACGACCAAAATTATCTACAAGGATAAGGTCTGTTTGAGAAATTGAACGAACAGCAGGTGTGAGTGTCTGATTTGTTAGACCCACTCGTGATGAGGCTGTTACATGAGTAATCAGTCGACCATTCGATATCATCCATGTACCACTGGAAATCGGAGTAGGTACAAATACTGATTGAAAGTTTTGAAGCATCTGATAGTACCGGTAGGTCTGAAACGTTCCGTCAACGTTATACGTGATGTCAACGGATCCTTCGGTATCTGTCATACGCCACGTTCCGACAGCCATTTCACGAACCTCAGCATCAGTCAGTACACGTGATGTCACACCACCGCCTGGTACAACAGCCGGGGGAGGTGCTGGCTTGGCACTCTGCCACTGGCTCATATCAGGAGGATTATCATGAACTGGCTTTGGAGCAGGTCGTGGGGCACCCTTCGGGGTTGCTGAGTTATTGGGCTCATATTTTTCCATTACGACGAGAGCTCGTGCAGAATCTTTTGGAGCGCCAAATTCGGTAGGTACCTTTGAGACATCTCGTGAAAAACAAACGACAAGTTTGCCTTCATCAAATTTGTAAATGCCTTTCCCTGTTTCTGTGTCCTTATTCTTAATTGTTATTCTTTTTGGATAAGACGTTGGATCAATCCGGAACTCACGTGTCGTTTTACTTCCACCAACTGGGTCTGAGAAAAGAATTGTGTAGTCAACAATTTCCAGATTTCCACCTCCAGGAAGCCAGTACTGCATCTGTTCGTCTGGGATTTCCTGTCCATTTTCAACAAGTTCAACAACTCGCCAACTGCCACGTACTCGCTCTAATTCCGTATCAACTGCCGAAGGGGTTTGTGCGATAGCTGAAACGGGGAACATTGCGAGAACAAGACATCCGAACAGTGCGAGGCTGAGGGCCAAAATGCGTGAAGCGTGCATAGCATCCTTTCAGGGAGGTTTCTTCCTAAGACGACGGAAACCATCGTTTTTCGAAAACAGGTTTGAATCATTCGATGGAAATTGAACTGCTTGTTCACTTCCAATCTGACCAAATCATGAGAAATTTAACCGGTTGCCGTCAACACGAGCCTGTCGTCCAGAAATTGAAAACCTTCTGAGAGGCCAGATCTGGTTCCGTCTCCATCACGTGTTTCAGCACTGTCGGGCGATTTTTGGTGCGAAATAGGTCAGTATCGCGTCGGCTCCAGACCGTTTTATTGCGAGAACTGCTTCGAATGCAGCCTGGTCACCATCGAGCCAGCCATTCGCTGTAGCTGCCTGAATCATGGCGTATTCTCCACTCACCTGATAGGCAAGTGTGGGAACACCGAAGGTTTGTTTGACCCGATAGATGATATCCAAACATGTCATGGCTGGTTTAACCATGATTAAATCAGCACCCTCATCAAGATCAAAGGCAACCTCCCTAATCGCTTCATCTGTGTTTGCTGGATCCATCTGATACGTCTTCTTATCTGCAACGCCAAGAGATTTTGCGGTACCAAGGGCCGCATGGCTCCCAAGCGCATCACGAAAAGGTCCATAGAATGCAGACGCATACTTTGCTGCATATGAAAGGATACCAACCTCTTCCTGTTGATTTTCATCAAGTGCAGTTCTGATCGCCCGCACTCTACCATCCATCATGTCTGATGGTGCAACGATATGGCAACCGGCTTGGGCAAGCACAACAGCTTGCTGCTGCAGCACAGCAACTGTCTCATCATTCACGATACGCCCATTTTGAAGCAGCCCGTCATGACCATGTGTTGTGTATGGGTCGAGTGCAACGTCACAGATAATACCAACATCATCACCCGTTTCAGCTCGTACCGACTCGATGGTGCGGCATATCAGATTTTCGGGATCAAGAGCATGCTGTCCGTCAACGGTCTTCTGCTTTGAACCAACAACCGGAAACAGAGCAATTGCAGGTATACCTAATGACTTTGCATCGGCTGCCGCCTTGACAACTTCTTCAATTGGCAAACGATCAACACCAGGCATTGCGACAATGGGTTCACGCTCTGCCTTATCATGTACAAACAGTGGCCATATGAGATCGTGCGGTGACACCCTCGTCTCCGCTACCATATCTCGAAGCCATTCATGCTGCCGATTTCTTCGAAGCCGAGTTGTTGGAAAACGTCCCAGACTCCCACGTGTTTCTGAAGTACTCATGACGTCACCGAACCTCGACTATCTTTGATAATGGCAGTCCCGGGCATGGCTGGACCAATAGCCACTGGATGCTCAGAACGTGTGGCTACGGCACACGACTCGGTGGTCTCCCAAAGGGAAACCTGTCGGGCAACGACGCCTAGATCCGTTAAGACATGCGGGGCAACGATCTCAAGAAGGTATCTCGCCATATTTTCTGCCGTAGGGTTATGGGGCATGACAAAATACTTCACTGGCTCCACCATCTGAATAGCGGCTAGAGCATTCTTGTCTTCTTCATAGATCAGGAACGCATGATCCCAGTGATCGTCAAGCCAACCAAGCATTCGATTTTTTATAAGTGAAAAATCTACAACGCGACCAACGTCGTCGACTTCGTCACCGCCTTTTGCGGCAACCACCTCAAGATCAACACGATAATTATGCCCGTGAAAAAAAGCACATTTGCTTTCGTGCCGGTAGAGCCTGTGACCAGCACAGAACTTTAACTGGCGAATGAGTGCAAGTTGTGTTGTAGATACATCAGCCATAGAAAAATTACCTTGTCATCCACTCACTGGACTACAACTGCGTTGGATTTGGTGCATCACCGTAGACTTCTTTTGGATCAAATGTTTTCTCGGCCTCGACAAACTCAAGTTCCGAATTGCTATTTCGCTGCACACCCACTGGAACTTTTCGGTAAAAGCAGGATCGATATCCAACATGACAACTCGCGCCACCAGCGACATCAACCCGCAACCAAATACAGTCTTGGTCATCATCAATCCTCATCTCGACAACGTTCTGAACAAGTCCGCTTGTCGCTCCCTTATGCCAGAGACACTGACGACTCCGGCTGAAATAATGTGCCTCCCCAGTTACGATTGTTTTCTCGAGTGCCTCTTGGTTCATTACGGCTACCATCAGCAACTCACCCGACGTATGATCTGTTGTGACACATGGAATAAAGCCTTTTTCATCAAACTTAGGTGCAAGTTCATTTCCTTCCTCAACTTGTTCAATTGAGGTACGAGGCGCAAAAAGACGAAGGGCATCTGATGAGGAATGTGAATCTGCCACGGACTTGTTCCAGGGGGTGAGGGAATAAAAAATGACTCCGTTACCAGAGTTGTTGGTACATACATCTATCATACCCGCCAGAATCGAGAGTTCACGCCAACAACTCCGAATCGCACTGTGTAGCTCGAAATATCATCCATTCTGGTGTGACAGCATGGCCGTAGATACACCGCCGCATTCGATAATAGGGTTTTTGAGGAAGGTGAGGTCACAGATACCATCACGGTGTAAGATCGGTACTCTTTGATTCAGCTACTTACTTCTCAGGTTGGGAGTACTCGCTTCGTGTTTGTTTATCGACTGTCGTGCTGTTTTTGTCGGCTGCTATTACTTGTACTGTGTGTACTCACTGGATGCCAACGGCCTGCTCCGTCACTTGTTCAGCCACCCACCCCTGAAGTAGTCGTCACAAAACCGAGTATTCAGAATCTTACAAATCCTTTGGAATTTAATGGGAACGCCGCTGCTGTTGAAACAGTTGAGGTAAAAGCTCGCGTCTCAGGCTTTATCACAGAAATTCATTTTAGTGATGGTCAGCGAATTACTAAGGGCGATCCACTATTTTCAATTGACCAGCGGCCCTACCTTGTTATTCGTGATCAGGCTCGGGCTGATGTTGCCAAAGCTCTTGCCGAACTCAATGAACTTGAGAGTGAAGTTGCGAGGTACAAGAATCTACTTCCGAAAGCAGTCGTGACTCGAGAACAATATGAGATATTGGTTGCCAAGCGAGATGTTGCCAACGCGATGCTTGATAAATCTCGTGCAACTGTAGCCCAGGCCGAACTCGACCTTGAATTTTGCCAGATTATCTCACCACTTACTGGTCGAGTAAGCACACGTGAAGTAGATGTTGGAGACCTTGTTTCAGGAACGGGTAGCTCGGCCACCCGGCTCACAACTGTTGTCACCACATCACCTATCGAGGTGTACTTTGACACTGATGAACGTGCACTCCTCTTGGCTCGGCAACGAGCAATCGCAAAACGTGGTGGTGAGGCCGTCACTTGGAGGGATATCAAAGAACTTGAGATCCCTGTGTCGGCACGACTTGTAACGGAAGAACTCTTTGTACACAAAGGAATTCTTGACTTTGTCGACATTGGCGTAAAACCGACAACTGGAACCGTGCGATGCCGTGGCCTGCTACCCAATCCTGAAGAGCTGATTACTCCCGGCATGTTCATGCGAGTACAGATGACAACTGCCGAACCAGAACGCACGATGTTGGTCCCAGAACGAGCCCTTGGCATCGATCAGGGTCGAAAATACGTTGCGGTTGTCAACGATACAAATCGAGTTGAGTATCGAACTGTGACCACCGGACGAAGCGTTCCCGCGACAGACGGAATACTCCGCGTCATTGAAGAGGGTCTTCGCGAGAACGATCGTATTGTCATCTCTGGCATGTCACGCGCCCGTGAAGGCAGTACGGTCCAGCCTGTTGAAGAAACTACTGAATCTTCAACTCCCCAAGAGGTGGTGACACCGTGATCAGCCAGTTCTTTATTAACAGGCCGGTCTTTGCGACGGTACTTTCACTAGTGATTGTCATCGTCGGTGGTATTGCTGCAACAGGACTTCCTGTCAGCCAATATCCAGACGTCGTGCCACCAACGATTTCCATTCAAACCGTGTATCCCGGTGCCTCTTCCCAAGTCGTTGCCGACACTGTGACAACCCCGATCGAACAGGAGGTCAACGGTGTTGAGGAAATGCTGTTCATCTCATCGAAAAGTACTGGTGATGGACAGTCTGTTATTGATGTCACGTTTAAGCTTGGGACTGATATCGATCTTGCGCAAGTGCTAACACAAAATCGCGTGGCAATTGCAGAAGCAAAACTTCCTGCTGAAGTAAAACGTCAGGGTGTGATCACCAAAAAAAAATCGCCAAGTATTCTTCTTTGTGTCAATCTTTTTTCTTCCGACGGCAGATACGACCAACTCTATCTCAGTAACTACGCGTTGATTCAAGTCAAAGATGCGATTGCACGGCTTGAGGGTGTGGGTGATGTTTCTTTTCTTGGAGCCCGCGATTACTCCATGCGAATCTGGCTTGATCCAGATGAACTAGCAACCCGTAACATGACCGCTGGTGATGTCATCAAAGCATTGCAGGAACAGAATATTCAGGTGCCAGCTGGGCGCCTTGGTCAACCACCAGCTACTCCTGGAATAGCTTTTCAGGTGCCTCTCAACACGACAGGTCGATTACTGGAACCAGAGGAATTTGCAGATGTCATTATCAAGACTGGCCATGAATCAACTGCAACAAAAGGTGCACCCGCTGTTGGCCGAGAGATTGTTCGTATTCGTGATGTTGGCAGAGTAGAACTCGGTGCAAAAAATGAAGATACAGCAAGTCGCGTCGATGGCAGTGAAGCCATCACAATGGCGATCTATCAGCGGCCCGGATCGAATGCCATTGCTACTGCAAAACGAGTCCGTAATGAAATGAAGAAACTCGCTGCAAGCTTTCCTTCGGGTCTGGAATACGGTGTACTCTACGACACAACTGTTTTCGTTGAGGAAAGTATCCAAGAGGTTATGAAGACGCTGTTCGAAGCAGTGATCCTCGTATTTGTTGTGGTTCTTTTGTTCCTGCAAAACTGGCGGGCAACATTGATTCCAATGATTGCTGTCCCAGTCTCTTTGATAGGCGCGTTTGCTGTCATGGCTGGTCTTGGTTTTTCACTGAACAACCTGTCTCTATTTGGACTCGTACTTGCAATTGGAATCGTGGTCGATGATGCCATTGTTGTGGTAGAAAACGTTGAGCGGCTGATTCGTCAGGGACTTCCTCCTCGTGAGGCTGCACGACAGGCAATGCGTGAAGTAAGTGGTGCACTCATAGCAATCGCATTGGTTCTTGCGGCAGTTTTTGTACCAACAGCTTTTATTACGGGTATCAGTGGTGAGTTTTATCGCCAATTTGCTATCACGATTGCTGCCAGCACAGTCTTTTCAGCAATTAATTCTCTTACGCTTTCTCCTGCACTGGCAGCTATTCTTTTCAGCAGTCCCAATGCATCAGATTCAACGAACCGAAAACACAAACGGAATGATCCGCTGCCTTTCATTGTCATTGGTCTTCTCTTTGGATTAATGACAATCTGGCTCGCTGAAGACTTCGTTATTGTCTGGACTGGTTTGGCTGAAGGCTCCCAATCAGTTCTTGCGACGTGGGCTCTCCGACTTTGTGTATTTGGCGTCGGCTTTGTTTGCGGATCTTTTCT
>CAXEMW010000057.1:0-15099 GCA_963997395.1 uncultured Planctomycetaceae bacterium
ATCCAATACAAGTCAAGGTGAGCACCCTTTAGAACCTGCTCTGGCTCTCGCTGCCCAAGGCCTGGATAACCTTCGCGCGAATATAAAAGATTACTCATGCACCGTTGTCAAAAGGGAGCGAATTGGGGGTGAACTTCAGCCGCATGAATACATGTTTGCCAAAATTCGGCACGAGCCCTTCAGTGTTTATCTCTACTTCCTTGCTCCAGAAGCAGTAAAGGGACAGGAGGTCATTTATTCTGATGGCAAGAATGATGGAAACATGTTGGCTCATGCGGGCAGTGGTGTCCGTGCAATGGTTGGCACAGTTTCTCTCAAACCACAAAGCATGCTGGCAATGCAAGGGAACAGATACCCAATTACAGAAATTGGTGTCGAGAATCTTGCAAAGCGACTCGTCGAGGTTGCTCAACATGACAAGCAATTTGGTGAATGTGACGTCAACTTTTTCCCTGAAGCTAAAGTGAATGGAAGGGTCTGCACCTGCATCCAGGTTGTCCACCCAGTACCTCGGCGAAATTTTCGTTTCCACCTTGCGAGGGTATATATGGACGATGAATACCTTATTCCTATTCGCTACGAAGCCTACGACTGGCCTAAGGAGCAGGGTGGCCAGCCAATTCTCATGGAAGAATACACCTATATGAATGTCAAAGTGAACAATGGATTCACGGATGCCGACTTTGATCCCACCAACTCGGCGTACAAATTCAACTCAGGCGGCTAAGGGGCAGAAGATTAGGGATCGAATCCTTCCCCCTTACCTGAATCAAAGTGTGTAATCGTTGATGATTCATGCATGCTGTCAATGACTCGTGTTGATGACGAGATACTTACGCTGTACTTTGCTCCATACTGCGCAGTCGGCTGATCTGCAGCCGGTGAGTACGGCTCGATACCTGCATACAATTGAAGCATTCGCCCAAGTCCTGCCCCTAAACTAAAAAACAAAAGCATAAACCCGGGCCAAGCTGGCTCCCGATAGATGATCCAGCCAACGGCGAAAACGCCCGCGATAGCTGGCCACCAACGATGAGCGAGTGCGAGCATCACATCAGCGTTTTTTGTAACCCCCCAACAGCCCAACGCTCCAAGGACTAAAACCAGCAGCGTTACAACGGCACGTTCAGTCCTTGCAAAGGGTGGGTTTGCAAATCGAATTGTTACCGCTCCACGAGCTGTTTGTGGCTGAATAATCAGCTTTTCCCAGCGACTTTTCGCGAGAAATGCCGAATTGAATTGTCGTGCGATTGCACTGATGCCTGGCGCCCTTGTCGCACTGCTCACCCAAGCTTCGAGTGGTGGAACACCGTATTGCTTTCGTCGGCTCAAACGGAAATCATGCAATCGTGTTCCCACCCCCTCGGGTAGTGCAGGCGAAATTGTCGTAATAAGGTCATTAATTTCTGTTTGTACATTCATTCTTATCTCACGCGATTCATCTTCATCGAGCACGGTTCCTGGCCCAGCAAAACGTATCGACCGGCTCACCGGATGATTGATTGTCCATAAAACATGCTCAACAGGCATACCGACGACGCTGGGCAAAGCCAGAGACACCGGCTCGCCTAACATCGTCGTGGCCTCGAATGCTCCAACAAATACAAAAACCAGTTCATGGGGCCAGGCACCCGCCTGAATGGGCACAGTCCATACTTCCGACAGGTTGTCACGACGAGGTGTTTTCGGTTTCACCTGCTGTCCGTCCAGCAACATTTCATAGACTTGGAATCCTGCGGGCAGTCGAAACTGCACCTCGGCTGCCTTTACTGGTAAGTCGATACAACAAACTCCTGAGATTCGACCACGCTCATCGACCATAAATTCAATGTCAATGAGAGGTACCGAGAGGGGTGAATCTACTATGACGCTCGAATCAGCTTCTGCACTGGGAGATACCAAGCTGGGGCGTTCAATCTGTTTGCGTCCCGACTGCACTTCACTCTGATATGACCAGACCGTACCGTTTGATGGCAATTCAACACGCCACACATTACTCTGACTATCCTCAGTGACTCGCATCCCTGGCAGGCCACGGCCAGCAAGCTCACTTTCTTGCGACGCACCTGATCCTGTAACGTGCTGATCAGCAAGGATCATGATATTGGCTCGCTGAGCAGTACCTCGCCAAATCACTGAGTAGGGGAAGTCAGAAGTAGAAGCCGACTTCACCAGTGGTAAAACCCCCTTTTTCGGCAAACGTTTATTGCTACTTGCCTGAACTCGTAAAAGAAAAATGCCTGAACGAGGCTGCTGGAGAAGTAATCCATAAACATTTTGTTCTTCTCTGTGCACGGAAATATCAAGAGATTGTTGATTCTGAAGACCGGTTCGCGAATTTTCTTTTTCAAATACCTGACAGGCCTCAAGGCGATAGCCCTTGGGAATACGAATGTGATCCTCCAACCAGGCTGTTTCACCCGAATCAATCGTCGCTTCAAAAACTAGGTGGTTCTTATCTGCACCTTCTACAATTTCTATCTGTTGCGTCCCTCGTAAAGGACTTTGCTCACGATTCACCTCTACGTATGCCACCTGCCTCTGTAAGACAAAAGGCTGGCGAGTTGTGTCCAATCCATCTTCAGGAAAGTTATCGGAACTACGTTCAGGGAATGATTCGTTACCACTTTGAACGAACTCCACAAACCATTGCAAACTCCCATCTCCCACAGCATTCACCTGTGGAGGAGCAACTGCCTGAGGAAACTGCACATCGAATGAAATGCCAGGGGAATCAGAAAGTATCGACTCACGTATATCGCGTTGAACTCCGCGAATCCACGCATAGGGCAACTCATATTTGCCAACAGAATTTATTAATGGCATCCGAAACGACAGCTGAAACGTCATCTTTTCTGCAACGGGTGAGCTACGATCAACCCTATAAACACCTTGCCCTATTGAGTGCACCTCAAAGTCACCACTTACGTGAGGTGCATTTTTATTGCTTTGGCCTTGATTGAGAACAAGGCGGGGGTCTGCCTGAATCCAGAATGACGGCAGTATTGCCCCCCCTCCATCAATCATAAATTCAGCAGACAAAACAAGGTCGTCCGACGTCCATGAAATCTGATTTCTACTTTCTGATTCGCGAATGGTTGTTGTTAACGCCTTGTTGGAATCCAAGGAATGGATAACGCGAAGACGTTCGGCAGGAGGAACCCTGAACATCTGTTGACGAGAATCAGGAGAAGTCACCTCTTGCGCTGGATAAAAAACACCCTGACCAGTAGACCATTCGCACTGAATACCTCTACGCCCATTCTGGGGACTAGTCAGGCCGTCGGCCGGCATCATCGCAACCACAGTTTGCGGAGACGTCGGGATACACATCTCACAGATTTCAACACCTCCCCTGCGGGTTCTTACAGGCTCCACTGGAATAACAAGGCTGTGCCTTCCTCCGGCTGGAAGAGCTAGGCGTGCCTGTTTCCGATCCCTAGACAACGTCGCACGTAACGACCCACCGTCGAGGAGAAAAGGTTCGTCAGCAAAATGGCCTCCCACAGGCGACTGATCAAGCAGAAACACTTCAGCAGAATCGGTTTCAACTGAGAGGTTCAGATGCCAAATTTTAATATCGTTTTGAGTGGCTAAGCCACGAGTTGATGGCAACTCAATTCGTGAGTTTAAAATGCGCACTCCAGAAGACCGAGCTGCACTCGTTTCTACTAACACTCTGTAAAGTGACTCTGGAACCAGTGCCGTTGTTTCTCCATCAACGGGGGTAAAAAATACTTGCAAAGGAACCTCGTCCCCATAGGAACAAACTCCTGTAGACATCAATACCAGGACCACAAAAGAAATCTGTTTCTTTGCGCGACCATATATCCAGACACGAAAACCGGCAGCAGCAAGAATTCCCCACAGGCTTGCACGAGCTATCAAATTAAACGGCTGAGGCAACCACAACGCAGCTACCGAGGCAACCACAACGCCGGCAACTAGCAACCACGTACTTTTCCAGAAAACAGATAATGACAACGATGTTGCAACAGCAGCGACACACAGAACTGTCATGGCCAATAACCAGCGGTTAACCAGAAGAAATGATCTTGGCTGATATCGTCCACTTGTTGGAACAAACCATCGTGAATCAAATGCCGATGAAGTCGCCTTCCGGCTTGTATTCGCGAACCATGACTTTCGTTGTGAGAGTCCCGAAATTCTTTCAATCCAGTCCGTCTTCTGTTGGGAAATTTCCGTATATCCAGACGGCACGCCTACCAACCGTACATCCCTAGGTATGTCCACCTGCATTTCCCGTGTGAGTGTTGGCGCATCGACCGTTGGCACAATCGAGGACAGCCTCCAGATGCCTTGGGAAAACTCAGCCGCGACAGCCGTATGCACAGTCACAAAAACTCGCTGACGGCCGCTCGGCAAATAGACGGGAAACTCTCTTACGCTCGACGACTGTAACGGGATGGATTCTCCTTGAACTTCCAGCCCAATCAGGCGATGTCCGTCTGGCAAACTCACTGTAACACTCTGCCTGCCATCATTCTCAATATTAAACGTCGTTTCGTACTCTGCATTTGCAGATGCATAGCATCTCACCCGGACACTCTCTCTCCACACCCAAGCGCGGGCAGCAGACTGAACGCTCTCAAGAACCGGTAGTATCTCTATAGATGGACCCGTTTGGGCCAAAGCTGAGCTATCGTAGAACAACTCCATTACTGACTGAATTAGCAAGTTTGACTGATCTGCCTGAGGGGGCAATTGAACAAGACGATGATTGAGTACAGTGGGGCCGGCCCCGCGAGCAGCTTTGATATTGATACGACCCTGTGGCGAAACTGCTGATTCAATCCACACCAAGGGAATAGCCGTCTGTTCAATGAAGTCCCGTTTTCCAGTTGCCCTGAGAGTTGTTGCTCCTGTCACCGGAGGATTCAATTCGACCAACCAGGACTCTTTCGCAGACCTCTTTGCACTGTTCGACTCTGCAGCAACATTTGACTCAGAAGTATTGAGACGACGAGCAATAGCCGTTGTTTCATCGTCAGAAAGAATTGACCAATCTAGATTTCCAACTGGTTCTGAAAAGTGCACAGTGACAGCATCAAGTTCACCCTGAAATTCCTGACATGAAAAACTATACGTTTCACTTAATTGATCTCCACGAACTGTGAATTGCGATTGCGCGAGAACCTCAAGCGGAGGCCTTCTACGTAGAAAGCGGAACACCTCTGGCGAAGCAAGCCGACCTACGGCAACGCGTTGTCGCCAGACACCTTCTTCAGCAAGTAGTGTTAAACGAGGTTCAAACAGGGGCTCATTTTCTGCCCCCTTGACCTTTAGCAATGTGTTTTCTGGACTTGTTCGCAAGTCGACCCAGGCTTGCTCAGAAACCTCACCAACAAGCTGAATCATGTCGGCGTCTGTCGATCGAATTTGCCCCCCAGCCGGCACGCCACGACGATGTCCCGTTATCCTAATCCGTAGACTCTCTCCATGGTGAATAGCCCTTGGCAAATCGAGCACAAGCTGATCTCCGTTCTTGCCTCGCGCTATTTTCCATTCGTATGATACCCCCAACTCTTTACCGAGATCGCTTTGTACACGATCAGAAATGTATTGTTCTGTTTCTACTCCACGCTTAACCGTTCTATCTTCAGCGACCAAAGGTTCGACTGAGTCGATAAACCATTCCTTACCAACACGTCCGACGATCCTGTGCACACTACCGCGTCTGACGTAAATATCACAGGCAGCACGTCCAATAAGTGAGGCCGAAGAAACATCGACCGTTGTAACACGAGCAACATCAAAATCTGGCTGTCTCTTCACAACTGAAACACCACATGAACCATCTGCGCTCTGTTGCTCGAACGCAAATCCCAATGTATTGGACTGGCTTGCTAGGCGCGCGGGTGTACCCGTACTTCCATTGACCACCTTCGGCCATCTCTCGGCTTTTTCTGATGCAATCACAAGGCAATTTTCTGTCGCCACATTGGAGACCTGAAGGCTATTCTCAACGTCTACGACAAAACCACCCCCAACCCAGAACTCTGGATCAATTGCCACTCCAGGAAGTTGCAGTCGCTCATTATTCTGGCGAATGCTGGAAATGGCACTCCGTAACAAGATACCGCGATCGGTGCCAATAAGAGTTGCTGGCAACACGACGCTAATCGTATCGTTGGATTCCTGACTAAATTCCAGCTTATCTGATTTGCTCATTTGCCTCGAACCGTATCCATACGCCTGGGCACTGATGACTGTCGTCTGTTCATCAATCATGAGTTGTAAAGATCTTTCGGACCAGACAGTTTCGGGGAGGACGACGGTCCCAATCTCCACCGTTCTTTCTCCGACAAAAACGCTAGACCAAATTGAGCAACGATTGGCACGACGAGGCGAAAGTGTCATTTTGAGAAATTGTCTTGGTCCAAGCACAAACCGCCACCGAAGATATTGATCAGCGTCTAATTCACCACCATCAATCCTCTCTTTGCTCGGCACATTACCCGTAACCAATGGCACAACCATTTCAGGGAGATCAAGAACTACTACCGTCGACAAAGAGGGGATCTGCGGAAACAAAAAGGTTGATCGGCCGACACTGAAAGAAACACCTTGATTGAGCGAGCGATCTGTGCGCACTGGTGGGACTTGAAGATTTGCAGATAATCTACCAGCACCAAGCGACGAGAAATCTATCGAACCACCGGGCTTTCCGAACAAATCAACGGGCATACCATCCGACTTAAACGATCTCTCTCGTCGCTGTCGTTCGGCACTTTCCTGGAGCCAATCGATTTGTTTCGAGCCAGAGCCTTCCTCATCGAACCAGAGGATATCCTGAAACTGCGCCTCTCCTGGCCAAATCTCAACCTCTGCACCTAAACCTGGAAATCGTACAGAAACATTTCCAAGAAGGGCCCCTGAATCATCAAGTTTCATTTCGTAGAGAACATACTCGGCAACCGGTTGAGGTGATTCAAAAGCACTACTCGTATCTCGGGGTAATAGTTGCTGGACAACCTTTTCAAATTCCGTGGCGTCCATAGGGATATAACGGGTCTCATCACGAACAACATCAGAGAGACGACCGGGAGGCACATACACGCGAGAGAAGGACATCTTGCCAGCTTCAAGGAGGGAGACTGCTCCTCCTTTGGCTTCATTTACATCCGCGCCGAATAAAAACTTGTCTTGCTTCGCACTGTCTCTACAAAAAACAAAAACAATGGCTACCAAGAAAATTCGCAAAAATGGTTTGTGAAAATAATTTTGTTTGCACATAGTTATCTACTACTCCGTTTCAGCTTTTGGCTGAGACGATGCAACGGGAGCAGCCGCCTGCGCAGTAGATTGCTTCATATTGATAACCAATGACTCTTGGGATGTACCTCTCTTAGACTCAGGTCGCTGCATCTCCCATGACTCCAACTCATACGTACCTTGGGCACGACCCTTGAGCAGAAGACGCCACCAACTGGCGAAACCCGCTGGCACAGCAAGCGCAAGGCCCGGTAAACTTGCTTGCAAAATGCAGAGCGTGACTGCAGGACCTATTGCCATTCCGCCAATAAAAACGACAGACGCTGCAACCAAAACAACGGTTGCCGATCTTGGAACAATCGTTATCACCACACCGACGGCAAGTGGAAGTCCACTTGAAACAAGTACAAGTAACCACCGCGGGACAAGAAGCACACCCACATCAGTCGGACTGCCAATATCGCAAAACACCCGCCTCTGTTCAATAAAATCTCTCGGCATCGAAAGCCAACCAACGCCGAGTCTCCCCTGAACATTGGACTGAGGGCTTGAAGCTGCTGTTACCCATGATGCCAAGTCCTGAACTGACACAGCCGGAAGCTGGTTCAGGCTTAGGCTGCTCCAATCCCAGACTTGCTGGCTTGTCCACCCTCGCGGACCCAAAAGAAGTTCGGCTCCATCAGGCACCAAAATTTCCCAGACAACACGGCTATAAAGAGAAGATGCTGGCATCCCAGAACTCTGAAAGTCGATCCAATCGAGTCCTTGTATTGCTCCGATTACCAAACTTTTTTCTCGTGGCTGACGAACTTCAACTTCAACAAGGTGAGTTCCTCTCGCCTGCCCTAAGTCGAGATCGATTCTTCCTGTAGCTTCATCTGCGGCACTCCAGGGTGAGTTATTGACTCGAGCTCTGGCTAGCTGACTGCCTGTCACCTCACTATTTTTCTGGTCCGCTACAACGGGAAGCGTGAGGGTCAAAGAATCAGACGCACTTGTCACTGCAAACGCCCACTGATCAGACCTCATTGGGCCACGAAGTGTTGTTCGCACCCAGGTTGCTTCTACAACTGTTTCACCAATCAAGGCCGTCTGGCTCTGGCTTATTGCAATATTGATTGTCGTTTGCCCCTGCGAGGCGTTCCACGTTCTACCGAGTCCAATCGTTTGAAGATTCCCTTCTCGATTCCACCGTTCGTCGCGAACGTCAACATTCAATTCTTCAACTGAAGAAAGCGTTACTGATTGACGTCCAACAACGGCACCCTTGGGGAGTAAAAGAGGAATAGATAGAGGAACTGTCGCCTCTTGTGGTATTCCTGGCAGGTCCTCGCTATATCGCGTTACAAGCTCGCCAGTTCCAAACAGAGGATTTGGTAACAAGACCCGTACCGTGCGCCAGGAACGCCCGCTACTGTCCGCACCAGCACCGTCTCCCAACTCATCATTTATTGACTCTTCTCCCCCCGATTCATTCGTTTCAGAGGATCGACTGATGACTTCGGGAGTCAATAACTGACCATTGAAGCGAGCCTCTATGCTGCCTGTTTCAATCACACTTTGCGGAACCGTCCACTCAATAAATTGAAGCGGCACATGAACGACATTTATACGTGTTGCCTGTTGCACAACCACTTGACGTAAACCTACGTCTACTTGAGCAGTAATCGAGGCATCAATCTGTTGGTCCAGAATACGTCGGGTAGCGACAAAAGTTGATTTGTCAGCCTGAACTCGATACGACATCCTCGATAAATCAACAGAAGATCTATTCGGCTGCGACGAAACTTGTCGGCTCATGCCTACAATTCGTTCCGTATCCGGAACTAGTTCAATATCACTTTCGGATGTAATTCCCACACGCGCGGGGCCAACGAGGTCGGCTTCTGGAACAGGTGTCGTCCACCGCACTTCTTCACTGTCAGGATCGACGCGTTGACTGCACTGCAGCTCAACCACTACCTCTCCGGCTATTGGTTTAAGGAACGGCACCGTGACTACCCCAGAAGACTCTGACACAGATGCACTATCAACAACGCTGGGAGGACCAACTCCCTCAATTTTCCAGCCTGGCACCGAGATATTCAGTTTCTTTGCCGCAACCCCACGAACAACGGCCTGGAGCCGAATTGAGAGTTCCAACCTATTCCTGGTGACACGGTAGGTATACTCTGGCTCAACAACTAATTGACTTCTCCGTGGAAGTACTCGTAACGGCAGTGACATTGGCTGCGAGTCAAATGCAAACGCCGCAACAAACCCTTCCTGCGAGAGTGTTGTAGGGGCATCAATTTGCCTATTTCCGGACCGAGGTATCCACTCAACAGTCCAGTCTTCATCGGTAAAGACGCTTACCTGACCCCATTGCCGCCATAGTGGAAATTCGTCAATAGAAAAACCACCGACATCTATAGGGCTTTCGCTGGAAGTATCGATCGATCGCTCACAAACAAGCTCAAAAGATGCATTCCCCTCGTTCGTTTTATTAACCCGCACAACAACATGTGGTTTTGAAGGAGAGCCACCACGACTTAGTACTCTTGCGGTGTTTCCAACTGACTGCACTACCGAGCGGGACGGAAGCTGAACTGTGAAAAGCCCTTCGCTTTTGGCAAGATTCGTCAAAGAAAATTTTGCTTTTATCGTTGCCAATCGACCATTTACTCGAACCTCGCTGTCAATTTTACACTCAGCAATCTGCTGTGCAGGTACATTTCCTATCAGAGACTCCTCTATCTGAAGACGTGTCGGCCCAACCGCACCACGAATCTCTACGACACTGCCTACGGTGTCGTTCTCCTCGTCGACCAGTTGAATTGCAGGTGCAACAACACCAGCATTGAGTTTGACCAGAGGGTCGCGTCGCTGAGTTTCTATAGATATTTTCGAATCTGTAGCAGCTGGTAAGGTGAAGCTCAACTGATCACGATCGAGCGATACATCGACCGGAATCTGGCCTCTCAGCACAATTGTATGAGGCTTTCCACTCTCACCTTTCTTCACTCCATCGTTTTCCGCCCCTTCATCTTGCTCGTTGATCCAGACAAGAAAGCCTTTATCTAGATTAGACTGTGACCCGAAGACGCCTTGCTGGAGAGATGTTCGATTGGCTGAACTGTCGATCGTGCCTTCTATTGGCGATGGATCGATCGTAACTACGGCTTCACCCTCTCCAACAACTGTGGGTGGTTCTGAAATAACAAGTTCGGGGAGCTTTAATGGCAGCATACTCCAGCCTGAACGAGTGCTTCGGAGAACACACTCCACGTTAATGTCAGCATGCGTAACATTATTTTCAGTTGGTGCCGGCAGGATGACTTTAATTTCAAGTTTCTCAAGTACTACTCCTGGCACCTCAGGCTGGGCTGGCAAACCATCTCGCAACCGAACAAGCTCTACAAAGTCTCGATAACGAAACCCAGGGACCGGAACCAAACGACCTAAGTCGTCCTCCACGTAATACAGGTTTGGTTCGACTTGTCTCACTTCTCCTGACGCAGGGCCTTCCTGGTCATCACGAGTCTCTTCTCCAAAGCACAAACTGCCTGACACAAGAAGTCCTATCAGACCGCAAAAAATAGTCATGACGCATTGCCTAAATACCAGCAGGCAAGATGACTCCAGCGTGGGTAGCAAATATCTCACAACAACTCGCAAGCGAGTTGTCCACATGTCATTTTTCTCAGTAATTTGGCTGGCTTTGGCCAAGGCCCTGCTACTTCCAAGTCTTGTGCAGTGAAACAGAATGCTACAGACACCTGTGCATCTGGTAGTTTTTAACGATTGCGCAAACTTCTACCTATTATGAACCTACAACGACTTGAAGCCAAAAGACCAGCGAAACCCCATTTTTCGAGGCGTTAAGGGCACATCGATCGTGCATAAGTGACATGAACGCTACGGTCGGCGCAGGCTCACCCAGTGAGCAGATCATGAAGCCCCGTGGCAACCCGTTGATTCGCTGCGGCAACAAATGCCGGACGATCTAACGACACCGTTGCCTGAGCCGGAAGATCGCAGGGATCTTCCGGGTGTCGGCAAGGGACCACGACCGCCCCGGCCTCTGCAGCAATCAATAAACCAGCAGCCACATCCCAACACGCAATCCGACGCACCCAGAAGCCATCAAGCCTGCCAGCTGCGAGATACGCCAAATTAATTGCAGTAGAACCAGTCCTACGTACGGAGTGGACATGTGGCACAATCGAAAGGAAGTCTGCCACCGCAAGTGACTCGCTATCCACATGCGGTGGAAAACTCACTGCCACGAGTGCATCAGAAAGTTGAGGTGGATTCGCAGTTCTGAGAACCGTATTTTCAAGTCGGGCTCCTCCTCCACGAATGGCTGTGAAGCACTCATCTGCAACCGGATCATAAATCGCTCCGGCGAGAACCTCATCCTGATAGGCCAGAGCGACCGAAACACAATAAGCCGGAAATCCGTGGACATAATTACTTGTACCGTCAAGCGGATCGACCATCCACCGCAGTGAAGAAATCGATGTATCCTGATCACCCTCTTCTCCAATGAATCCGTGATCTGGGAATTTACTCAAAAGAATTTCACGGATTGTTTTCTGAGAAGCGAGATCTGCCTCAGTCACAAGATCTCTCGGCCCCTTTGTAGAAACAGCAAATCGCCCTCGCCAATCGCGAAGCACATCACCCCCTGCGCGTGCCGCAACCTCTGCAAACTCGCCGTACTCATGCAGTCGTTCTGCTGTCATCAGTTCTGAGGGAACATTCATTTGCTTACTCTCTGTTAAATATATTTGAGAAAAGTTTATTAATATAAAGCCAGCTCACCAGACAGCTTTTCCACGCTGCAGCAAGGGCACTCGAAACACATATATTCACACTACCAGCGTGAATATATGTGTTGGCCCCGTCGAACAACCACCTGACGCACAAAGCCTATTTGAAACCTCTTGAATAACCACAGACTGGCCGCGAACTGTGTATAACACCATTTCAACGAGCATAACAATTCGACCTACGCAACACTATTCAGCGATCCCGCTGTACCCCCATGCCAGCAGATATATTTTCCAATATGAAAATTGAGAAACTCTCGCCAAAAAATACTAATCGAACATCTGATACGGAAGCTTCAGAAGACAAACTGCGGTCAAATAGCTTGGGATGGACACACCCAATTGGATCGCTGACAGCTCAATTGAATTTAGAAAAGCCAGGCGATGGGATATCCCTAAAGTCCGGCAGCACTTCAAATTCCATACTGGGGATTTGTCTTCCTGAACAAGCCCTCGCAATGAATGATGGTTGGGTTAGGGGCAATGACGCTACTGGCATCTATGCAATGAACGACGCCCGTCAATTGCAAACCAGCGGCTTATGGCGGCTTCAGGGCATGTGGTGCCCAACAAAAGATATTGAGAATTCACTTACAGCAGAACTAATTCTTTCCAGTGAAACCCTTCGAGAGAAAAGTGATGGATCGCTTGCTGTACAATGCGTATTGCAGGCGAGAACAGCACAGACTGGGAGGTGGTGCACCAACTCGTTTCGCTGGGAGCCAGAATCGCTCAGAACGTGTGCCTACTGGAGCAAAAGCAGCAGTCAAACTGTAGCCGTTGAATGTTTCGCATTCCAACTTCCAGAATTCGAACATACTCTTGCGGTCTTCACCCGAAGTGATGAAATCCACCACACTGTGATGACCTCGACGCCTGCCGAAGAGAGCCATGCTTCAGATGTCTACAAATACGTCCTGAAAAGCTATTTCTTCCCAACAATCATCGAAAAGGGAGTGCTGCATCGCGGTCGGATTGTGGCCGTTCTAGGACCATCTCGGGCCGAAAAAGACTGGTGTACCGCGGCAGCCAACGCATTTGCCCACCAGCCACCTCTTTTGCAGTAGCGTAATTCAGCGGATTGCCGGTAGAGTCCTGCAGTGGAATGGCAGACCAGGTAAGCCAAGTAAAGATTAGCGACGCTAGCCAGCCAAGTGACTCATTCACTTTTGTGACCGTTTCGCGGGGCCTCGGCAGTGTTCGCCCTACCAAGAGGGAGGAGACCATGTTCGATCTGCTCTTTGTCGGCAATCCAGCAATTGATGACGCGATTGCTGAACCCGACGACATGCCCCAATCGCTTATCGCCCGACTCCGCGGAGCAACCCTAAAAACTCTGAAAAAAACTTACCAACTGGCGATTGAATCACAGGCACAGGCAATTGTTCTCTGTGGATCAATCCTGAATCCCACTCGTGTGAGCCCAGCGCAACTTATTGCATTCCGTCAGCTGATTCTTCGAGCGGCTGACCATAATTGCGAAACGCTCTGGGTAGCAACCAACCCAACTGATGCTCAGGAATACCTCCGCGTGCTTGGTGAACCCAAAGGACTCTCCTTTGCTACCCCACTCAATCCCTGGACCCAAACCATTCGTTCCACCACGGTTGAACTATGGGCTATTTCGAATGAAGCAGATGTCGATCATGTAGCTGCTCAGAGTTCTCTTGAACCACTCCACCGCCAAATCCTTGTTGGCTCCGATGCTTGCCATGACGCGCATCATTCTGTGACATCATTTTTGTCATCGCGTCATTTGTCACAACCTAACACCTTGGCTGTCTGGGCAACGAAGTCTACTCCATCACTACCACACCATATTCTTCCGCTTCCGAGCATTCAATCTCGCTGCCATACGGACTCACGAAATTCTGGTTGCTATGGGCTGACGTTCTACAGACCACCATCTACCGCTGACAACGACTCTGCTACCAAGAATAAGGGTGCTATCGATCAATGGAAACAACTTCCAGTGAGTGACGTCATCTGGCGAACTATTCGCACCGAATCAGCTGATGAGGACCATGAAGCACTCTCTCAACTCCTCTGGGAAGCCTGTTCGTCTCTGGTGGATGACCTCGTACCAGAGGACGAGACGATAACGACCACACGCCCGCTAGTAATAATAAACTGCCAAATAGCGTGTGGCACCAGTATCACCCGACGACTAGAGGTCAATGGAATCGCTCAGGAAACGAAAAGAATTCTACGTGAACGTTGTGCAGCGGCGGCTCCACACATTTGGATAGAAAATATTTCTGCCGACGTTGAAGAATCACTCGCGGCCCTTGGGCGTAACCGATCTGGAGGACGTCCGGGTGCAAGCAGCTCTTTCACATCTGCTCTCGCCGACATTGTTACAGAGGCCGAAAATGCGTCTCCTGTGACATCGGCCGAACGTGAAGCTGGCTGGTTAGCACTTGAACTCCTTGAGAGTGAATAAACGAGTAAACAATTCATTCACAAAGAAAAGCCGGATAGAACGCCAATACGGCTACCTTTGAGGAACCTTATTCATGCACATTGAACAACTTGAAATTGAACGCTTCGGAGGACTTCAACAGGTCAGCTTAGAAGGCCTTGGCCAAGGCATCGAAGTCATTCACGGCACAAATGAAATCGGCAAAACCTCTTTGCTTGAATTTATCCGAGCCGTGTTTTTTGGGTTTGAGGGATTATTCAGACGGGGTGTTCTTGACCCAAAGATCCCCTGCAGCGGACGGCTTATTGTTGTCACAGGGAAAGGCCCTCGGGGCAAACGAGAGCGCCATCGTTTCAGCATCGAACGCCGCCATGAAGGACCAGGCATCGCAACGCTTACACGAGAAAGTTATGAAGATGATATTGTTGGGCTCGGCGGCGATGAGGGAGACCGTATCACTGTAAAGCAGCTCGATGGCACCCGTACGGACAGTCAACGCATATACCTCCAAGACATTGTGGGTGACATTGACGAAGCCACATTCACGAACGTCATGGCATTTGGGCTTGATGAACTACATGAACTGCGCACACTTGAACCGGAAGGGTGTGGAAGTCGATTGTATGA
>CAXEMW010000058.1:0-15069 GCA_963997395.1 uncultured Planctomycetaceae bacterium
CTTGACTAAAAGCTTAATTCAAAAAAATTTAACACCTATATTCTTGATGGGGATAATGTAAGGATGGGTTTAAATAAAGATCTTGGTTTTTCGCCTGAGGATAGAAAAGAGAATATTAGAAGAATTAGCGAGGTAGCAAAACTTTTTGCAGATTCAGGAAAAATAGTAATGACAGCTTTTATTTCACCCTATTCTAACGACAGAGATGAGGCTAGAAAATTGATTGGAGATGATTTTATTGAAATCTTTGTCAACACTCCCATAGAAGAATGTATTGAAAGAGATCCTAAAGGGCTCTATAAAAAAGCTCGTGCTGGTGAAATTAGTGGGTTCACAGGTATTGATGACCCTTATGAAGAGCCTGAAAAGGCAGAAATTACTGTTGAATCTGCTGTGCACAATCCGCAGGTACTCGCCCAACAGGTTCTTGTTTGGCTCGAACGTGCTGAAGTTATTCCAGTACGTTAACCAGGTTTCCAATTACTTGGGTGCAGGTCCTATAAGTTCAACAATATTCCCATCCGGATCTTTCACGCACGTCAGAGACATTCCAGGAACAAGATTTTCAGGAAGTGTAACGGGAGACTGTGCAAGAGGTTCTACGCCAAGCTTCTTCAGACGACTGAGTAATGCCGGCGTGTCTGCAACAATGATCGTCAAATAGCGAAATCCAGTGTGAGAGTGAATAAAGGCAGTGTCACCGAATCGTGGTGATGTTCCAGCAATCTGCATCAGCTTTAGCTTTGTTGCTGCTTTATCATTCCCCAAAACGAGTACTCGGACATCGAGCGGTTTGTTGTCAGTGAGACCGGCAGCATTGGCAAGGTCAGAATCTACCTGAAACCCCTCTGCCTGCTGAAAGCCGATACCCTCAGTATAAAATGCAACAGAGGCATCAATGTCACGGACCACCATACCGATATCGATCGTTGTTTTTGGAAATGAAACAGTAGGCTCAGCAGCGAACCCAAGAACTGTAGTCATAGCGAATGAGAAAGCAGCAAGTATACGAAACATTGAAAACTCCATTGTGGTAACCAGTTATGCCGTTATAACGTCCCCTGCAAATCTCAGCGTACAACCTTCATGACTGAAGCCGCTGCTGAGACAAACGGTGACGCACATCAGTTTGAATGTCGATCAGACATTCGTCATCTGGCTGATTCTTCAGTCTATGAAGCCCGAGAGTTCTTCGCTTCGAGCAGGTGCTTGAAGCTTGCGAACTGCCTTCGCTTCGATTTGGCGGATGCGCTCTCGCGTTACCTTGAAAATATGACCAACTTCTTCGAGCGTGTAGCTATAGCCATCACCGAGACCGTATCGGAGTTTAATGATTTCTCGCTCACGATACGAAAGGCTTTTGAGGACTTTTGAGATGCGATTACGAAGCATTTCCTGAGCAGCGCCAACAGCGGGATTCTCTGCACCAGTGTCAGGAAGCAGGTCACCGAAGTGACTGTCTTCACTGTTGCCAACAGGCCGATCCAGACTGATTGGGTAACGACTCATTGCTGTTACACGACGAGTCTCATCAACCGGTGTTCCGGCTCGAGCGGCTATTTCTTCAATGGTTGGTTCGCGACCATATTCCTGTAGAAGTTGACGAGCCACATTTCGGACACGGCTCATCGTTTCAACCATGTGGACAGGAATTCGAATAGTACGGCTCTGGTCCGCGACGGCTCTTGTAATTGCCTGCCGAATCCACCACGTGGCATATGTGCAGAACTTAAATCCACGCCGATATTCAAACTTGTCAACGGCGCGCATCAAGCCAGCATTTCCTTCTTGGATCAAGTCAAGAAACGAAAGGCCACGATTCCGATATTTTTTCGCTATCGACACGACAAGCCGCAGATTACCTTCAGAAAGCCCTCTTTTCGCACGTTGGTATCGAGCAAAAATTTCATTTATCTCCTTCATGCGCCGCTTCAGGCTACGTGGTGTTTCTTGGCACGCTTTAAGAATTGCTCGGTATTCGTCAACGAGGTTTTGCCTGTTCGATGCTGGCTGTTTGGTTCTTTTGTGGGCATCTATTTTGATTTTGAGTTCTCTCAGACGACGGATAAATCCATTGAGAGTTGGGATCATGGTTTCTATGCGTTGGGTACGCAAGCCGAGTTCTTCGATCAAGCGAACACAGCGTTTACGTCGGCGTCCTAATCGACCCCATGCTTTACGACGCTCGGTCGTTCGGGCACGTTTCGAAAGAGCTATGCGGTAATCGGCTTTATTCTGACCAATCAATACCTCAAGAGTCTGAAGATTATGAGGGAGTCGTCCAAGAATTTGTTCTTTTTCTAAACGATCAGTTACTGAAACTTGTACTGTGCGATCAAAAGGAAGTTCACCCCGGTGGACACGACTCAGAACCTTGTAGGCGTTCAGGCATACGTATTCACATTCCAGAAGTTTTGCACGAAACTGTGCTCGCGTTGTTTCAATCTGTCGAGCAAGATAGATCTCTTGGGCCCTGGTAAGAAGAGGGATTTCTCCCATCTGTGTCAGGTACATACGGACGGGGTCGTCTGACCAATTTTCTATTTGCTCGGCAAGTGCGTCCTCAGCTTCATTTTCATCAACTGCTCCACCGACTTTAGCTGGTGAAGAGGACTGGCCGGAAGCGTTAATTTGATTGCCATCATCCGGAGTGCTCAAATCCGATTCTGCAGAACCATGGTCAAGAATTGCTTCTGCTTCTTCAGCCTCAGCAACCTTATCACCAAGTTCCTCAACCTCTCTGGGGCGGGCAACAACATCATCTTCAAGTTCGTCCAAGAGCGAATCGTACAAGTCAGAACTCCTTTAATTTCCAACAACTGAAAAACGGAAAGTAACCAAATCCTAGTTGTCATTTCACGAGATACCAGACGGTAGCTCAAGAAACGGATGGAATGAATGGGCTAATGGGAATAAAACGGTGAAAGGAACAACAATCGGCGGGAGATAGATAGCGGTGTCGTAAGGTCAAAATCAGAGGGTTTGCAGAAAACATTTTATCGTATTGAGCGTTGGTTTGAGGGCATTATCCGGTGGGCGTGTCTTTCGACCTTCCCTGAACATCATTCGCGTGGTGGACAGTGTGATTCAAGTGGCGACCATGTCCAGTGGGGAAAAAATTCAATTTTCTGAAAAATTGGAAGAGTTTGGGTGGATGGGGCAAAAAAAACGCAGTTTGATGGCTGAATCAGCCGTCAAAACAAGATCTGGAGAGGAATGGTTCGTTAAAAATGTGTCTTCAAGAGGGTGGTTGATCTTTCTGGCGAATGTCTCGTTGCTCTCGAAGAGGGGAAGTGAAGGGTTGCCAAGACAGGGTTTTGGAGGTCTGATTGACGTCGCAGACAAATGATTATGCAGTCCTAGAGATTGAAAAGCGAGTTTTTCTCATGGCAAACCGCGCACAAAGTAGCGGTCGTGCGACGAGCGATGGTAAAACAGTAGGACAGTGGTGAATCTTCGGGCACATTCAAAGGTTTCTCGCCGGTGAAAGAATATCAATTAACCTGTCAGTGCGGTGAAATGGTGCCCGTTCGTGCTGGGCAAGCCGGTGGGGAGATTTTCTGTAGTGGGTGCGGTAATCGCCTTGCAGTACCGAAATTCGGTGAACTATCAAGGCTCCCACTGGTCGAAGAACCTGACGCTGGTTCGCACCCAGCGTGGAATAGCTCGAAAGCCCTTGTGCTTCTTGGATTCGTGGCATTTCTCGTATTTATGGCAGCCGGTGTCTGGCTTCGTTTACCAACACAATCACCGGTCCAAGCCGCAGCCATTCGTAAGCAAATGGCAACAAAAACGAATGCTGAGATCTACGATGCGTGGAAAAACCATTTTTCCAAAGCGACAGTAGAGCGTCCCCAGTGGGTTGTTGAAAAACGATACGCTCAGCAGACATATCTAAAGCAGGGGGCTTCCTGGGTGCTTTTACTTTTGAGCGGCGTTGGAGTGGTCTGCGGACTTATTGGTATTTCCGGACTCGTCCGTTCATCCCGATGAACGATAGCTCTTCTTATTATCTTGCCTGTTGAGGGCGTGAAGCAGATCGCTGCTGTCTTGACTCATTCTGCTTTGCCTGCCTGCTGTTCGGATCCTCTTCCGGGGTTTCTGTGCCATCTCGAAACCCTCGCCATTCTTGCCCCACGGCACTAAGGCCAGCTGAAATTTTCGGAAAAAATGATCGTAGAAAAGGTTCTTTTGACGTGCCTTTGTCCGGTTCACGAGAGGCTACCTGGCTTGAACTTTCCCTATTTGCGTTTCGTTGTGAGCGTGGTGCATTTCCTGCTGTGGCCTGCAGTTGCCGGGATTGAGAAGGAACAGATGCTTTTGGCGACGGGCGTTTTTGAAGAACAGTCTGTTGCGATGATCTCGTTCGTGCCGCTGTTGTTTTTGGCAGTGGCTGAACATTATTGCCTTGGACAGGGGGGGCTGCTTTGACTGGACGAGCAGGTGGCGTCACTTGCTGTGGGGTAGTGAAAGCCTGATCAACCTGAACTGCAATTCGCTCCGGAACAACGAGATATCTCATTGTTTTTGGACTTGCTTTTGTTGTTGCCGACCCTCCTTCAGTAGATGTAACTGGTGCAACTGTTGGTGAAAGCTTTGGTGGCAAGGCAGCAACAGACGTCTTCTGTTGGGCGTCTTGCGCCGCGTTCTTTCGAGTTTCTGCCTCAGCAAGAATCGACTGGGTTATGTCTACTGGTTCTACTGATGGTGGAGCCAGAGTCGGCTTCTTCGAAGTAGGGACTTCAGTATCTAAAGCATTCCCACTATCGTTACTTGTTGAAACCATGTCAGGTTGTTGAGAAGTAGTGGCATCAGGTGTTGTTGCGAGTGACTGCTCGGGAGTGGCCTCTTGCTTTACAGCATCCTTTTCCTCAGTCGGTGTTGAGAGAGCGTCTACTTCTGTTACCACGACTTCTGATACGGCCTCGGCTTTTTTATCACCGGCCTTAGCTGTTTGAGTCAGTGGACTGTCATGAGGCTGAATGCCTGGCGTGGAAGCAGGTTCTTCTCCTGTCGTTTTTACAGAATTTTCTTCCACTAAATTTTCAATGCCATCACCTTTTTCTTCGACCACTTTGGCCGACTCCATTGCTATATCCTCGGAAGCAGATGGAAGCACTTGGGGGAGTGGTTCTGTACTCTGGTCCACTTCGTCTGAAACTGTTTTATCGGAGAGCACAAGATCGTCTCCGGTACGCTCATCTTCTTCCTTTTGAAGTGGTTCAGGAAGCGTGCCTTGAATACCCTTTGATTGTTCTAAAGCCGGGGTTGCCTCGACGGATACGACGTCTTCCATCGACGTGTTCTTTTGAACCTCTGGTTGACTGTCTGACTCTGATTGCTTTTGGGCCGGCATCGGTGTTTTTAAATCTTTTGCAGCATGTTCGGCCATCTGCTTTTGCGCAGAGGCTAATGTCGCTGGAATTGGCGGTGCAGCATTGTAGGGAATAAAAGCAGGGGCAGCTGTTCTTTGTGGTTGGTTTGTTCTTCGTGTTGCCCGCGTTACAGATGCAATTTGCTGCTGTTGTGCAGAGGTGCTTTTCGCAAGTTGAAGAGAAAGAACGGGCTGACCCTCACGAAGGGGGTGACGAAGCACTACTCCATCAAACGTGGCATCAGACCGTAATGCAGTTGTCGGAAGCATGGCAACCGGCCAATCACGGAGGGCTACGTCGTAGATTGTGACAGGCGAACCTTTCGGCAACGATCGAAGAGCAACGAAAATAGATTCACTCTCTACCTGAGGTACGTTTTGGGCAATATGGACATCCAAAGCACGATTGACACCAACTGCAGCAGCTGCACCGGCGAGGAAAGCAGCAGCGAAAACGGTACTTGCTTTGGGTCGCTGAAGCGTTTTGTTCATAGGTTTTTTTGTACCGTTGCTACTCATTGCTTTGCCTTGTGGGCCGTAGTGTTTTTGGTCACCAGAACTCTTGGAATACAGCGTCAGTCAGAGAGACACATCTCATACGGGTCTTTGACCGACGAAATAAAAAGCCGCTTATGAATTGACATCGGCATAAATGTCACGTTCGAACCAATCCACCAGAAAGAAAGCCCGTTGGACCTCCAAAACTGCCCATTTTGTCAGTTTCTAGAATGGATCACTGAACTTTCAGAAAACATAGGGTCAACTGTTCGTGTCATTGATCGTATGGCTAGGAGCCGGCGTCCTTCGTGTCGACCTTGAGGGTCACGAAAGAAAGCATCGCCCAGTCCGGATGAGGGAGGGCCAACAGACGAAAGAACGAGTATGCCGTCTGCTGGTAGGTGTAGTTTCAATTCCAGCTTGTTCATAACGGTTTTACGTTGACCGGCTTCGAGACGAAAGGCACCGTCATCTCCAGTCCAGTTGCGCTCGATAGGCCCGTGACGAATAAGCGGTATGAGTTCGATTTCGATCCCTCCATCAGCGGACGGTGTCGCTCGGACGTCAAATATTGCGCTGGCATCTCTGAAGGTTTGGCCCGACACAGTATCGACAGTCGACCGACTGTCGTGCTCTAAGAGGATGAGTTCTTCAAGGCGTGGAGTTGAAACGATTTCGTTTGTACGACCTGGAAGTGTTTGAATCACACGTTTTACAACTGTTCTGTCAGCCGCTAGAGGGCTGTCGTCAGCCTCACCCAGAGCAGTGTCAAAGGTACTAGCAAATCGTTTAGCTAGCGCGGCGGGAATGTCACCACGAATGACACCAGCGCGTATACCATTTCCATTGAGCCGATGGCGAAGGCTTGTTGGTAAACATTGTTCATCAATAACGTTCCATAGTTCATCACCAAGTTCGATATCTTCTTCAGCATAGCGTAAGAAGGTAAACTCGAGAGGGATGGTTTCAAGATGACTGCTAGAAGCCGACAGATCTGAAACACCACTGAATTGTTCCTCAAGATCTTCAGTTGTTGCTGGTGTGAGAAAACTATTACCAAACGGTGTTTGGCAACCACTGGTAAATAGAATTATGAATACGAAAGTTGTCAGAAGTCGTAGATAGACAACGGAAGTGTGACTCCGAGAATCCATGACGCGTCCAACAGCAGGAGATTGAGGGAAGGAACCAGTTGGGGAGAAGAGAGTAGGAAGAACAGCCGTTCGAGGTCAACCTAAATCTTTTCCTATTACACGCAGTGCATTGCGGAAAAATGTTAAGCCAGCACCATCAGCATGAGGGTCCATTCGGCCCACCCAGGCAGGGTGCTGTGTCGCGTCAATGAAGCGTTCTGGGTGTGGCATGAGGCCGAAGATTCGGCCTGTTGGATCACACATGCCAGCTACGTTTTGCTCGGATCCATTTGGGTTGGTCTGCTGCCCATCACTGCTCTCGGCATAGTGAAGTACAAATTGGCCACGTGAGTCGAGGTGCTGGAGGAATGTTTTGTCAGCAGTGGTGAAGCGTCCCTCGGCGTGGGCAACAGGCAATTCAAAGTGGTCCAGTCCACGAAGAAAGACACAGTTCCCTGGGGTGGCTTGTAATCGTACCCAGCAATCAATGAATCTCTCGGAGGCATTTTGTGCAAGCGTGGCGACTTGTTTGTTAGGGGCAGAATCGGGAGTAAGCAGTCCCGTTTGCAAGAGTACTTGGAATCCATTGCAAATTCCAAGAATTAGTCCACCTCTCTCATGAAAGCGACGGAGTGTATCACCGAGACGTTCGGTCAATTCAATCGCTAATATTCGTCCGCTGGCAATATCATCACCATATGAAAAGCCACCGGGGATACAAAAAATTTGAAAATCATCCAGAAGAGAAGGGGATTCAGCGAGTGCCTGAACGTGTATGCGTTTCGTATGACCACCGGCACGTTCAAAGGCATAAGCGGTTTCTTGGTCACAATTCGTACCCGGTCCACGAAGAATGAGAGCGCGAGGGGAAAGCATGTAGTTTTTCCTTAAGACTTGCCGTGTGTTTGAGCAGTACTTTGCTCCCGCCATGCGGTTGCAAGTTTGTAAACCAATGTTTGGCTAACAATTGAATCTTCACCACAGCGAATTGTAAGCAAACTGTCGTTCGTGACACTTCCAATCCACGACCACGTGCTCCCGTGAAGTATTCTGTCTACTTCAGACGCGTTCTCTTCCTTGACTTCTATCAAGAATCGTCCAGGCGTTTCAGTACATGCGACGCGTAGTAAACTCATGAGTTCATCGGGTTTAGCAAGGTTTCCAGTATCATCGATCGGTACCTTTGCCAGGTTTATGTCAGCGCCTAAGCCGCCGCCTATAGCCATCTCAGCTAGAGCTACCCCAAGCCCTCCATCAGATAGATCGTGACACGATGCGATGAGTTGCTGCTGGTTTAATCCGTAGATGCTCTTGAAAGCATTCTGGCAATTTTTGAAATTTACTTTGGGGATGTCACCACCCGTTACCCGGCCACTAACAGCAAGTTGACTACCACCAAGTTCCGATGTTGAAATCCCAACAATAGCAATTCGATTGCCTGCTCGTTTAAAATCTGATGAAACGCACAAACTCACATCATTTATCTGACCGATTGCTGTGGCAAGCAATGTTGGTGGTATTGATTGCTCTTTGAGGACACCTGTGTCGTCTTTCCAGGTAAAGACGTTGTTGAGGCTATCTTTACCACTTACAAATGGAGCTTGAAGAGTCACTGCTGCTTCATAACAACCACGACATGCTTCCACCAGTGTTCCAAGTGAATCTGGTCGACGGCAGTCACCCCAACAGAAATTATCAAGCAACGCAATTCGCTCTGGGTCAGCCCCGGATGCAATACAGTTTGAAACAGCTTCCACAATACCACCAACAGCCATCTCAAACGGATTAATGGTTCCAAGGTGGTGCCGAATCCCAACGCCGATCAGAATGCCTCTTGGTCGGCCCAATACTCCGCGTATCACGGTAGCATCAGCTGGTCCCCCCATTGGTCCCAGTAATGGCTTAAGAACACTTTTCCCCTGAACTTCGTGATCGTACTGCCGAATGATCCATTCCTTACTTGCTACATCTTCGGACCGAAGTAATTCAAGTAGAACCGTTTCAAAGTTTTCATCTTTTAGTGACCAGCACACGGGGAGATGTCGTGGTGGTGTAAATATGGATTGGAGACGCTCTCTTGGCCGGCCCTCGTGGAGAAAATGACAATTGAGGTCACCAACACGTTCACCGTCCCACCGAAGGACCAGTTGGCCATTTCCCGTAAATGTACCGATAGGAGTTGCTTCAACGCCTTCTAGTCGGGCAACTTCCGCAAGACGAGGCCATTCTGCAGGAGAGACCGCGAGTACCATTCGCTCTTGCGCTTCTGAAATCCATACCTCGGTGGCTGAGAGACCGTCGTACTTCAAGGGTACCTTTTCCAGATCTACTTCGGCTCCTAGTTCAGCCCCCATTTCTCCGACGGCACTCGATAGCCCTCCTGCCCCACAGTCTGTAATGGCATGAAAAAGATGTTCTTCAGATGCGGCCAACACAAAATCCGTGACCGTTTTTTCGTGGATAGCGTGACCGATTTGCACTGATCCGCCCGATTGACTTTCACTCTCACTTGAAAGCTCGATGCTGGAAAACGTTGCGCCGTGGATGCCATCACGGCCTGTTCTGCCACCAGCAACAACTACGAGATCACCAGGTTCAACACGGCCATCCGCAGAATCACGGGGCATGAGCCCCACCGTGCCACAGAAAACAAGAGGATTTCCAAGGTACCCTGGGTGGAATGCCACAGCCCCAGCAATGGTTGGGATACCCATTCGGTTGCCATAATCGCGTACACCAGCAACAACTCCATGAAGTAATTTTTTTGGTGGAATAATACCAGGCGGAATTGCTTTAGCTGGTGTGTCCAAAGGAGCGACACAGAAAACATCTAGATTTGCAAGTGGCTTTGCACCATGCCCAGTGCCAAGCACATCCCGGATCACACCTCCCAGACCGGTCGCAGCACCTCCGTATGGTTCGATAGCAGAAGGATGATTATGGGTCTCGACTTTGACACAGATATCGTGATCGCCATCAAAGCGAACAACGCCAGAATTATCACTGAATACACTTACACACCAGTCGTCTGGACCAAGTTGCTCTCGGATGGTCTCCGTTGATGCAAAAACTGTCTCTTTAAGTAAGTTGTCATAGCGAGACTCACCGTCAGGTCCGATATGGTCTACAGGACTTCCAAGAGTTTTATGGCAACAATGCTCACTCCATGTCTGGGCGATTGTTTCAAGTTCTATCTCGAATGGTTCTCGGCCGAGGCTATTAAAGTGATCTCGTACTGCATGCAATTCTTTTGCTGTGAGTGCGAGGCACTGTTTGCGGCTCAGTTCTTCAAGTTCGGAATCATTCAGTCCATTAAGTCGCACATGCTCACGTTTCAGTTTCCACCTACTGCCGCCACTCAGCCTTGAAAGCGTAAGTGGGCCAATAATGACTTCATGAATGGCTTCGCTGGCAAGTCGTTTCCATGCAATCTCTGCAACTTGTTCTGATGTCATGCATTCCGCGGGCACCCAGTATTTCTTAAGACTCCGAACTGCGGTGGCATTCACTCCAAGCAGGGCCATTGCTTCTTTGGCACTTTCTGCTGCGGGATCAGTCACGCCAGGTTTTGGGAGGACATGCAAAATGAGATTATGAGCCTCTTCTGCGCCGGGCGGTATTGAAACCAATTCCTCTTCTCCGACTTTCGCCACCCTGCAGACTTCTGTTACGGAATCTGTGAAGAGGCGTGTTCCTATTCTTCGAACCTCATCGAAGTCCAAATCTCCCTCAATAAGCCACCCATTAGCAGCATGAGCAGAGTGAATGTCAAAACCGAGATCGTTTCCAGCGGTAACGAGGTCTTGAGCAGTAGTATCGTTCTGACGGTCATGGACATCAACTTCCCAGAGCATCACGGCTTTCCTTAGCGAGAGTTAATAATTTGATGAGCGTGGACCGGTCGCCTTCTTCGATTGCGTGTCGCAATTGATCAGATACTTCCGTAAAATTTTCAATTTGGGCGGTGACGGCCTTGGCGTTATCGAGCAATATGTCAGCCCACAGGTCAGGATCACCAGCTGCTATTCGGGTGGTATCTCGCCAGCCTCCAGCAGTGAAACGATGAGCTTCACGAGGTGTTGCCGTAGCTAATGCGGCAGCAACAATATGAGGAGCGTGGCTCGCAGAGGCAAGGAGTTGGTCGTGTTCCAACGGTGAAAGGAGACATGTCTGGGCACCAATCTGTTGCCAAAAAGCAGAGATGGCTTCAGTGTCTACTTTCGGAGTAGATTCCACTGGAGTAAGAACCGTTAGTTTGCCTTCAAAAAGGGTAGGGTTTGCCGCTTGTGGACCACGTTGGTGACTTCCTGCAAGAGGATGGCTGCCAACAAATTGGCCTGTGCGAGAGGAGCGACGCTGCTCCCAGCGATCAACAATCGACTGTTTTGTGCTGCCAGCATCTGTGATGGGTGTGCCAGGGCGAACACATGCGTCGATCTCTTCCAGTTGATCTCCAATAACACTTACCCGAGTAGCCACCAGAACAAAGTCAGCATCTGCCACACCTTCGCGGATGTTTGTGGTACCTTCGCTTATGGCACCGAGTTCTTTAGCGGCCGCTAAAGAACTGTCGGACCGACCGACACCTATAATTTTGTTTGCGGCTCCTCGTTTGGCGAGAGCAAGACCAGCTGATCCTCCAATAAGGCCAACTCCGACGATCGTGACCGTGTCCCATTGGGCAGTCATAATGAATGTAGATTTGTGCAAAAATGTCGTGGGGGCAGTAATTCATTTACTTAGTAAACGATCTATGGGTTCTACCAGATGTGCACCTCCTTGTGAGCAGGGGTCGCCTGTTTGTCGACATTCTAACCCCTTATGGCGAAAATAAAGCATGCATGGTTTACCCCAAAAAGCGACAGGACGACTTGTGAGCCGACAACTGCCAGCCCGGTTGCAGGCAGATCTGCTTGGGCGATTGGCAATAACACTACGGGCAGGTATTGATTTGCGGAAAGCTTGGGCAAGTGAAGTCAAGCGAATGCCTGCTCGTTGGCAAACACACCTGTCTCTTGGAACGCGTAGTCTTGATAATGGAGAAATGCTTTCTGACGCGCTTTCTTATACGGGGCTGTTCCCTCCGTTAGTCGTGGGGATGGTAGCTGTTGGTGATCAAACCGGTAAGGATGTCGAAACACTAAAAGAGCTATCTCGCGTAATCAGTCATAGAGTAGAAACTACATCACGTCTTCGTTCGAGCCTCATTTTACCGGCAGTCCAATTCGTGCTCGCGCTGGCAGTTGTAGGGCTACTTATTCTCATTAGTGGGATGATTGAATTGGAGCGAGGAAAAGCACTCGATTTTATTGGTCTCGGTCTTGTTGGTATGTCGGGTCTCAAGATGTACGGTGTACTTCTTTTTTCCCTGTTCGTTGTTTTGGTATGTGTCTCTCGATCAGTCCTTAGCGGATGGAGATCACATGGTTTCATTCGTAGATTTATTACCCTTCTACCACTTATTGGACCAGCTGCTCGAGATGGGGAAGCAGCTGCCTGGAGTCAGGCCGCATCGTTGGCCGCAGGTGCCGGACTTGATGCAGGCAGACTTGTCTCGCTTGGTGGTTCGGTAGCTCCGGGTCTGGCAATTGACCCGCACTGGGTAAATGAAAGGCTGGTCTCTGGAAATACGCTAGCCGAAGCACTTCACGCTGCTCATCGTTTTCCACCTGAATTAATTGAAGGTTTGGCAGTTGGTGAAGAATCTGGAACAGTTTCAGAGGTTCTTGGGAGACTGAGTGAACAATTTGCCGATAATTCAAGAAAGGGGTTCGAGGCGGCAGCAAAAGCGGCTGGTGGTGGTGTCTGGCTTTTCGTAGCTGGCCTCGTGATAGTTGTTATTTTCAGGGTTTTTTCAGTTTATGTTGGAATGATTCAAGACGCTGCCAGCCAAATTTAAGACGATAAGGACAACGTAATGCGATCTATCTGTGCTGCTGTGATGGTGGTTGGGGCGTTGGTTGTTTCAGACTTTGCCATCTCAGATACAACAAGTACGCATACACAACGCATGGAGTCTCATGGCTATCATCGCTATCGAGGATCGTGGAGAACTCAGCAGGAAATTAATCTGTTGAAGCAGGCAGAAGCTGCAACAAAGAGCAGAGTTGAGGCCCGGCAACGTCTGGAAAGGTTGCGGCGAGAACTTGATGAACCAGAAGTCAGTGATCGCGTTGCTGAGGAGATCCGTCGAACAAATGATCCTTTTTCGATAGGATCGCTCATAACTGCCATCAATACCGATCCTGTTCCTCGTGTTCGACTCCTCTATGTTGAAGCTCTTGGAAATATAGATTCAACAGATGCAATCGGAGCGTTACTATCTCTGGTTCTTGACCATTCTGATTCAGAGGTGCGTTGGAGTGCCATTGAGCAACTTGAAGAAAAGGAGTCGATACAGGTTGTTCCGCCACTCGTTGCTGCGCTTGGTGGAACCGATAGTCGCCGTATCAACCGTGCTGCATTTGCACTGAAAACACTTGGTGATGAGTCCGCTGTTCAACCCTTGATCAATGTTTTAATTACTCGGCATGTTGTTTCTTCTGGTGCTGAATCAGGAGGAAAAACATCGGTTACATTTTCACCAACAGGTGGTGGCCTCGCACTTGGAGGCAATCAGAAAACGAAAGCTGTTTCATTACAGAACGCGCAAGTACTTGAAGCTTTGACTAAACTAACAGATGTCAACTATGGCTGGGACCAATCTCGCTGGCATCTATGGTTTTTAAATCAAGGTGTCCCACCTACTATTGATATACGGCGAGACATGTGAATAGTGTCTATGCGGCGTCTATTGTACGCCGTTGTTTCCGACGCCGAATGAACCAATCAGTATCCAATGCCTTTAGTGCAACACGGTTTTCAAGGTTTGGCCGGAATATCACGAGCAGAAGGATCGGGAGAAACCATGCTAAGAAAAGGCCGCCGTTATGTGCTTTCCAGAATTGGCTTCCAAGGAGAACCGCGGCGGAACAACTCATGAGTGTCCCAAGGTGTTTTGGTGAAGGCCAAATTGCCATAGTAGCCATCATCACCAAGAAGCCAGCGAGCACAGGAAGCCGAAAAACTGGGTCGTAAGAAGGGAATGCCCAGAATCCCTCGAGGCTTACGCTGCTTGGAAAAATCCAACCAAACATTTGACGTAATTGGCCAGCAAAGATCGCGAGTGTTGGTGAAGTGCACCAGAGTCCAATGACAAGGGCTGCTAAAGCAGCTCCAACACCAGTGGCGAATCGACGGACTCCGCGCTCCCAATAAAAACTGCACCAAAGTGGAAGCAGGAATATGGGGTAGTAGATGATGCCAATTGCTAGCCCTATGAGACCTCCCGCAATTACAGGTCTCCGATATGCTCCAATCGCCCATACAATCAACGCACCGGGTAAAGCATGGTCAACCCTCCCAGTCATCATGGCCGTGTATGGGAGAAGAAGATAAAGAACCGCAGCAGCAATACCGAGTTTGGTACTTTCAAAGTGTCGCCACCCAACAAAAATCATACCGCTGACGATCAGTAGTTGGGAAATGATAGCCATTGCTCGAGCTGTTGTTTCGTGAACAACCCGTGGCGGTGGCTCTTTCGTTTTGCCGCCGGCTGAGGAAACTGCCTCGGAGGAGAAAACGCGTTGAGTTGAGATGTGTGGCAAAAGAAACAGGAGTGGATACCCAGGGCCAAGTCTTGCTAGTTGATCAGCGTTGACTTCTGCATCACCAGTCTCAAGTCTGGCCGCGGTCGTCGCTGCTGCAAGGTCATCTCTTTCTGGTCGAGTGGTGAGAACATTTGCTAAAAGGAAAACAAGGAGTGATATTCCGAGAAAGGTGAGTCCCCCACTATTGAGGTTGGGTTCGAGCATAGGTCTTCGAACCATGAGTGAGTCACAAAGCATGCGGATAATAAATAAGCCGGTTATCACAAACAGCCACACATAGCCCAATTGTTGTGCATCAACATTGGCTTTAAAGCCGCCGTATTCAACGGCCAGAAGCCCTGGTGCAAAGAGAATCAGGCCGACAAGATCAACATTACGGATACTCAAAGCTCGATTGAATTTGAAAAAAACTGCA
>CAXEMW010000059.1:0-14894 GCA_963997395.1 uncultured Planctomycetaceae bacterium
TATGGTAGGGGATCCACAACACAAGAAAAACGCCTGGAACATTGTACGGGTTGGTGCTGCGAACGGTGGCGCTACGGCTGGTTACAATAACGATGATGGGGAGGTGCCATTTGCGGAATTTACTGATGGCATGAGTGAAACGATATTACTTGTTGAAAATGCAACGTGGTCAGAGTGGGCTCGCGGTGAGCATGGTCACGTCACATGGATTACTCACAATAATAGTCTTGACATTGAACATCAAAAAGCCAGCGACAAGGCATGGAAAAGGAATTACAACGGCGGCAGTTCCGCCCATGTTGGCGGGTTGTTTGGTGTTGTGACCGCCTCTGGTGCTGTGAAGTTTCTCTCAACAGAGATTGATGACGTCACCTATCGGGATGCAGTTTGTCGGATGTCTGGACAAGTTAGCACGCTTCCGTAGTGCTTAATGCATAAGAATTTGATTCGTATTCACAACATAGTGCTTTAGTTTAGATGATTTTCCCTGCACATCACGCTGAGTTCTTCTCGGTGAGGTGTGCAGGGTATTTTATTAATTTACGTTTTTAAAGGGGAAATAAAATGCGTACTGTATTAAATTGTTTTTTAGGTCTGTCGATGCTTGTGGTTTTGGTTGGGTGTACGGGAGGATCGCAAGGCACTCCTATGGATGACAACCTGCAGGCTAAGCGAGATGTAGCCTCTTACTTAGAGGAAATGTATGACACAGGGGCTGAGGAGGGATTTAGTCTGAAAGCGGTCAAAGAAAAATGTAAATACATCGAAATGGATGTAGAAAAAATTTCTTCAAAAGCTGCTGACGTTACCTCTTTTAAAGAATTGCTCGAAAAGTTGAAGAAATCAAAGAGCGAAGAAGAGGTGAAAGAGCTTTGTTTAAAAATGGCAAAGTTCTTGGAGATTCCAGAAATGTGGCAGACGTCGTTTCTCAAAAAAAGTAAATCCTAAACAGATAGAGTACAGAATCTACTTCGATTATGTTCTTTGGCCCGGTGGTAAAGTGCAGGACTGTAAAGAAATCTTCTAAACGGCTGCTGGCATAAAATTTCAGCTTCCATTTGTTCGGGAGAATAAGAAATAATATTTTCATACGTATGGAAAATATTCGTGCATTTATTCAGCCGCACCAGAAGATTATTTGGATAGAAATCGTCAGGGTTACTGAAATATGAAAATATTTCAGTAACCCTTTTTATTTAATAGTTTGCAACGATGTCCTGTGCTTGCGGCTTGAACCATTTAATGTTTCTGGTAGTCGAATCGTGAAAGCGATTAATCCCAAGAAATGGTTTGATAATCAGAAATGTAATTCTTATAATATCACCTTTGCTTTTTATAATCCTTTACAAAAGAAACGGGTGATTTCTATGAAAAAAATTCAACACAGGAGCGGTTTTACCCTCATCGAACTTCTTGTTGTTATTGCAATAATCGGCGTACTTGTTGGTCTACTTCTTCCAGCTGTTCAGCAGGCAAGAGAAGCAGCACGACGATCGTCTTGTGGCAATAATCTCAAGCAGATGGGCCTTGCGATGCATAATTACGCATCTACGAATGCAAGGAAGGGTGATGCGCGTTTTCCAGCATCGACAAACCTCTACCAAGATGGCACGGTTAATTCATATATGAACAACATGGGCACTTCTGGTGGTAGGACGAACAAGAACTACTCCTGGATGGTGTTCCTTCTCCCATTTGCTGAAGAAAATAACATCTTTGAAGAATTGAAAACCTTGTCAACAAACTCGGGTGCACAGGATCCGTGGTCAGCGCCTTTCTCAAACGCTGCGAGAAACTTTGCAAGGACGACAAATGTCAGCTTTGCGCTGTGCCCGTCTTGGGACCCGGGAATAGCTTGTAAACAACAGCAGACAAGTCAAGGAGTGGTTACAGCACTCGATCCTCCGGAAGCCTACGCCTCTCGGAATGGAAGATTTGAAAGGAACGGCTCGCTGACCTACCGAATCAATCTTGGCCGAAGGTATTGGCAGGCAAGCATGGTTGGTAATGCCAACAATAAAGGTACTACCTGGCGGGAATCCCGTCTTGGGATGAATGGTGGTGCCTATGACGGTACTCCGGTCGACAGGGGCCTGCTGCCTTTTGCTGAAATTAAAGATGGTCTGTCAAACACTATCTGCGTTGTAGAAAACGCGACAGCCGCTGAGTGGACGCAATGGGCGCATGGTTGGGCTACGTGGATTTCCGGAAACGATGGTCAGATGGCCTCTATGCAGCATTTCACCTTGAGTGATAAGGGCTGGAAAAGAAATTACCATGGTGGAAGTTCTGGTCACACAGGGAATGTTTTTGGAGTACTTTTGTGTGATGGATCCACAAAGTTCCTAACTGGATCGACTCCTATGAGTGTCTATTCAGCAGCAGTGTGTCGAAATGATGGCAGCACGCTGAGCCTTGATTGATTGGCGTTTGGCTTGCTCACGACTAATTATAAGTACGCCAAAAGAACTTGAGAGGTGTCATTGCCTTCGTTATTTCGGGGGCAATGGCACCTTTCTTTCAAAAAATGGTCCATATTTAAGACCGTCTTCATTAACTTTCGGAGCATTGTGCTCAATACAAGGGAGAAAAGAGTGTTAAAGAAAGAATTGATTTTTGTCGGGTTAATTGGATTTACGCTAGTTGGTTGCTCTGATGTTACCCGTGTGAGTTACTCAGTGCCCCCCGAACTTATGCAAGTCCGAATGGAAGCAGCATCTTTACTTGAAGAAGCAAACTCTATAGAAGAAACCGGTGCGACAATCGGTCGAGGTCTCATTTCAGAACTAGAAACGGCTGCTCCACAAATTTCCAGTAACTCAGCCGACATTGAGAAGTTCAAAAGTTACCTCAGTGAACTCGAAGGCCTCAAAGATAGTGATGTGGAAGGAATAAAATCTCTTACTGGGAAGATGGTTGCTTGCATTGAAATTCCAGAAGGATTTCAGAATAGCTTCATTCGAGAAAGCAAGAAAAACAATTAGGGTGTTTTTCGCCCTTTAGCACGCTGTTTTCATGCGGCTGCTGGAACATTATCCAGCAGCCGTTTTTGCTTAGTGGAGAGATCTTTCCCAGAAATTGGCGATGCCGTTGTCTGATTCTCTTAATTTAGGTGAACCGACTTCCTGCCAAATTTTTCTTCTACACAGAATTCTTTTAAATCAATGAATGCAGATCTTTTTGATGAATAAGCGAAGAGAACTATACTATGCAGAATGCAAACAAAAATTGAACTCCTTGCACCAGCCGGAAATTTTGAATGCCTGCGTGCAGCAGTTGCGAACGGGGCCGATGCGGTTTATTTCGGGCTGAACTCTGGTTTTAATGCACGGGCTCGAGCAGAGAATTTTTCACTTGAGGAATTGCCCAGAGTGATTCAGTTTCTGCATCGGTATGGTGTTCGAGGCTTCGTCACGCTGAATACGCTGATCTTTACGGAGGAGCTACAGCAATTTGCAGAAACACTTGCTGCTCTTTCTGATGCTGGGACTGACGCAGTGCTTCTGCAAGACGTAGGTGCAGCGTGTCTTGCGAAAGAGATCTGCCCTGAATTGCCGGTTCATGCATCGACTCAGATGACCCTAACCAGTGCGGAAACAATCCGGCTGGCTGAGGAGATTGGTGCACAACGGGTTGTCCTTGCACGAGAGTTATCAATTTCTGAAATAAAAGATATAGCGGCAAGCACCGACATGCCTCTGGAGGTGTTCGTTCATGGTGCGCTGTGCGTAGCCTATTCCGGACAATGCCTGACCAGTGAATCATTGGGTGGTCGAAGTGCAAATCGTGGTCAATGTGCTCAGGCGTGCAGACTCCCATATGAGGTTATTTGTGATGGAGAACACGTTGACTTAGGGAATCAAAAGTACCTGTTGTCTCCACAGGATTTAGCAGGCTTTGCCCTTGTGCCTGAACTTGTAGCCGCTGGAGTGACTTCACTGAAGATAGAAGGGCGGCTGAAAGCGCCTGAGTATGTCGCCTCAATTACACGGAATTACCGGCAAGCTATTGATTCAGCTGTATCTGGAAGTTCGGTCAATTTTGAGCCAAAGCAGATTGAGGAAATGGAACTCACTTTCTCACGTGGATTCTCTCCGGGCTGGCTCAATGGCTGTGATCACAAAATGCTTGTTCCGGCGACAAGCAGTGCAAAACGTGGTGTAGTACTTGGCCAGATATGTGGCATTTCACACGAACGTATTGCGGTTCAACTCACCGCGCCAGTGAAGCGAGGAGATGGCGTCGCTTTTGATACCTCGGCTGACGCAGCGTCCCAGGGAGCCAGGGTCTATGAGGTATTTAATCATGGTCGTTCACTCACAGAATCTGTAAGTCATGGCGTTGTTGAACTTGCATTTGGCCGAGATGCCATCGATTTCGATGCGATTGAAATGGGTTCGCAGGTATGGAAGACCGATGATCCACAAGTGACGCAGCGTCTACGAAAGTCTTTTCAGGCAAATAACCTGCAAAGGCAACAGCCCGTTAGCCTTGAAGTCATAGCTCATGTTGGTGAGCCATTGCACGTCACGGCAACACTTCCCAACGGCCTAAGCTGTCATGTCACTACCGAGATAGAATTGGCAGAGGCCAAGCGGCATCCATTGACACACAACGTGCTTGAAGAACAGTTCGGCCGTCTTGGTGGAACACCATTTATGCTAAGTGGTATCGAATCCACGATTACAGGCAATCCGATGGCACCATTTAGTGTCTTGGGGAGCCTTCGCAAAAAGTTGATTGCAGCACTCGAAGACTTGGTTATTTCTCGGCCAATTCGCCAACGCGTAAAAGATATCACCAGTGTCGTTCAGAAAGTTGTGTCGACTGGTTCACCAAAAAATACTATTGAGCAAGCCCGCAGTATCGAGCCCACGTTGCATGTCATGGTGCGAACGTTAAAGCAGTTGCACTCAGTACTTCAGCTAGGGGAGAGGAATCTTGTAGCAGATTTCTCAGACATTCGGCAGTATCGGGAAGCTGTGGAAATGGCGAAGCAAGAAAATGCTCAGTTATTTATTGCCACACCACGCATACAAAAACCATCTGAGATGGGAATATTTAGTTCGTTAGCCAAGTTTGATCCGGAAGGTGTTCTCGTACGCAATTTCAGTGGCCTCGAATATTTCAGGGACAAGCGTATTCCAGTCACTGCTGACTTTTCATTTAATGCAACAAATCCGCTCACTGTTGAGTTCTTTAAGCAACAGGGTGTTGAACGAATTGCAGTTTCCTATGATTGCAATCGTGAACAGTTGGTGAATTTGACCTCAGCGGTGGCGGGGAATCTTCTCGAAGTCGTCATTCATCAGCATATGCCAATGTTCCATATGGAGCATTGTGTGTTCTGCTCGGTTCTTTCTCCCGGTACAAATAAGACAAACTGCGGCAGGCCGTGTGATGATCACGTTGTGCAGTTGCGGGATAGAATCGCTGTCGATCATCTGCTGACTGCTGATGTTGGTTGTCGCAATACGCTTTTCAATGCTGTGCCACAAAGTGGGGCAGAAGTGGTGACGCAACTCATTAGTAAAGGAGTGAAGCACCTGCGGATTGAAATGCTGAATCAAAGTCAAGAAGAAATGGCAGGTATTCTTGAAGCATACAGAAAGCTTCTGGTTGGTGAAGTTACTGGACGGGAAGTGTGGGCAAAACTCAGAGCAGCAAATCGTATCGGGGTTACTCGCGGAACACTAGAAGAGCGACGAAACCCGCTCGCTATTCTTTAGGAGTGTTTTGCATCCATGCTTTACTACGGTATTGCGAAGGTGAAAGGCCAGTGTGTTTTCGGAAGGCACGAGTGAAGTGACTTTGATCAAAAAAACCACAGTCCGAAGCGATCTTTCCAACCGCGTTGTTTGAATTAATAAGTTGTCGCTGAGCAAGTTGAAGACGAAGACGCATAACGTATTCCCCCGGACTCATCCGAAATAATTTACGAAAGTCTCGTTGAAGTTGGCTCGTGGAGAGATCAGACTTTTTTGCCATTTCAGGTATGCTTACATTGTGGCAGCAATTGTTAAAAGCGTACTCAAGAGACGGAGTCAAACGCTGATAATCGTTAGGAGCGTTGTCGCCTGGCTGATCAATTTGTCTCATGACGCCAGCTAAGCCAATGATGTTGTTCTGAGAGTCTGAAAGAGGCAATTTAGTGATAAGGTACCACCGAGGCATGCCAGAGTGATGCGTGACCAATTCAGTTTGATCGTAGACTGGGTTTCCGGATTCCATGACTCGATTATCTTCTGCAAAATATTCCGCAGCGAGAGCGGGTGGATGAAAATCAAAATCTTGCTTTCCAATCATGTCAGATGCATCTGAGAATCCATGAAGGCGCACAAAGCAGTCATTGACATGGACAAACTGGCTTTGCCGATCTTTTACAAAGAAGGACACATCAGGGATTGCATTAAACAGTCCAGAAACCTGATCGACACTCATGAATTCGTGTAGTTTCCGTGTCATTTTTACACCCCAGTGATAGTAAGAACAACGGAGCATTATACCGCCGTGCGTCAAAATTACAAAAAACGATAGATTGTCCGCTAGGGGTGGTTGCTTTTTTTGTACTAATCCATTGCCTCCTGGGTGGGGTAAGCAGCCCAAAAACTGGTTGAAATTGGAGGGAGGGAAGCAAAAGTGCTGGTGCGAGTGTGTTGTGCTGAAACGGGTGACAAAAGTAAGAAGAATTTCTCGAGATGACGCGTACACGCAGGAATGTGCGTTTCACGCTATCATGCGAGCAGCAAAAATTATTTTGAGAACGTCGGTGTGGGCACAATAGTGAGAGCACGCCGCGTGAGTAATCCCAAGGGAGTAAGGAATGTCAGAAGATTCACTCGAGAATGTAGTCATCATTGGGAGCGGCCCAGCAGGTTGGTGCGCCGCAACATATGCCGCTAGAGCCCAGTTGAAGCCACTTGTTTTTGAGGGGGCTATTACTGAAGAGAACCGTATGGCGGGAACCTTGCCGCTTGGCCAGTTAGCGCTAACAAGTGAAGTAGAGAACTATGCTGGCTTCCCGGCGGGTGATCTGGCTGCATTTCTAGATTCAGCACTCCCTGAAGATCGTCGAATGATGATGGCTCCCCACGCTGGTGAAGGTGTGACGGGCCCGGAGCTAATGGAACTAATGCGACAACAGGCAGTCAACTTTGGTACCCGTGTCATTACCGACGATATTCAGAAGGTCGATTTTTCTAAAAGGCCATTTACTCTGACGCGAGCAGGTGGTGGTGAAATACAATCACAGAGTGTGATTGTTGCAACAGGTGCAAGTGCCAACTGGCTTGGATTGGAGAGTGAAGAACGTTTTAAGAATCGTGGAGTCAGTGCCTGTGCAGTCTGTGATGGAGCGCTTCCAAGATTTCGAGATAAAGAACTTGTTGTAGTTGGTGGTGGAGATTCAGCTGTTGAAGAAGCCACGTATCTCACAAAGTTTGCAAGCCGAGTGCATCTTATTCACCGGAGAGATGAATTACGTGCGAGCAAGATTATGGCAAAACGAGCGATTGATAGTGAGAAAATAGAGATTCATTTTAATTCGCAACTGGTGGAAGTTCTCGGTGATGACAATGATGGTGTCACCGGTGTTCGCTTGCAAAGTACAACAGAATCGGGTGAAGAAACCACAGTACCTGCAGCGGGTGTATTTCTGGCAATAGGTCATACGCCAAATACGGCATTTCTGGATGGCCAATTGGAACTCAATCAGAAGAAATATATTGTTTGGCAAAACCACTTTCGTACATCGACGAATGTTGAGGGTGTCTTTGCAGCTGGCGACGTAGCTGACGATTATTACCGCCAAGCTATCTCGGCAGCTGGCACCGGCTGCATGGCGGCTCTTGATGCCGAAAGATGGCTGGCTGAACACGAGTAGGCTGTCTGGCGTTCAAGAGTCACAGTTTCTAGTCGATAGAACCGGTTCATATCGATAATTCTTGAAATGAATTGGCTCAGGAAGAACCACTGGTTCCAAAAAGAAAAACCCGGCCGGATGGTATCCGGCCGGGTCGATGTGGCATAGTTACTGAACTATCGGGGAAGAGTTCAGAGGTCACGCTGATTTAGATTCCGCAAGATGGCTCACAACCACAGGTTGGTTCACATCCGCAGGTTGGCTCACATCCGCAAGCTGGCTCACAAGCTGGCTCACATCCGCAAGTTGGCTCACATCCACAAGCTGGCTCACATCCGCAAGCTGGCTCGCAGCAGCGACGTTGTGCTCGTCGAGCCATCTTTGCTTCGTGAAGGTTTCGAAGCCATGTGCCGAGACGGCAGCATCGCTTCTTACTGCAGCAACCGGAATCACAGCAAGCAGGCTCACAACCACAGCTTGGCTCGCAGCCACAGGCAGGCTCACAGGCAGCTTCGCAACCGCAAGTAGGCTCGCAACCACATGTTGGCTCGACACCACACGTTGGCTCACAACCACAAGCTGGCTCACAGCAACCAGCTTGACCATGGTGGTGACCGAAAAGACCAGCCTCGGCAAAAGAACCCAGACACAATAAAAGTGCGGCCGACAGACCGCCTAAGTAAAACGCACGACTCATGGGTGAGCCTCCTTGACACTTGAATAGGGAGAAAAACCGCCGAATCCTTTGATCGACAGTGAAGCGACGGAGGCGCCCGCAGCTTCCCTCAAAAATTGCACACAGAAGCCCGATGTCAAACTTTTCCGGGGGGTTTTTTTTAAAAAAAAATCTGGTAGGAGATTTTTGGCTTTTTTAAGGCTGAAATAGCTACATATCAGTGTAATTTGTTTCAGCTGTGTCGAGTTCTCAGGAAGCTTGTGGACCAAAAACAGGGTGCAACTGGCCCCCTGTAACGTGCTAGGAATGTGTTGTACCGGCTTTTTGTTCGCTAGTTCAGCATTTCACGAAAGCGGACGAAAAGAGGTGATGAATCGTGAGGGCCCGCTGCTGCCTCTGGATGGTACTGAACGCTTGCCGCAGCCTCAGTCTTATGGCGGATGCCCTCAATTGTGCCATCGTTGAGGTTTCTGTGCGTAACCTCAAGTGTTGGTGGAAGAGATTCTTCCTCGACGGCAAATCCATGATTCTGTGATGTGATTTCAACTCGACCAGTGTCAAGATCAAGAACTGGTTGGTTGGCTCCACGATGACCAAACTTAAGTTTAAATGTCTTTGCGCCACATGCCTGAGCCAGCAATTGGTGTCCTAGGCATATGCCAAAGATTGGTACTTTTCCAACTAAATCTCGGACTGTAGATACTCCGTAATCAACCACTTCAGGATCTCCCGGCCCATTGCTCAAGAAAACTCCATCTGGCTTTAACTGCAGCACCTCATTCGCAGTGGTGTTGCCCGGCAGGACAGTAACCTTACAGCCCTGTGAAACAAGGTGCCTTGCAATATTCCATTTCATCCCATAATCAAGTGCAACAACATGTTTTTCCCCGGCATACTGCGGATCGGGAGGAAATTCTCCACCCTCTGTTGGTTGGCGAAGTGGTGTGCCATCAGAGGCAAGCGGTTCGTCCCATTGACTTATTTCAGAAGGCATGACTTCTTGCACAAGATCTCGACCAACGAGTTTGGGCGCTTTCCGAGCCATTTGTACGAGTTTCTCTTCCTGAAGAATTTCACTTGAAACAATACCAGTCATCGCTCCTTGAATTCGGATGTGGCGAACAAGAGCTCGTGTGTCGATACCGCTTATGCCTACAACACCGGCTGCCTTCAGATAATCATCAAGCGTGCCGGTTGCAGTGAAGTTGCTTGCCATTCGGCTAGCTTCCCTGACGACGAAACCGGCCATTTGAAGATGACCGCTCTCTACATCTTGAAGGTTAATTCCATAGTTGCCGATCTGCGGGGCAGTCATGGTAAGAATCTGTCCGCGATAGCTTGGGTCAGTAAGAATTTCCTGATACCCGGTCATTGAGGTATTGAAACAGACTTCTCCAGTCACCGTTCCCTGGTGACCAAATGCATCACCCAAAAAAAATGTCCCGTCTTCGAGTGCAAGGGCTGCTTGTGCCACACCAAAACTCCTTTTCGATTTGGATTGTCGAACGGTGGAAACCTTGAAGGTGATTACACCGCTCCTGATCATAGCAGCACAAACTGCCGCGAAAACCAGTATGGTTCGTCTGCCGCAAAACACACAATTTCTCGGCTCCGGTTATGCTTGCAAAGGTGCAAAAACGGTGTGCGGAAGAAGAAATGGCTTTTTGGAGACATTCGTATGTTGGCGTTGAGTCGAGCCAAAGTGCGTGAGGTTGATGCGGTAGCGATGGAGGAATATTCCCTCCCGGGCATTGTTCTCATGGAAAATGCTGGCCGAAATGCAAGTGAAGCCATCGTACGTCTATTCGACTCAATTTCAGACCAAGACATCGTCGTGGTGGTAGGCCCCGGAAATAATGGTGGAGATGGGTTAGTCATTGCACGGTATCTGGAACTTGCTGGAGCCAAGGTTCGGGTGGTACTTGCAGCTCCACCACAACGCTTCAGAGGAGATTCGTTAACGAATCTTGAAATTATCAACCGATCAGGCATACACCAGGTATGCCTCGCCGGGGCTGTTGCCGAACAGTGGCAGAATGCCTTGTCGTCAGCGACATGCGTAATCGATGCAATTCTTGGAACGGGTGCGACGGGTGCCGCAAGAGGTGATTCAAAAGTCGCAATCGAATCAATTTTAGGTCGAATAGAAATCGATCCCCGGCCTTGTGTCATCTCTATTGATGTGCCGTCAGGTTTTGATTGTGATCGTGGAGTACCATGCGGATCCTGTGTTTGTGCCAATGAGACGCTGACCTTTGTTGCATCGAAAACGGGTTTTATGACGATTGATGCAAAACTTTATACAGGAAGAATTCAGATTATCGATATTGGAGTGCCACAAGTTCTACTGAATCGATTTGGTTTGTGATTTTCTGCAGGCAAAGTTTCAGACTAATACAGGTGTGTCAGCGCGGACCTCTTGGATGCGCACCGTGCCTTCTTTCCTTTAGCACAACAGGAGTTCCGCGGAAACCGCGAGGAATAACCGGCCAGGAATCCGTGAGGAAGTAGGCATATGTTCCCTCAGGGAAATCAGGTGTGATGCAGAACCTCCCATTGCACTCATCGAGATCACCAGTACCTACAACAAATTCATAATCCTGAATAAAAGCTCCATCATATCGACCACCTGGCCCGGCACGGCCGCTTGGTCGTTCCCCTTTTTTTAATTGGAAACTTGTTGTGAGTTTTACAATGCCACTTTTTGGGTCGTCTGGTTGTTTGTAACCAAAAGCGTAGTACACAGGAAATCCGTCTGCGGCCCAGCCGATGAGTGGGGAATGCCTGTCCTGCTCATCTTTGCCTGCAACAAAATCAAGTTCTTCAAGCAATCCGGTAGGAAGGCCGTGGTAGTGATAGATGCCACCGGGCTGAACATGAGCATGGTTGGAATCAAGTCCAAGACCAACTGCTCCTCCAAGCGCCTCGTAGTTCCAGTCAGCGTCTCGATCACCCATCCAGAACTCTGCCGTACCAGGCTCAAAAAGTACGCCGTTGATGGCAATGCCGAAGGGCATATTCGGTGGGCCCCGACTGGTGCTCTGATGGAGAGGTGTTATCGTTTCGCTTCGGGCTGGTCGAAGCGGAATTTTGATCGTCCAATTCTGGGCAGCAATGGTATTTGGATTACCTCTGTTTGGAAATTTTCCAACCGTATGCTTTGGAATGTCATTCGACTCAATGACTCGAAAGCCATCTTTTTCAGTTACTCGTATACGGTTTGCTGCGGGAGGTTTTTCATTTGCTGGAACGAGCTCCAAGGTTTTTGCCTCAGAAACTCTATGTTTCCGCATCCGCGGAGGACCTTGAGCAAAGAGAACTATTGAAAAAGTGGTGGCGACGAGAACAAAGGAGGTGGCACGAAGCCAATACCTCGGCGTTTTTCTGGTTTTTTGATCCATTGAATTCTCCAGCGGTTTTTTTAACACGACCCTTTGGTTTGTCCGTTTCCCATGACGACATATTTATATGTGGTCAATTCCCTCGGGCCACATGGGCCACGTGCGTGGAGCTTGTCTGTCGAAATTCCAATCTCTGCACCGAGCCCAAGCTCACTGCCATCATTGAAGCGAGTGCTGGCATTGACGAGTACCACTGCGGTATCGACCCGCGCAGCAAATCTCTCAACAGCAGTGTTCTCCGAAGTTACGATTGCATCAGTGTGTCGAGATCCAAATCGGTTGATATGGTCGATAGCCTCATCAATTGAACGGACAATACCTATGGAAAGTTTCGGGCCCAGAAATTCTGTTGCGAAATCTGCGTCGGTCGCGTTCCCTATTTCAGGAAGAATTTGGCAGGTAGCTTCGTCCCCGAGCAACTCAACGTCACGTAATCGAAGTTGTTTCGCTATTCGAGGAAGATATTCTTGTGCGATATCTCTGTGAACAAGAAGCGATTCTGCTGCATTGCAGACCCCCATGCGTTGGCACTTGGCATCAATCAAAATTCTTTCAGCCATATCAAGCTCAGCAGATTTGTCGACATACACATGGCAATTTCCACTGAAATGCTTGAGAACAGGCATGCGCGCTTCAGCACAGACTCGTCGTATCAAACTTTCACCACCACGAGGAATTGCGAGATCAATCAGGTTGTCAAACTGGAGGAAGGCACCAACAGCCTCACGATCTGCAATGTCAACGAGCTGAACGCAATCAGTTGGGAGGCCATTTGCAGTGATCGCCTGACGAATACTTTCAATAATTCTTTTGCTTGAGTGAGCCGCTTCCTTTCCTCCTCGTAAAATGACAGCGTTTCCAGAGGCCAGTGCGACTGCAGCGGCATCCGCAGTGACGTTTGGGCGCGATTCATAAACAAAAAATATGACACCGAGGGGAACACGCACCTTACGAACCTCAAGCCCATTTGGTTGTGTTGACGTCTCAATCAATTCACCGACTGGGTCTGGTAGATCGGCTACTGCTTCGACTCCAGTGGCAATGCTTTCAATTCGCTGGCTATCGAGACGAAGCCTGTCTGTGGCAGCTTCTGTGAGGCCAAAGCTGGGTGCTGCGGCGAGATCCTGAAGGTTGGCCTCCAAGATATCGGCCTCATCCTTCCGGATTGTATTCGCAGCAGCCCGAAGGCACGCCGCTCGCTGCTGGCCTGAGATTGTTGCTAACTGTATCGCGGCCGCACGACTCTTTTCAGCAGTATGATGGCAATGATCGTGAAGCTTGATATTTGAATCTGTTGTACTGTCTGGCATGAGGCGGCTCTTTATAAAGAAAAAGAAAGTTTATGCGCAGGTGTGGATATTTCTCCTGTAATGGTACGCTACCAAATACCATTGTCTCGGTCAGCACGCACAGGCAAAAACCATTGTAGGTCGAATTACACCTGTCTGGGGAGTTTGTTTATGGTTACTCAGAGTCGTCGATCTTTTATGACATCAGCTGCTGCAGGGATTGTTGGAATTCCCCTCATTCATGCCGCTGCACCGGCACCCCCCAAATTCAGTCTTGGAATCCAAGCATTTTCGTTAAGAAAGTATTCGCTCGATGACGCTCTGCGTCATACAAAAGAGTTGGGTTTTGATGCGATTGAGTTCTATCCGAAAATGTTTCCGGTTACGAACGACCTGTCGCTAATCAAGACAGTGCTGCAGAAAGTCAGAGATCAGGGTCTGACGATTTCTGCCCATGGAGTCAATAAATTCACTGCAGACAGTGAAGCCAATAGAAAAGTATTTTCCTTTGCAAAACAGGCTGGAATAAAAACTCTGACAGCTGATCCATCAGCTGATTCATTTGATAATCTCGAGGAGCTCGTTCAGGAATTTGATATTCGTGTCGCTATCCATAATCACGGGCCCGGTCATCGCTACAGTAAAGTTCTTGACGTTTTGCAAGCTATTGAAAACCGGGATCAACGCATCGGGGCTTGTGCCGACCTTGGGCACTATATTCGTTCAGCTGAACGGCCGGTCGAAGTTATACGGCTTCTGAAAGGCAGGCTGTACGGTATCCACCTCAAAGACGTTGCTGAAATGCAAAAAAAGACAGAGGGAGTGATCCTTGGCCAAGGCCATCTTGACGTACCAGCTGTATTTGCGGCGCTTGATCAGGTTGGGTTTCCAGAAGATGGTGCCCTCTCTCTGGAATATGAGAAAAACCCAGACAGTCCTTTGAATGATATTCGGCAGTGTGTTGCTATTGCCCGCAATGCAATGGCTTCATGACGGCTATACGCTTGTCCGGCTTGATGCGTAGGCAGTGAGAGTAAGTCGCACGGTTGCCACATCATGCACTCGCAAGATATGGATGCCCTGGTCAGCTAGGCTACAGGCTGCCGCAGCTGTTGCGATATCACGTTCGTGTAACGAGGGTTCCCTGTGGAGTGTTTGTTTTACTAATTTGCCAAGAAACCCTTTACGGGAATGACCAATTAAAATGGGGCATCCAAGATCAAGAAATTTGGATGCATATTTCATCAGTTCAATATTATGACTGTGCGTTTTTCCAAAGCCAATGCCGGGATCAAGGCAGATTTTTTCGGGGGCAATGCCAGCCGTAGCGAACGCATTCTTTTGATCCTCTAGATATGCATAAACTTCTGCCACAACGTTTTCATATGTTGGGTTTATCTGCATGGTCTTTGGAGTGCCTTGCATATGCATGGCACAAATTCCAGCACCAGTCTCACGAGCGATTCTGATCATCTCTGGGTCGCCCTCAAGGCCTGTGACATCATTAATTATTTCAGCGCCGTTCTCTAGCGCATTTTTGGCCACAGAAGCCTTGGACGTATCGATGGATAGTGGGCAGTCTGATTCACGTGAGAGAATCCGGACCACTTCTCCGACTCGCCGCCATTCCTCTTTTGCATCGACTGGATCTGAGAAAGGACGTGTGC